>CP000781.1:4557500-4857500 GCA_000017645.1 Xanthobacter autotrophicus Py2
GGCAGCAAGGTGATGGCGATGCGCGCCTTCGCCACCGTCAGCACCACCACCGTCGCCGCCCAGGCGAACAGCAGGACCTGCGGCACCAGGCCGAACCGCAGTACCTGCTGTTGCAGGCCGGGGCCGGCGAAGGAATCGAACAATGCGGACCTCGCTCCCGCGACGCCGAATTCCGCGATCAGCGTGAACAGGCCCGCCAGTGGCAGCGCCGTGATGCCGCAGCAGCACCAGAAGATGACCGCGAGCGGGCCGCCGAGGCGCGCCGGCTTCGGCTCGGCACCGGGCAAAGGACCGGGGGCGTGCGCGGGGATGTGGCGGGGGGCAGGGGTGGTCATGTCGGGTCCTTCGAGCGTTTTCGAGCGAAGTGGAAACCGGTTCGCGAACGAAAAACGCGTCAACTCAATAGCCTGGAGTGTCTTCCCGATTCGATGAAACGGGGAAAGGCTCTAGGGCGCGAAATGATCGTGCCACGTCTTCTGGCAATCGGGGAAGGGCAGGCGCGTGGCGGCGAAGATCGCCCGAGCCACCGCCCGTGCCAGCACCACCGAGGCCAGCGCGCCCAGCCGTGCGAGATCGGGCAGGGGGACCTCCAGCGGGCGCTTCTCGGTGGAGAGCGCGAACACCACGTCGCCGTCCAGCGGCGTGTGCACCGGATACAGCGACAGCGCCAGCCCGTTCTGCGCCATGATGGCGAGCCGGCGGGCCTGCACCGTGGTGAGGGTCGCGTCGGTAGCCACCACGGCGATGGTGGTGGAAAAGCGCGAGATGCCGCCCTTCAGGTGCGGATGGATCACCTCGTCCGCCAGCGCCTGCGACAGGGCCGGGGGCAGGCCGAGGCCGCCGAACTCGCCGTCCCGCTCATAGGGCGCGGCGCGAAACTGGGGGCCGTCGCCGAACAAAGGGCTGCCTGCCGCATTCACCGCCACCACGGCGCCCACCACATGGCCGGACGCGGCAATGGCCGACGCCGAGCCGAGCCCGCCTTTCACCGTGGCGGTGGTGCAGCCGGTGCCGGCACCCACGGAGCCGAGGGTGAAGTCGAGGTCCGCCGCCTCCAGCGCGTCGCGGCCGAGCTGGGTGTAGGGCGGGTGGGCTTCCCAGCCCTTGTCGCCGCCGTTCAGCAGGTCGAACAGGATGGCGCCCGGCACGATGGGCACCTTGGCCGTGCCCACGGCAAAGCCCCGGCCGCGCGCGGCAAGTCCCGCCATGACCCCGGAGGCGGCATCGAGCCCGAAGGCGGAGCCGCCGGACAGGGTGATGGCATCTGCCCGCTCCACCGTGGCGGCGGGATCCAGCAGATCGGTTTCCCGCGTGCCCGGGCCGCCGCCGCGCACGTCCACCGCCGCCACCGCCGGCGCGTCGCACAGCACCACCGTGACGCCGGTGCCGATGTGCGGATCGGTGGCATTGCCGACCCGGAGGCCGGGCACGTCGGTGATGAGGTTGCGCACCCTCAGGCTTTCAGCCGGTGCCGGGGGCTCAGATGCCGACCCGGCCGAGCTGGGCATAGACCTCGTCGGACCAGGTCTTCAGGTCCATGAGGCCGGCATAGGCGGACCAGATCTCGATGCCGAACTTCTCGGCAAGGTCGTTCTCGGTGGCGGCCAGCGCCTCCTCCACGGGGGTGAAGGTGCGCTCCAGGTGGGGCCACAGTTCCGAGGTGCAGCGCGGGATGCTGACGAAGCTCAGGCTGCGCCCGGCGGCGGCCTTCTCGATGCGGGAGAGGCTCTGCCCCTCGAAGGAGCCGCCCACCTCGTTCTTCACCACGATGATATTGGCGACAGGCAGGGCGCCGCCCACCACCACGTCCTCGATGAGGGTGGAGACGTTCTCGATGGAGTGCGTCTCCGGCTTGGTGATGACGATGAGGTCGATCTCCGGCGAGTTGCGCTGCTGCATGATGTGGGTGACGCGCCGGTGGTGCGCCCACTGCACCAGCTGCGGCACCACGTTGGCGCCGAGGTCCAGCACCGCGCCGCCGGTCAGCAGCAGGCCGCCGAAACGGTCCCAGTAGCGCAGCGGGGCGTTGGCGTCGTTCTCGGACTTGCTGGACCCCAGGGCCGAGCCGATGCCCAGCTCCAGCACCTTGGAGGGGAAGAACTTGCCGATCTTGGAATGGCCCGTGCCGTCAGTGAAGTCGGCTGCCACCAGCTTGTAGGCGAGGTCGCGCTTCCTGAGCGCGGAAAACACCATTTGCGCGAGCGTGGTCTTGCCCTGTCCGCCGGCGTAGGCCGCACAGATATAGGTCTTCATGGCACAGGCTCCGGTCGCTGGCGCGCGATCAGCCCGGGCTCATGTCCCCCGTGCTGACCCCGCTCTCTATGGGCGAAAAGACAGTCTTGCCGATCCGGTTGCATCACAACCCGACCGAAACAGTGTCTGGCCGAGGGATGGCTCCCGCACAGGGAGGCCGGGACCCGATGGATAGCGGTGCAGCACGCCGGAGGGAAGCCCCGGCGCGCTGCACTGCATCATTTTCAGTCCAGCCGGCCCGCGGCGTGGGCGAGCATGGTGTAGACCTTGCCCGTGTCGGACGTGAGATAGGTCTTGGCGAGGGCACTGCCGCGGTCGTCGCCCGAGACCTGCTCGAGCAGCCGCTCGAACTCGGTCACGTAGCGGTCCACGGTCTCACGGAATTCCGCATCTGCGCGGTAACGGCGCTTCAAGGTGTCGAACGCCTGCTGGCCCTGGGCCGTGTAGAGGCGGCGCGAGAACACGTGGTTCTCGCCCTTGTTATGGCGATCCCACATTTCGCCGGCCGCCTGGTGGTCCACCATGCGGGCGATGTCCGCGGAGAGGGTGTCGAGGGAGACCGTGTTCGCGGCCGGGGCCTGGGGCGCGCGGGCGGCGGGCCGGTCCTCGTCGTTCAGGCTGTCGGAGGCGCGGGCGAGCAGCTCGGTGAGCCAGCCTTCCTGCTCCTCGCCCTGGGTCTCGCGGGACACGCTCTCGCGGACCGGTGCAGGGCGCGGCGCGGGCCGCTCCACCGGCTCGGCACGGCGGGGCGCGGCGGGCGGCGCCGAGCGGCGCAACTCGCTCTGCAGCAGGCCGCCTTCGGAGCGGCTGCGGGAGGTCTCGCGGGACGCCTCGCGGACGGCGGAGGCGCGGGCGGCGTCCTGCGTCGCGGTGCGGGCGGAGGTCTCCACCACGTCGAGGGCCTGGCCCTGGCGGGCCACGATCTCGTTCAGCTCGGCCAAAGCCTTGATCTGCTCGGCCACGGCACGGCGCATGGTGGCGGCGCTCGCCTCGGTCTCGGCGGGCAGCTCCAGGATGCCGCGCTTCATCTCCTCGCGGGCGAGGGTGATGGCCTGCTGCACGTCCTCGGCCACGCGCTTGAGGTCGCCGGCCACCTCGGTGAAGCGGTTGCCGGTCTCGCCGAACAGGGTCTGCACGTCGGCGAGGGCGGCGGCATAGGTCTCGCGCAGGGCGGCGGCGGTGCGCTCGCGTTCCTGGTCGGCGGCGGTGCGCACCAGCGAGAGCTGGTTCTCCACCGCCTGGGTGGAGCCGGAGGTGGCTTCCGAGACCACGCTGGCGATCTGGCGGGCGCGCTCCTGCGCCGCGCTGAAGGTCTGGTCCAGCATGGCATGGAAGGCGCTGACACGGGCGTCCACGTCGGCGATGCGCTGCACCAGGGACTGAGACAGCTGGTCCATGTCGCCACGGCGGGCGGCGAGGGTGGAGTCCACCTGGTCCTGGGCGGTGCCGAGGGTGCGGGCGGCCTCGTCCATGAGCTGGCGGTTCTGCTCCAGCCGCTCCGCGAGCGAGGCCATCTGCGCCAGGGCGCCGTTGGACACCTCGCGCAGGGCATCGACCTGGCCCTGGAAGCGGTAGGCGGTGGCATCGGCGTTCTGGCTGATGCCGTCCACGGTGGCGCCGAAGCCCTCCACCTGGCGGGCGAACGAGCCGGAGAAGGCGTCGAGGTTGTTCACCGCCGTGGACATGGCGCCATGGAAGGTGGCGTTGGCCTCGGCCAGGCGCTCGATGATGGAACCCACGTCGCTCTTGAGCGAGGTGTTGGTGGCGGTGATTTCCGCCACCGCGCGCTGGCTGGTGCGCTCCAGCGCCGACAGGAAGGTGCCGTTCTTGTCGTCGATGAGATGGGCGATCTCGGTGAGGCGGGTGCCGAGGGCGTCGGCCACCTTCTCCGAGTGCTCGGTGAGGGTGCGGCTGACGTTCTGGGACAGGGACGAGAGCGAGCGCTCCACCTCGGAGGCCTCGGCGCGCAGGGTGCCGGAGACGGTCTCGATGCGGCCGACCAGGGTGTCGGCGAGGGCGCCGCCGCGCACTTCGAGAGAGGTGGCGACGCCGTCCAGGCGGCCGAGCACCAGTTCCTCGATGCGGTGGACGCGGCCGTCGAGCACCGAGGCGATCTCCGAGGCCCGGGTGCCGATGTTGCGGTTGACCACTTCGGCGCGCTCGGTGAGCACGTCGCCCAGCGCCTTGGACCGCGAGGCGAAGAAGGTCTCCAGCGTCTCCACCGACTTGTCGAGGGATTCGGTGGCGGACTTGGTGCCCTCGGCGATGGTGCGGGCGAAGGTGACCGTGCGGGTGGCCAGGGTCTCGGTGAGGCTCTGGGAGCGCTGGTCCAGGGTCTGCTCGATGCGCGAGATGCGCTGGTCCATGATGGTGGCGACGTTGTCGGTGGTGGCCGACAGGCGCTCGTCCAGGGTGGAGGTGGCGTGCTTGAGGTTCTCGTTCACCGCGGCGACGCGGTGGGCGATCTGCTCCACCAGCTCGGGCGCGTGCACCTTCATGGTGGTGTCGAAGGCGCGCACGCCTTCCTGCATGGTCCGGGCGATGGCCGAGCCGTCGTGGTGCAGGCGCTCGGCGAGGTCGGCGCCGCCCACCGTGATGGTCTCCTCGATCGCCTTGAGGCGGGCGGTGAGCATCTCCTTGATGGCGTCGCCCTTGACCCCGATGGTGGCGACCAGCATGTCGGCGGTCTCGCGGAAGGCCTCGTTGACCTTGGAGCCGCGCGCGCCGATGGCCTGCGTCACCTCGCCGGCGACGCGGGACAGGCGCTCGGTCATGTCCGAGCCGGCGATGTTGAGCGAAGAGCTGATCTCGTTGCCCTTGTCGACGAAGGCAGCCACCACCTGGGTGCTGGACCGGTCGAGGGACGCGGTGATGCGTTCGCCGGTCTCGGCGAGGCGCTGCTGCAGGTCCTCGCCGCGCACGGCCACGGCGTCATAGATGCGGTTGCCGGTGGTCTCGATGCGGTCGGCCAGGTCGGTGCCGCGCACGGAGAGGGTTTGGGCCACGCGCTCGCCGGTCTCCTCGAACTTCTTGATCAGCTCGCCGCCGCGGATGGAGAAGTCCTGCACCGCGTTTTCGCTGGTGGCGCGCAGGGCGGTATTCACCTGCGACACGCGCTGGTCGATGTCTTCGGCGAAGCGGTTCGAGTTGTCGGCGAGCGTCTCGCCGATGCCGTGCTTCAGGCGGTCGATGTTGGCGGTGATGTCCTCGCCCCACCGGTCGATGAGCTGGGCCACGTCGGAGGTGGTGGACAACAGGTTGGTGGAGAGGTCGTCGGTGCGGGACTTCAGGGTGTGCACCAGCAGGTCGCCGGATTCCGACAGGTCCTGGCGGATGTCGGAGCCGGTGAGCTGGAGCCGGTCGATCAGCTCGCCGCCCTTGGCGGTGAGGCCGTCGATCATGCTGTCGCCGACGCGGGCGAGGGCGGCGGTGATGTGCTCGCCCTTCTGGCCCAGGATCTCGGTGACCTGCTCGCTGGCCTCCATCATGGTGCCGTGGATGCGCGAGGCCACGTCCTTCACTTCGTTGGACAGCACCGCCTCGGCGCTCACGATGCCCTCACGCAGGCGCTCGGTCTCGATCTGGATGTTGTGGCGCTCGTTCCGCAGCTCGTCGATGAGGGAGCGGATGCGGGCCTCGTTCTCCTCATAGGCGCGCTCGAGGATGGACACCTCCGCGCGCACCATGGCTTCCAGCTCACCGGCGCGGGAAATGGCGCGATCGACGCCGTCGCCCATGGCCGCCACCTCGCGGCGCACCGCCTGGCCCACGGTGACCACCGTCTCTGTGGCGATGGATTCCGGCTGGGCGAGGCGCAGGGCCACCTCGGTCATGGAACGGGCGATGCCCTGCAGCTCCAGCGACCGGCGCAACACGCTTGCGAGGCCGAAGAAGGCCAGCGGCGGCAGAAGGATGCTGGCGAAGATGCCGAGCAGGGCCGGGGAGCCGAACAGCGATTCCACGCCGTTGGAGCTGGCCACCAGGGCACGGTGGTAGGCGAAGGCGAAGGCGATGCCGGCGATGATCCACAAGGCCGAGGCGCCGGCCGCCCAGTAATAGGGCGTGGCCGCCGAGCGCTTCTGGAGCTGGCCCAGCAGCTGGCCGATGGTCTGGCGGTCGTCGTTGGCGGCGCGCCGCTCGGCGTCGATGCGCGCGCGCTGCGGGCCGTCGCGCCGACCCTCGGGGCGGGGCGCGTCCGGCCGCATGGCTTCGCCTTCCGGCGGCCGGGGCCTGCGGTTGATCGGCCGGCCGTCGCGGGGCGGCGCGGGCGGTAGCCCCCGCTCACCCGCGGCGGCGCGCTCCCCGACGGAGCGATCCTGGGGAAAGGCGGGCTCGGATCCCCTTTCAGGTCCCTTGGTCAGGGGGCCCGCTTCGGCATTGTCGAGCTCCAGCGTCAGAGCTTCCTGGATAGCCGACAGAGCCGCCTCGGTCGGGTCCTGGATCTTCTTGGGTTGCTTCATGTCGCTGTCGCCTCTGCCTTCGACGGCGCGCGCGGGGTGTTCCCGCCGCGGCGCCGTGTCCAGTACACACACCCTTTCTATCCGACGGGGCCGGACGGAAATGGTTTACCGTTCCTTATCCTAGCTATGGTGCGCTGCGGATTGAACCGGCCCGGCCACAATAATGAAGATATCGTTAACGCCGCGTCCGGGCGGCCATGGGGACCGGGCAAAGCTGGTGTGGCCCCGCGCTTGCAGCTATAGGCATCGCGTCACCACGCGACGTCCTCATTCCGCCACGGCCGGTTCCGGCAGGCGAGCAGCAAGCGGCTCATTCATGGTTGCCATCACCTTCATCGAATACAACGGCACGGCCCATCAGGTCGAGGGCCCCGAGGGCGCCACCGCCATGGAGACAGCGGTGCGCAACGGCGTGCCGGGCATCGTCGCCGAGTGCGGCGGCGCCTGCGCCTGCGCCACCTGCCATGTCTATGTGGACGAGGCCTGGGCGGACAAGGTCGGCGAGCCCTCCGAGATGGAGGAAGGCATGCTGGATTTCGCCACCGACGTGCGGCCGAGCTCCCGCCTGTCCTGCCAGATCAAGCTGACGGCGGCGCTGGACGGGCTGGTCCTGAACATCCCTGAGACCCAGGGCTGATCCCACGGGCACCGGTCTTGGACTGGTGCCGAGTGGGCTCAGGCGCCACGCTGGCTTCATGCCAAGTGCGGTCCGGCGCTACCGGGCCGCGCTGGTGTCACTCCACCTTTTCGTTGGGGTAGATGCCGAACAGCTGCGACTGCTGCACATAGCCGTCGAAGCCGTCGCCGATGAGCCGGCAGAACTTGCCGTCGCAGGTCTTCACCACGCCGAGCACGCTGGGCTCCAGCCGAGCCACCACCTTGGCGTCGGTATTGGGGGCATCGCGCATGGGCACGGTCTCGCCCTTCAGCCAGGGCGCAACCAGAGCGGTGCGGCGCAGCGACAGCATGGAATGGTAGACCCAGCCTTCCGCTCCATCAGCATCGCGGATGCGGCGCCAGGTCTCGAACTCGGCGGTCACTTCCACCGGCAGGCCGGCGCGGTTGAACACCCACGACACGTCGTGGTCCTTGTTGGGGCCGTTGCGCACATTTACCTTGTCCGCCTTGAGCGAGACGAAGCGCGGCACCGGCAGACCGGAGGTGCCATCCTCGGCGGCCATGGCGGGCCGCGCGGTGATGGGCTGAAGCCCGGCGCCCCCGGTGACCGCCAGCGCCAATGCAAGGGCCTTGAGGCTTCGCATCAGATGAGGTCGCATCGTGCGCATGACGGGCTCGTCCTTTCGTATTGCTCTCGCAACGGGGGAGTGCGCCGCTCTACCGGGCGCGTCAAGGGCACGCGGTGCAGGGCGCCTTGTGTTTCCCTGTCTGTCTGATAGACGGGACCAGAAGCGTTAAGAAATGGGGAATGGGGAGTAACGATGGTGCGTCGCAAACCCCTCGTCGTCGTCACGCGCAAGCTGCCGGACTCGGTTGAAACCCGGATGCGCGAGTTGTTCGACGCGCAATTGAATCTCGACGACGTGCCCATGGATCAGGCCGCGCTCGTGGAGGCCGTCCGGACCGCCGACGTGCTGGTTCCCACCCTGACCGACCGCATCGATTCGGCGGTCCTGTCGCAGGCTGGGGAAAACCTGCGGCTGATTGCCTCCTTCTCCAACGGCGTCGATCACATCGACGTGGCGAGCGCGCTCAATCGCGGCATCACCGTCACCAACACGCCGGGCGTCCTCACCGAGGACACGGCCGACATGACCATGGCGCTGATCCTCGCCGTGCCTCGCCGGTTGGCCGAGGGTGCGCAGGCGGTGATCGCGGACAAGGACGAATGGCTCGGCTGGTCGCCCACATGGATGCTGGGCCGGCGCATCTGGGGCAAGCGCCTCGGCATCATCGGCATGGGCCGCATCGGCCAGGCGGTCGCGCGCCGCGCCAAGGCCTTCGGCCTGCAGATCCACTACCACAACCGCCGCCGCCTCCCCACCGGCATCGAGGAGATGCTGGACGCCACCTATTGGGACAGCCTCGACCAGATGCTGGCGCGCATGGACATCGTGTCCATCAACTGCCCGCACACGCCGGCCACCTACCATCTGCTCTCGGCGCGGCGGCTCAAGCTGCTCAAGCCCGAGGCCTATGTGGTGAACACCGCCCGCGGCGAGGTGATCGACGAGAACGCCCTGACCCGCCAGCTTGAGGCAGGCGAGCTGGCCGGTGCCGGCCTCGACGTGTTCGAGCATGAGCCGGCGGTGAACCCGAAGCTCATCCGCCTCGCCAAGCAGGGCAAGGTGGTGCTGCTGCCGCACCTGGGCTCGGCCACGCTGGAAGGCCGCGTGGACATGGGTGAGAAGGTCATCGTCAACATCAAGACCTTCATGGACGGCCACCGCCCGCCGGACCGCGTGCTTCCCGCCATGCTGTGAGGGCGGGGGCGCCTGATTGGGGTGCGGTTAAGCCCATACCCGCGATTAGTGTGCCCCCTCTGGGGTCCTTGAACGAAGTTCTTGGATCTAGGAGACAAGGTATGGACACGGCGCCTCTTCCCGCTCTACCTTGAGCTGTATTGGGGGAGGCGTTTCATGGACCCCGTCCGATTTTCGTCGCGCGGCAGCGATGCGCGCGCGTTGATGCTTTGTGAAGCCAACAAGAAGTCAGCCGTAGTCGCCTATTTGCTATGGTTCTTCCTGGGCGGTCTCGGCGGTCATCGGTTTTATACAAGCGCACCGGCTCAGCCGTTGCGATTTTGCTTCTCACGATCTCCGGTGCCGCCCTGTCTGTGGTGGGCGTGGGCTTTATTATCCTGACCTTTTTAGGTATCTGGGCACTTGTTTATGCCCTCCTGATCCCGGGTTGGATCAGCAATTACAACACCCTGCTCGTCCATCAGCTGGCGGGCTGATCACACCCCCATTGTTCGCACACGCGCCGACAGCTCAGTTGTGCGGTCGCGGAGACCGGGCCATCGGGCTGAATCAGGACAAGTGACCATGGATCTCATCTCACGTTGAGGGAGGGTCTGTCATCGCATGTCTCCCGAAGTCTCAAGCGCGCTCGCTCGCGCGGCCGACCTGCACAGGATGGGGCATTTCGAACAGGCGCTCGCGATCTATCGCCGGCTTGCGAAAGCGCATTCCGCCTCATTCGACATCCAGCGCCTGTTGATTTTCGAGCTGCTGCAAGTGGGACGGCCCAAGGAGGCCGTGATTGCGGCGCGTCGCCTTGGGGACGCTCATCCGCGCAATCCCCATGCGGCGATCCTGCTTGGTGCCAGCCACCAGGGCCTGGGCAACTGGGAGAAGGCGCTTGCCGCCTTCCAGGTTGCTCTCAGCCTTGAGGGCGCGCCCCTGGAGGCACGCTTTCTGGCTGGCAATGCGTTTTGCGCCCTCGGCCGATATGCGGAGGGCGTGGCCTGCTACGACGCCGTCCTGGCGGCGGATGCCCGGTCGATCGAAGCGCTCTCCAACCGCGCCGGCGCCCTTGCGCGCCTCGGCCGGCTGGAGGAGGCGCTGCGCGACAGCGAAGCGCTTGTCGCCCTGCAGCCCTGGCAGCCGCTGCATCTCGTCAATCTGGCGGGGACCTTGCTGGAACTTCAGCGCTCCCGGGATGTCATAGCCGCGGCCGATGCCGCGCTTCGCCTGGCCCCTGGGCTTGCGGATGCCGAATATCTGCGCGGGCAGGCCCTGCTGGGACTGGGCAAGTGGGCCGAGGCGCGTGTCAGCCTGGAAAAGGCTGTCGACCTGGCGCCTCAGAACACCGCATTCCACGTGCGCCTGATTTCCGTCCTGCATCTTCTTGAGGACCTGCCCGCAGCGCGCAGCGCCTGCGACCGCGCCGTTGTTCTCGACCCGAAATCAGCCCTGCTTTTCCAGCTTCGCGCGGAAATTCGCCGGGCGCAGGACGATGCTTCCGGTGCCATGGCCGATGTGGAAGCTGCGCTCGCGCTCGATCCGCGACTGGCATCCGCGCACGTGTCGCGCGCCCGTCTGATGGCGGATGACGGCCGCCGGGCAGACATGCGCAAGGCCCTCGGGCGTGCCTTGGAAGTCGATCCTCGGCGGTCCTATGTCTTGTATGCAAATGCGCAGGAAAAACTCGCCCAGGGACAGTGGCTGGAGGGCTGGGCGGGATACGAGCATCGCGAAGGGATACTGCCGCCGCCCTTCAACCCGCTTCCGTTCACGCGCTGGGACGGAGGGGAAACGCCGGAAATGCTGGTTGTTCTGGGCGAGCAGGGGATAGGGGACGTGATCTTCTTCGGCCGCCTTCTGCGCCTTCTGGCGGATCGCGGGATCAGCACCGTCCTGCTCACGAGGCCGGGTCTCGTCCCGTTGCTTCGAGACCTCGACGGCCGGGTGCCGGTCGTCTCCGATCTATCGGGAATAGACCAGTCGATGCAGGGCCTGCGCTGGGCTCCCATCGGCAGCCTGCCGCATCTTGTGTCCCCCGACCCGGCCCAGTGGCCTGCCGCGCCCTATCTCACCGCGCCGCAGGACCGGGTTTCCAGATGGCGCCACCTGCGCCGCGATGGCGCTTTCAACATAGGCATCAACTGGCAGGGCAATCCGTCGCGCAACGTGGATGTGGGACGCTCGATGCCCCTGGCGCATTTCGCCCCGCTGGCCGAGATTCCGGGCGTGAGCCTTGTGTCGCTTCAGCACGGAGCAGGCAGCGAGCAGTTGGACCAGGTGCCATTTGCAGGCGCGATCGTGCGGCCTGACGCGGGCTTTAACGCGGACGGCATCTTTATCGACACGGTCGGCCTGATGCAGACCCTCGACCTGGTCGTCACCACCGACACCGCGCTCGCGAATCTGGCGGGCGCCTGCGGCCTTCTCACCTTCGTCGCCCTGCGGGCCATACCCGATTGGCGGTGGGGATGTGAGGGCGAGGAAACCGTCTTCTTTCCGAGCCTCCGTCTGTTCCGGCAGCAGATAGCAGGAGACTGGTCGAGCCTAATGGAGCGTATGGCTCATAAAATACGAGAGCTGATGTAGCGTGCGTTCATGGCGGGCGAGGTTCCCCCTTAACGGGTCCGCACATGCGCCGACAGGTCGGTGATGCGCTCGCCGGTACCGGTCAGGGGGTTGTCCGGGTCCCACCCATAGCTCAGGGTCTCGAAGCGCATGGCGCGGGCGTCGATCATCAGCAGGCGCCCCACCAGCCCCTCGCCGAAGCCGACCACGGCGCGGATTGCCTCCAGCGCGGCCAGTGATCCGGCGATCCCGGCCAGTGCTCCCAGCACACCCGCTTCCGCGCAGGCCGGCACCGTGCCCGCCGGCGGCGGCTCGGGAAACAGGCAGCGATAGGTGGGGTTGGGGGTGCCGTCCGGCGCCGTTTCGTGGGCGCGCAGGGTGGTCACCGTAGCGTCGAAGGCGCCGAGCGCCGCCGTCACCAGCGGTTTTTTCGCCAGCACGCAGGCGTCCGACACCAGATAGCGGGTGGCGAAATTGTCCGAGCCGTCCACCACCACGTCCGCCCGGGCGATGAGGTCCAGGGCGTTACCGGCGTCGAGCCTTACCGCGTGGGTCACCAGTTCCACATGGGGGTTGAGGGCGGCGATGGCGTCGCTGGCACTGTCGGTCTTGGGCCGGCCCACGTCCTGGGTACGGTGGATGACCTGCCGCTGGAGGTTGGAGAGGGAGACCACGTCGTCCTCGACCAGGATCAGCCGCCCCACCCCCGCCGCGGCCAGATAGAGCAGCACCGGCGCGCCGAGGCCGCCTGCGCCCACCACCAGCACGGTGGCCGCCTTCAGCTTCTGCTGCCCGGGGCCGCCCACGTCGTGCAGCACGATGTGGCGGGCGTAGCGTTCGATCTCGTCGGGGGAAAAGGCCATGGCGGAATCCTTAAATCCAGTAGCCGCCGGCGTCACCCTTGTGGCTGTCGCTCAGTTTCCCGACAGGCGGGCGATCAGCGGCAGGAGGGTGGTGTTCACCGCCTCGGTCGTCAGCGGGCCGACGAATTTGTGCGCGATGGTGCCGTCCCTGGCGACCACGAAGGTCTCCGGCACACCATAGACGCCCCAGTCGATGGCGGCGCGGCCCTTGGGATCCACGCCCACCGCCTGGTAGGGCAGGCCATATTGGCCGAGGAAGCGGCGGGCATTCTCCGGCGCGTCCTTGTAGTTGATGCCCACGAGGTTGAAGCGGCCGTCCTTGGCGAGCTGCATCAGCACCGGATGCTCGTCCCGGCAGGGGCCGCACCAGGAGGCCCAGACATTCACCAGCGTCGGCTTGCCGGCAAGCGCCGCAAGATCAATGCCCGGCAAAGGTGTGCCGCCGGGACCATTCAGGCCGTCGAGCGGTGGCAGCGCGATCCGGGGCGCCGCCTTGCCCACCAGGGCGGACGGGATGCGCGAGGGGTCGCCTCCGGTTTCAAGCCGGGAGAAGAACAGGCCGGCCAGCGCCAAAAACAGCACCAGCGGCAGGGCCACCAGCCACAGCCGGCGGCGGGGCCGCGCCGGGGCGGGCGTCTCGTCGGGCGTGCTCATGGCGCGTCTCCCGGCGCATCCCCCGTCCCGCGGCGGGACCTCTTGCCGATACCGCGCGCCTCCAGATCGGCGAGCGTCCGGCGCTGGCGGCCGTAATCGGCGAGGAGCCAGGCGGCGAGCAGGCCGAGGCCCAGCGTGGTGACGCCATAGGAGGCGGCAATGAAGACGAAGTGGCTCATTTCGGATCGCTCATCCCGCCGGCTCAGGCCATGGCCTCGGCGGCGGCGCGGGCTTCCAGCGCCTGCACCCGGCGGTGGAGGATTTCCGTGCGCATGCCCAGCATGTGCAGCGCCACGAACAGCAGCGTGAAGCCGATGGCGCAGACCAGCAGCGGCCACAGCAGGCTCGATTCGATGGTGGAGCCGCCCATGCGGAACACCGAGGCCGGCTGGTGCAGCGTGTTCCACCAGTCCACCGAGAACTTCACGATGGGCACGTTGATGAAGCCCACCAAAGTCAGCACCGCCGCAGCGCGCCCGGCGCGGTTGGGGTCGTCGATGGCGGCGCGCAGGGCCATCAGGCCCAGATAGAGCAGCAGCAGCACCAGCATGGATGTGAGGCGCGCGTCCCACACCCAATAGGTGCCCCACATGGGCCGGCCCCAGAGCGCACCGGTGACGAGGCACAAAGCGGTGAAGGTGGCGCCCACGGGCGCTGCGGCCTTGTGGGCCACGTCCGCCAGCGGATGGCGCCAGACCAGGATGCCGATGGAGGAGGCCGCCATCATGGAATAGCCGAACAGGCCAAGCCACGCGAACGGCACGTGGATGTACATGATGCGCACCGTCTCGCCCTGCTGGTAATCGGGCGGGGCGCGGAAGGCGAGGAAGAAACCGACGGCGAGCGTCACCACCGCCGCCCCCGCGATCCACGGCAGGATGCGGGCGGACAGGCTCATGAAGCGGACCGGGTTGGCAAGGTCGAGGATCGCCATGGCGCGGTTCTAAAGCGCCCGCGCGCCGGAGGGAAGCGCTCTCGCCGTTCAGGATTTCGTGTCGCAGGGGGGCGGTTGGGCCCGGAAGGTCAGGCCAGCCGCACCTGCCGGCGGATCAGCCACAGGGTGAAGCCCGCCCCGACCGCGCCATAGGCGAGCAAGATGGCGAGGGACAAGGCGAGATCGCCGAGGCCGTCGCCGCGCCACAGCGCGCCCTGGAACGCCTCGATGCCCCAGGCGGTGGGCGTCAGCACGCCGAGGTTCTGGAGCCATTCCGGCATCAGGAAGCGGGGCACCATGCTGCCACCAACCGCTGAGAGCAGCAGCACTGCGAAGGTGGAGAGGGTCTGTGCCTGATGGCGGGTGCGCGCCACGGCCGCCAGCGGCAAGGCGATGCCCGCCGCCGCCGCCGAGGCCGCCGTTGCCACCAGAGCGACGATGCCCAGATGCTGGATGACGTGCACGCCATAGACGATCTGCGCCACCGCGAACAGCACGGCGGCGAGCGCCAGCCCCTGCAGGATCAGGAAGAACAGCTTGCCGCCCACCAGCGCCAGCACGCCGCCCCGGCTCATGACAATGCGGTCGAACACCCCCGAGCGGCGTTCATCCACCAGGCTCGCGGCCCCCTGTACCGCCGCGAACAGCAGGAACAGCATGGCGATGGCGCCGGCATAATAGCTCACCCCCGGCTCTGCCCGGCGACTGGCGAGGGGCTGGCGCTCCATCAGATCGGCGCCGCCCTGGGCCACCAGCTCCGGTGCGCGCGACACCGAATCGTCGAGCCGCGCTTTCTGCTCGGCGGAGAACGGCCCCACCAGCACCTCGATCTGCCCTGCCACCCGCCGCATGGCGAGGCCTGGCAATTCCTCGGTGAATACGCGCTGGACGCGGGCGGCGAGCAGCGCTGCCGCCACGTTGCGGCCGGCGTCGGTGATGATCACCAGCGGCGGCTTGTCGGTGGCGGCGGCTACGTCCCCGCGTACGATCAGGCCCACGTCGGCGCGCCCGTCCGCCACGCGCAAGGCCACATCTTCGGGGACCACCGGTGTCAGGTGGACATCCGGTGCGCGGGCGAGGGCGTCGAGCAGCATCCGGGCGGCGGGGGCATCGGTGGCCCGTGCGGCTGCGACCTTGATGCTGGACGCCTCACCGCCGGTGCCGGCGAACACCGCCGCGAACAGCACGAACAGCACCGGCGGCAGGACGAAGGTCATCAGCAGCGCGCCGCGGTCGCGCATCAGAGTGAGCACCATGGCCCGGACGATGGCGATCATCATGGGGACGGCTTCCGGGTGACGGAGGCGTAGAGCGCATCGAGCCCGGCGGCCTGGAGCGACAGGGTGCGGGGCACCAGCCCTGCCCCCTTCAGGGCCGCGATGAGATCGCCCGCCGCGGCCGGCGTATCCGCCACCACGCCGCTGAAGGCGATTTCGTCCGGCGAGGGGTGAAGGCCATGGGCGGCGAGCACCTGCCGGCCGGCAAGCGTGGGCGGGGCGGCGAAGGTCGCCTCCACCCGGCGCTGGTTGGGAAAGTGCGCGGCGACCAGCGCGCCGAGCTCGCCTTCCAAGGCCACCCGCCCGTCCTTCAGGATGGCGACGCGGTCGGCTACGTCCTCGGCGAAGCTGAAATCGTGGGTGACGAGGAGGATGCCGAGCCCTTCCCCCGCAAGGCTGCGCACCAGAGCCGCCAGTTCCGCACGGGCGGGGGCGTCCACCCCCACGGTGGGCTCGTCGAGCACCAGCAGGCGCGGGTCGCCCACCAAAGCGGCGGCGACGTTCGCCCGGCGCTGCCAGCCGCCGGACAAGCGGTCGATGCGCTCGTTGCGGCGATCGGCGACGCCGGTGCGCACCATCACGTTGGCGACGCAACTGGGCACAGCGGCCCCCGGCACGCCGGCAAGGCTGGCGAACACCTCCAGATTCTCGGAAATGGTCAGGCTGCGATAGAGCGCGATATCCTGCGGGGCGAGGCCGATGCGGGCGCGGGCGGCACCTTCCGCCGCCGGAACACCGCACACCGTCACCGTCCCGGCGCGGGGAGCGATGCGGCCGCAGATGGCGCGCACCAGGGTGGTCTTGCCCGCGCCATTGGGGCCGGTCAGCGCGGTCACCGTACCTTCGGGCACGACCAGATCGACCCCCGCCAGCACCGCGCGCGCGCCATAGCCCACGTGAAGGCCCGAGATGGCGAGGGGCGGGGCCGGTGTGAGTGCCGGGGCCGGGTCTTCCACCTGGAGGTCGTATCGGGACGCGGCGCTCACGGCGCCAGCGGCCCCATCAGTTCGCCGAAGGCGGCGGTCATGAAATCGCGCAGGGGCTCCTGGCCTTCCGTGTTGGGTCCCAGCTCCTGAGAGGTGGCAAGGGCGCCCGCCAGGTGCTCGGACAGGAGCTTGCGCGCGCGCGGCGCGCCGAGGGAGGCGATGACGGTGGCCTTGTGGGCATCCTTGCCCACGTCCTTGCCGAGGCTGGCGGAAGAGGCGGAGGCATCCAGAATGTCGTCGAGGATCTGATATGCGCGGCCGACATGGCCGGCCAGGGCCTTCAGGTGGCCCATCTGGGTCTCGTCGGCGGCCGCCACATGGCCGGCGATCTCCACAGCGGCCGAGAACAGCACGCCGGTCTTGCGGCGGTTCACGTCCTCGGTAGCGGACAGGCTGCGGCCGGGGCTCGGGCGCAGGTCATCATACTGGCCGCCGCACAGGCCCAGCGAGCCCACCGCCATGGAGAGGATGGCGACCGCTTCTAGGCGCGCACGCTCGCTCACCCCCGGCGCTGCCGCCGCCACCCCGAAGGCGCGCGACAAAAGGCCAATGGAGGCCAGCACCGCGACATCCTCGCCGTACTGCACATGGGTGGTGGGCTGGGCGCGGCGCATGGCGGCGTCGTCCATGCACGGGAGGTCGTCCACGATCAGCGAGGAGGCGTGGATCATCTCCAGCGCGCAGCCAAAATCCAGCACCGCATGCTCGGAGGCGTTGAGCTGGATCGCGGCGGCAAGGGTGAGAAGGGGTCGCAGCCGTTTGCCGGGCGAGAGCAGGATGTGCCGCATGGCGGCATGCAGCACGGCCGGGTGGGACGCGGCGGGCGGCACCAGCAGGCCGAGCCGGCGATCGATCACCGCCCGCAGGAAGGATAGGTCGCGCGAGCGCGGCGGGAAGGCGGCGGTTGCCGGCTCTTCCAGCTCCTGCACGCGACCTTCCGGTGCCCGGGTCTCCGGCTCCGCCACGGCCAGCACCAGGGTGGAACCACCTTGCGACGCGCCGTGGGACGAGCCTGGCCGCAGCACGTCGTGCGAACCTTCCGAGGTCCGCCGGTCCCGTCCGCCCTTCTGCCCCATCCACGCCCCTCATCTTAAGCTGTGCTGCTGGGGCGTACCCCTGCTGGCAAGATAGGTTGCCAAAATACGTTGCCTTGAACGACTTTAGATCACCCCTTAAGGAAGGATGCCAGAGCGCGCGGCACGCCGCGCGACAGATTCTGCCGGCGTGTGGCGTCACCGCCGCGGCTTCAGGCAAAACGCGTTGTCGTTTTGAAGGCGGGTGCCGGCGAGGGTCGATGGACGAAAGCGGCGCGGGTCGGCGCAAGGAAGACCATATCGACATCGTGCTCGCGGGCGGGCGTGTGGCCTCGCGCTTGGATGCGGGCTTTGACCGGGTGCGCTTCGTCCATTGCGCGTTGCCGGAACTCGACCTCGACGCCATCGACCTTTCGACGCGCTTTCTCGGCCGCCCCCTGAAGGCGCCCTTCCTCATCTCCGCCATGACCGGTGGGCCGGCGCGGGCGGAATCCATCAATGCCCATCTGGCCGAGGCCGCGCAGGCGCTGGGCATCGCGCTGGGCGTCGGCTCCCAGCGCATCGCAATCGAGGACGGTTCGGCCGGAGGCCTCGGTGCGGACCTGCGGCGGCGGGCGCCGGACATCGCGCTGTTCGCCAATCTCGGTGCCGCCCAGCTTCTGGCCGCGAGGGGGCTGGATGCCGCCCGCCGCGCTGTGGAGATGATCGGGGCGGATGTCCTCGTCATCCACCTCAACCCGTTGCAGGAGGCGATCCAGCAGGGTGGCGACCGGGACTGGCGCGGCGTGTTTGACCGTATCGGCTCGCTCTGCGTCAGCCTGTCCGCGCCGGTAGTGGTGAAGGAGGTGGGCTTCGGCCTGTCCGGCGCCGTGGCGCGGCGGCTGGCGGACTGCGGGGTTGCGGCGCTGGACGTGGCCGGGGCAGGGGGCACCAATTGGGCGCTGGTGGAGGGCGAGCGCGGCACCGGGCGCAGCCGCGCCGTCGCCACCGCCTTCGCCGACTGGGGCATTCCCACCGCCCAGGCGGTAGTCGAGGTGCGGGCGGCCTGCCCGGACCTTCCCCTCATCGCCTCCGGTGGCGTGCGGCACGGGGTGGATGCAGCCAAGGCCATCCGGCTCGGCGCCGACCTCGTGGGTCAGGCGGCGGGCACCCTCAAGGCTGCCATCACCTCAACCGAGGCGGTGGTGGAGCATTTTTCGCAGATGACGGACCAACTGCGCATCGCCTGCTTCGCCACCGGGGCGGCGGACCTTGACGCGCTGCGCCGTGTGCCGCTCGCCACGATGGATTGAACATTTTCAATTGGCCCAGTGATCCATCCAGATCTTCTCGCCGATGGTGCAGGATACCCGTGGTTCCTTCGCGGCCGCGCGCTGGACGAGGCCGGGGCCGGGCGGCGGCACCACGCCGGCCACCTCCATCACCAGCTTGGTCTTGATGGCGCGGGCAAACTCTTCCGTATGCTGCACCGGAATGACGAAAGCGCCCGGGCCGCCGATGACGCAATCCTCATAATAGGCATCCAGCTCCGGCACATCGAGGGCGGAGGAGGCGCCGCGCTTCAGCAGCAACGGCAGGCCGTTCACGGTGATGCCCCGCTGCACCACGGCATCGCGCGCCAGGGCCACCGGCGGGCCCTGATTGTTCACGCCGTCGCCGGACACGTCGATGACGCGCCGCAAGCCCTTGTAGCCGTTGAGGTCGAACTGGTCAGCGCTGAACAGAAGGGCGCTCGATATGGAGGTGCGGTACACCCGCCGCAGCGGCGCGCCCAGCACCGCATCGGCGAAGGCCTTGGCGGTCTGCGGGCCGTCGATGATGCGCCAGTCCACCACCACCTTCTGCTCGCCGTCGCCGGCCCATTCCACATATTCCACCGCGATGCGACCCGAAGGGCCGAGGCGAAGGGCATCGAGGAATTCGCGGGAAACTACCGCCGAGGCATAGCCCTCGCGCTGGAGGGCCTGCTCTTCCGTATCCATGGAATAGGAAACGTCGACGGCGAGGACGAGTTCGAGATCCACGTCCATACCGCTGTTGCCGGCGCGGGCCGACGCGATGCCGGCAAGGACGAGAAACGCGAGACCCAGAACGAGGCTGCCTGAAGCCGGGGACCGGGACCAGAAGCGGCGCGAAAACATGGTTTTCTCTCCCGATGGGAAAGCGCGGCATCACGTCACACGGATGCTGACACCTTCCATCGGGGTCGAAAAGAGTTTAGCCGCCTGTTTTTCGCTCACGATTTAGGGCGGAAGCGTTGCGATTGCTCGCTTCCACCCGCAAGGCAAAACTGTCGTTGTTCTGTCACAACAGCTTAGCGGCACCTGCGCTGCACAAAATTGGCGCATGCACTCAGGCGTCGAGGGGCTCGGTGTCCACAATCTCGATGCCGAAGCCGGCGAGGCCCACATAGGTGCGGGACTTGGAGGCCAGCAGGCGAATCGAGACGATGCCGAGGTCGCGCAGGATCTGGGCGCCGAGGCCGACCTCACGCCAGTGGCGGTCACGCTCGATCTCGCTGGACGACTTTTCCCCGCCATGGCCCATGGCGACGGCGGGCACGCCGGCGGTGCCGTCGCGCAGATAGACCAGCACGCCGCGGCCTTCCGCCTCGATGCGCTCCAGCGCCCGCTGGATGGTCTTGCCGCCGCCGAAGGCGTCGGCGATGGGATCGGCGCGGTGCAGGCGCACCAGCACCTTCTCGCCGTCGCCGATGCGGCCCTTGACCAGCGCCAGGTGGTTCACCGGATCAAACGGCGTCACATAGGAAAAGCCCTGCAGCTCGCCGACGCAGGTGGGCACGGGAAATTCCGCCGCACGCGTCACCAGCTTCTCGCGGGCCTGCCGGTAGGAGATGAGGTCCGCCACCGAGATGCGGGTGAGGCCGTGCTTCTCGGAAAAGGCGGTGACCTGCGGGCCGCGCTGCACGGTGCCGTCGTCGTTCACCAGTTCGGCGATGACGCCCACCGGCGGCACGCCCGCGAGCCGGCACAGGTCCACGGCCGCCTCGGTGTGGCCCGAGCGCATGAGCACGCCGCCTTCCTTGGCGATGAGCGGGAACACGTGGCCCGGCCGCACGAAATCGGCCGCGCCCATGTTGGGATTGGCCAGCGCCCGCACGGTGTTGGTGCGCTCTTCTGCCGAGATGCCGGTCGTAGTGCCGTGCTTCACGTCAATGGAGATGGTGAAGGCGGTGCCCATGGGCGCATCGTTGTTCGACACCATGGGATCGAGCCGCAGCCGCTTGGCCTCGGACGGGGGCAGGGGCGTGCAGACGATGCCGGAGGTGTTGCGGATGACGAAAGCCATCTTCTCCGGCGTGGCGAGGGAAGCGGCGAGGATGAGATCGCCTTCGTTCTCGCGATCATCGTCGTCGGTGACGACCACGATCTCTCCCCGCGCGAACGCTTCGATGGCGGACTGGACGCGGGCCTGGGTATTATCGGTCACGGCTAAACCTCGGATACTGGGCGCGGGAAGCCCGAGGAAATCGTTCGGCGTGACCTCGTGTCCCGTGGCCTGCGCGATCTTCTCGGCGGTCTCGCGGGAAATCCAGGCGCGGTCGTCGTTGCACAGGGCCGTGACGCTGGCAGGCGACATGCCCACCTGCTTCGCAAAGGCGCTACGCTTCGTTCCGGTCGCTGAAAGCCATTCCGCGAGCTTCATGCCGGCAGCATAACGCGGGAAAATTCAGTGACAATGAAAAATTTTCAGCATTCACGTTCGCTGAATTTTGCGGTTGGCAAAAAGGCTGCCGGGGAGGCAGCCTTTCCGTCTCGTTGAGTGATGGGTAATCACATGGCGGTCGTGCTGAAGGGCGGTACGCCATAATAATCCGACACCCGCCGCCCGTTGTCCGGGCTCCAGTCGTATTCGTCGGACGGATTGTATTTCGGCGCGTTTTCGATCTGCTCGCGCGAGAGGTTCACCCGGAAGCCGCCGACCGCTTCGTCATAGGTGAGGGTCTGCCACGGCACGGGATAATAATCCTCGCCGATGCCGAGGAAGCCGCCGAAGCTGAGCACGGCGTAGGACACCCGGCCGCTGCTCTTTTCCAGAATCAGCCGCTCGACCGAACCGATCTTCTGGTCCTGCGGATCGTAGACAGAGGTCCCCACCACCATGTCGCTAGCGACGAGGCTGGGGGTTTCCTTGATGTTGGGGTTCTGCACGTTGGTCTGCATTCGCCTAACCTCCCGAAAGAAGACATATGCAGACCGAACGCAGGGGCGCCCATTACGTTCCCACGCCCCGAAAATACTACCTGTCTGAAGGCCTATACAGTCATGCTTCAGTACAGGGTGCCGCTCACCCCTTGAACGGCCAGGCCACGCTTTCGCCCACCTGCCCGCGGTGGCGCAGGAAATGGTCGGCGAGCACGCACCACATCATGGCCTCGCCCACCGGCACCGCGCGGATGCCGACGCAGGGGTCGTGACGGCCCTTGGTGAAGATCTCCGTCTCCTGGCCGGTGCGGTCCACGGTCTGGCGGGGGGTGAGGATGGAGGAGGTGGGCTTCAGCGCGAACCGGGCCACGATGGGCGCCCCGGTGGCGATGCCACCGAGGATGCCGCCGGCATGGTTGGAGAGGAATTGCGGACGGCCCTCGTTGCCGAGGCGCATCTCGTCGGCATTCTCCTCGCCGGTGAGCTGGGCGGCGTTGAAGCCCTCGCCGATCTCCACACCCTTGGCCGCGTTGATGCCGAGCAGGGCGCTGGCGAGGTCGGCGTCGAGCTTGCCGTAGAGCGGCGCGCCGAGGCCCGCCGGAACGCCTTCCGCCACCAGTTCCACCACCGCGCCGATGGAGGAGCCGGCCTTGCGGACTGCATCCAGATACTCTTCCCAGAGTGGCACCGTCTTGGGGTCGGGGCAGAAGAACGGGTTGTTGGGGACCTCGTTCCAGTCCCAGCGGCTGCGGTCGATCTCGATCTCGCCGATGCGCACCACGGCCCCGCGCACGGTGACGCCCGGCAGAACCTTGGCGGCGATGGCGCCGGCAGCGACCCGCGTCGCCGTCTCCCGCGCCGAGGAGCGCCCGCCGCCGCGATGGTCGCGGATGCCGTACTTGATGTCGTAGGTGAAATCCGCATGCCCCGGCCGGTAGGCACCGGCGATGTCGGCATAATCCTTGGAGCGCTGGTCCACGTTCTCGATCAGCAGCGCGATGGGCGTGCCGGTGGTGACGAGGCCGCCTTCGGGATGCTCCAGCGTGCCGGAGAGCACCTTCACCTGGTCCGGCTCGCGCCGCTGCGTGGTGAAGCGCGACTGGCCGGGCCGCCGCCGGTCGAGGGCGGCCTGCACATCCTCAAGGGTGAAGCGCAGGTTGGGCGGGCAGCCGTCCACCACGCAGCCGATGGCCGCCCCGTGGCTTTCGCCGAAGGTGGTGACCCGAAACAGATGCCCGAACGTGTTGAACGACATGACGCGACAAAACCCCTCACTCGTCCCGGCTCAATAAACGAGGATCACGCGAGAGGAAACTCAAGTCTCGGTTCATGGCGTCCACCGTCCGGCCCAAGTTCGGCGCGGAACCTGCTTTAGGGCGCAGGACAACCGTGTTTGCGAAATCGTGGCGTCAAATGTGGCCAGCCTGTCACACAGGCATGCGCAGATGTGCTATGAGGAGCGCCGACGGAGAATTTTCTACCCCGCCATGCCTTTGCTCGAAATCCTGATCGTCCTTTTCCTGGTGTTGCTCAATGCCGTTCTCGCCGCAGCGGAATTGTCCATCGTCTCGTCGCGCCCGGCGCGGCTGAAGACCTTCGCCGACAAGGGCCGCCGCGGGGCGATTGCCGCGCTGAGGCTGGGGGAAGATCCCGGCCGCTTCCTCTCGACGGTCCAGATCGGCATTACCCTTATCGGTATTCTCGCCGGCGCCTTTTCCGGTGCGAGCCTGGGTGAAGCCTTCAGCGGATTCCTGCGCGACTCCGGCATGCCGGACAGCTTCGCCCAGCCCATCGGCTATACGGTGGTGGTGGCCGCCATTACCTATGTGTCGCTGGTGATCGGCGAGCTCATCCCGAAGCGGCTGGCCCTGCAGAATCCGGAGCCGCTGGCGTGCATCCTGGCGCCGCTGATGGTCACCCTCTCCAAGGTGTCGTTGCCGGCGGTGTGGCTGCTCGACAAGTCGACGCGGCTGGTGCTGCGGCTGCTGGGCGAGCGCGGCTCCAGCTCCAGCGCGGTCACCGACGAGGAGATCCGCGCCATCATCACCGAGGCCGAGACCGCCGGTGTCATCGATCCCGCCGAGCGGCGCATGATCGCCGGCGTGATGCGTCTCGCCGACCGGCCCGTCACCGCCATCATGACGCCGCGTCCCGACGTGGAATGGGTGGACATTTCCAAGGATGCGGAAGAGGTACGCCAGGTGCTCCTCGACACCCCCCATTCGCGCCTGCCCGCCTGCGAGGGTTCGCCGGAGGAAACCATAGGGGTCATCCAGGCCAAGCGCGTGCTGGATGCCTATCTGAAGGGCGAGCGGCCCGATCCCCGCCAGTTCGTCCAGCAGGTGCCGTTCATCGTGGAGAATGTGGGGGCGCTGGAAGCCATGCGCATCCTGCGTGGCGCCGAGGTGCCCATGGGCATCGTGGTGGACGAGTATGGCGACATGGCCGGCGTCGTCACTGGCTACGACCTGCTCCTCGCCATCACCGGCTCGGTGGATGCGCCCGAGTACAACGAGGCCCGCAACGTGGTGGAGCGGCAGGACGGCAGCTATCTGGTGGCCGGCGAAACGCCCATCGACGAACTGCGCGACCTGCTCGACGTGGGCTTCCCGGTGGACGACGGCTACCACACGGTGGCGGGCTTCGCCCTCTCGCACATCAAGGAACTGCCACAGGAAGGCGCCGTGTTCACCGCGCTGGGCTGGCGCTTCGAGATCGTGGACATGGACGGCCGGCGCATCGACAAGCTGCTGGTGTCCCGTCCCCACGTTCTCCACCGGCAGAAGGCCGCCGGGGAAGCCTGACGACCCTCGCCAAAGCGACCCTCGCCCGCCCGGGGCGAGGGTAGCGCAGGCGACCTCAGTCGCGCCGGGCGAGGGAGCGCAGGAAGCCCTCGTATTCCTCGGTCAGCTCCATATCCACGCCGAACGCATTCTTCAGCAGGATGTTGGCGATGAAGGGCTGGTCGTTGCGCTTCTCTTCCAGGGTCTCGCGCAGCACCGGCACTGTGTCCTCGATGTGCTTGAGGAAGGCGATGCCCTTCTCCAGGGTCTCGTTCCACTTGGCGCGATGCCAGATCGCCAGCGGGTACATGATCTCGTGGACGAAGTTGGACTTGCGCGCCTTCTCGAAGAAGCGCAGGCCCGCGCTCCAGTTCTCCTTGGCGCGCAGCGGCGGCGGCGGGATGTCGCCCAAAAGCATCTTCTTGCCGGCCTGGCCGACGAAGTCTTCCAGCGTGATCGGCGTGTCGATCTGGGTGCGGAAGTGCCAGAGCGCGAAATTGCCCGGATATTCCTTGCCCATCATGTCGATGAGGGCGGCTTCCACCTTGTCCACAGCGGCTTTGTCGCCTTTCAGCGCCGCCGTCATGCAGAAGGCGAAGACCGCGTCGTTGGCCACATTGTGCACGCCGCCATTGGCGAGCTGGGCGGGGGTCAGGGCGGGGGTCTTGCCGTCGGCCGGAACGGTGGTCTCGCCCGCGCGCAGGTCGGTGATGAACTTGGTGATTTCGAGCCAGCCCATGTAGTTGGCGATGAAGGCGTCGGGGTCCACGTGCACGATGGCGAGGTTGAGCGGCATCTTCCGCTTTTGCAGTTCGGCCATGTCGGTCATGAAAGGGTCCCCCGGGGCTCGGGTCAAAAAGGCATGAAGGAAAGGCGGGAGCGTCGCGTTCACGACAACGCCGCCGGGCGTACCGGTTTGACGCAGCAAGAAAAATGCCAAAGGAGAGGGGGCTTGGACCCGTGCGTGCGGAGCTTTTAGTCCGCCACTTCGAAGCCGCCGGGGGTGACCACGTAAATCGCGCCCTGGCGCACCGGCAGGATGGCGGCTTCGCCCTCCGGCATGCCGGCCTTCACGTGCAGCAGCGCCCGGATGACACCGCCGTGGGTGACGATGACCGCATCGTCCGCGATCTCGTCACAGGCTGCGTTCACCCGCTCGCACAGGTCGCCGTAGCTTTCGCCGCCGGGCGGGGTGAAATTCCACGGGTCGAGGTCGCGCTTGCGCACGTTGAGCTGGTCGCGGCGGCGCAGTTCGGGCCAGGTCTGGCCTTCCCACTGGCCGAACGAGATTTCGGCAAGGCGCGGGTCGGTGGGGAATTCGCTCGCGGGCAGATCGAGGCAGGTGCGCAGGATGCGCATGGTCTCCACCGCCCGCGACAGGGGGCTGGAGACATAGGCCAACGCCCTGGGGTCGCCGGCGAGCTGGGGCAGCACGCGGCCGACACGTCCGGCCTGGATGCGGCCAAGGGCGTTGAGGGGCACGTCGCGGCGGCCCTGCAGGCGACCGACCACGTTCCAGTCGGTCTCGCCGTGGCGCACCAGGAAGAAGCGTCGGTTGGTGCTCATGGGAGGCGTACCGGCGCGCGGCTGGGACCGAAAAGTCGACGCGCCGCCCTGAAGGTGGTCACCGCGGGGGCACCGCAATGACGTGGTCATACCAGGCGCCGCGCGGCGGATAGGTCACCCGGAGCGCGATCTGCGATCCCGGCGCGGCCTTGCCCTTGAAGCTGACCACCAGCCCCTTTGCCGGTCGGCCGAGGCAGAGCGTGGTGGCGCCGCCGTCGATGGCGCGCGCGGTGAAGCTGCCGTAGCGGATAAACACCTGCCCGCCGGGCGGGGCCGACAGCACCCTGATGGTGGGCACCTGGGTCTGCTGGCAGTTGAAATCCGCCGTGCCGGCCGCAAACAGGGCGTTGCGGGTGCCGGAGCCGCCGATCAGGAAGGCGGTGCCGTATTCGCTGGGCGTCACATAATCGGGGAAGACCGCGCCGCCGGGGCCGAAGATGCGGTCCCGAAGCGGGTATTCCTGCAGCGTCGGCGGGCTCTGCGCGAAACCCTCGCCGGAGAAGGCCACAAGGCCGGCCGAAACCGCCAGGGCGGACAGGGCGGCGCGAAGGACGATCGCCGGCATGGGGTTCTCCTGATGGCGCGCGGGTGCGCGGGTTTGCGATCTCACTCGCGGACGAGGGCGAGGTCGGGCGCGTCCGGGTGCTTCATGCCGACGATATGATATCCGGCGTCCACATGGTGCACTTCGCCGGTCACACCGCGCGACAAATCGGACACGAGATAGACGCCGGTGTCGCCCACCTCGTCGGTGGTGACGGTGCGGCGCAGCGGGGAATTCAGCTCGTTCCACTTGAGGATATATCGGAAATCACCGATTCCCGAGGCCGCGAGCGTCTTGATCGGGCCGGCGGAGATGGCGTTGACGCGGATCGCCTTGGGGCCGAGGTCGGCGGCCAGGTAGCGCACGCTCGCCTCCAGCGCCGCCTTGGCAACGCCCATGACGTTGTAGTGCGGCATCCACTTTTCCGCACCGTAATAGGTGAGGGTCAGCAGGGAGCCGCCGTTGGTCATCAGCTTCTCCGCCCGCTGGGCCACGGCGGTGAAGGAGTAGCAGGAGATGAACATTGTCTTGGTGAAATTGTCAGCCGAGGTGTCCACATAGCGGCCGTCCAGCTCGTCCTTGTTGGAGAAGGCGATGCAGTGGACCACGAAATCCAGCGTGCCGAAGAGCCGCTCGGTCTCGGCGAAGACGGCGTCCAGG
Organism: Xanthobacter autotrophicus Py2; assembly: GCA_000017645.1. Lineage (NCBI taxonomy): Bacteria > Pseudomonadati > Pseudomonadota > Alphaproteobacteria > Hyphomicrobiales > Xanthobacteraceae > Xanthobacter > Xanthobacter versatilis. Next base: position 4,584,672 of record CP000781.1, read on the forward strand.
GTCTCCGGCTCGGTCACGTCACAATGGCCGACCAGATGGCCGCCCAGCTCGGCCGCCAGCGGCTCCACCCGCTTCTTCAACGCTTCGCCCTGATAGGTGAGGGCGAGCTCGGCGCCGTGGGCACGGGCGGACTTGGCGATGCCGTAGGCGATGGATCGATTATTGGCGACACCGAGAATCAGCCCGCGCTTGCCCTTCAGGAGACCGCTCGCGAAACCGTCCGTCGCCATTGACCCAACTCCACATGCTTCAAGCCATTGATGCCCCATGGCGCGGGCAAAGGCACACTCCATGGGGCGCGCTTCCTATGGCATGGGGCCATCCACCGTTCAAGCGAGGCTGGCGCACTCTGCCTCTTGCGCCGCGCAATAGGGGGCGCTATACGCAGCGCCTCTGGATCGGAGTGTAGCGCAGTCTGGTAGCGCACCACGTTCGGGACGTGGGGGTCGCAGGTTCAAATCCTGCCACTCCGACCAGCTGATCGATTGGCTCGGAACACTGGTTCCGCCGTCGTTCAACCCACGTCATCCCCTTGCTGTAGTGATTTGCTGCCGCGATGCAGCCAAAGGCACGGGCCCATTGCGTCCTTGCGTCGTGGCTTGCCCGTTGTGCCGGGGCGTCATCCGCCATCGACGGCCCGCAGGATGGGAGCAGCTTCCGCGAATCGGGCAGGAGGGATCGCCGGATTTCCCCACCGAATCGTCACGCTGCCTCTACCCGACAATGCGAATCGCCGCCGGATTGTGCCCTCGTCCACGGATGCGATCGACTCGGTCCGCGGAACCCGGCTTCACCCCTGCGGCGCAGGGATGCTGCTCAGGTCGTTCCCTTCAGCCGCCACGCGGCAAGGGCAAATCCGGCGCAGGCCAGCGTTGCAAAGATGGCGAGGCCGTGGGGGTGGGCCTGCATGGCGAAGCCGGCACCCAGCGGCCCCACCAGCGCGCCCAGTCCCCAGAACAGGCCCGACACCGCATAGATGCCCACCAGGTCGCCGCCCTTGAAGCGGCTGCCCACCAGCGTGATCATGATAGTGTAGATGCCCACGAAGGCGCCGCCCCACGCGAACAGCAAAGCATAGGTGGCGACCGTGCTGCCAAGGGCGAGCGGCCACACCGCCGCGCCCACAGCCGAAAGCGCGGCCAGCGTTATGACGAGGTGGCGCCGGTCCATCTTGTCGCCCAGCCAGCCGATGGGCAGCTGGAGCACGATGGCCCCGATCATCATCACCGACATCAGGCGGGTGGCGTGTTCCTCGGCCCAGCCGAGGCTCACGGCATAGAGGGCGAGGAAGGAGAGGCCGGCCGTCTCGATGGCGGCGTTGAGCAGGGTCGCGCTCAGGGCGAGGGGGGCGAGGCGCACGAAGCGCACGGGATTGCCCACCGTCGGCTCGTCGAAATGGGGCGCGACCACGCGTGGCGAGGCGACGAACAGTGCGGCGAGCAGCGCGATGCCGGCCCCGGTCACATAGGGCAGCGCGCCGGCCGTGCCCACCAGCGAGAGGATGATGGGCCCCAGCGCCAGCCCCACCGAGAGCGCGGCGGTATAGGCCGCCATGGAGCGGGCGCGGGTGGCCTCGGTGGAGAGGGCGTTGATCCAGGTCTCGGAGGTCACGAACAGCGCTTCCGCCGCCATGCCGAGGAACAGGCGCAGCACGAACCACGCGGCCAGCATGGGCAGCAGCGGAAAGGCGATGAGCGCCACCGCCGAAATGGCGATGGAGAGGAAGATGAGCTTGCGCGGCCCCAGCATCGCCACCAGCCGGGGCAGCACCACGGCGGTGACCAGGACGCCCACCGCATGCATGGCCGCATTGGCCCCGATGACGGCCTCGCTGAGGCCGCGGGCGGCAAGGTCGAAGGCGATGAGCGGCGCCGTCAGCGAATAAGTGAGGCCGAACACCATGGCGGTGGCAATGACCGCGCCGCGGGCGAGCACGCTGGCCCGGCCCTCGGCGAGGGCTTCCGTGGTGGTGGACGGGGCGACCTGCTCGCTCATGGTTCGCTCACGCTCGTCCGCGCGGCGGCGGTGCCGGCCGGGGCGGGATGGGGGCGGCTGAAGCGCTTCACGAAGTCCCTCAGCCGCGCCGCGAACGGCGGTGGGGCCGGCTCGATGATGCGCTTCAGGGTGCTGGCGTAGTCGAGCACCAGGCCCGGGGTCCAACTCATGGCCTCGGCGCGCGAGCGGATATAGGCACCCGCCCATACGTCCGGATTAGCCAAAAGCGTCGCGACCCGCAGCCACGGCATGCGCGAGGCGAGCACGCCTTCGAGCGCGGAATCGAGGGCCGCCGCCACCACCACCGAGCAGTTGCGGTTGGTGAGGTTATAGGTGTCGTCCTGCCGGTAGCCGGCCCAGAAGGCGCGCAGGCGCCGGGCGTCGAAGCGGGTGAATTCCACCCGCGCGTCGGCTTCGCACCAGCTCGCCGCCTCATAGGCGTAGGAGGGCTGGAAGCGGCCCTTCACGTCGTTCTCGGCGGTGGCGCGCAGGATGCGGGCGAACTCCTCCGGCGGGTGCTCGATCTCGTCCGCCGGATAGTGGCTGATATAGAGGTCCGGCTTCAGCTCCAGCGCGGTATGGCCGGTGGAAATGGCGCCGGTGCGGTCCACGGCGGCGATGTAGCGGTCGATGAGGGGCCGGTGGCCGGGCACGTCCGCGGAGCCCACGGGGGTCCAGACATGCACCGTCATGGGGCCGTCGGACGGCGGCAGCGGGCCGTTCTCGTCCACGATCACCGGCGCGTTGTCATACCAGTTGCGCCCACCGAACAGCGGCAGGGCGAGGATCGCCACCTCGGCGAGATGGGCACGCAGCATCAGGCTCGCGCGCATCAGGATCCAGCCGGACATGAGCAGCAGGAGGGCGATGCACAGCGGCACCTTGATCTCGTGGGACAATGGCCAGTGGCTGGCGATGATCGCCGCCAGCATGATCTCCACGACGCCCACCGCAACCGTCGCCCGCCACAGGCGGAAGCGCACCACCAGGGCGGTGGCGATGCGCGCCACGCCGTCGATCAGGAAGGCGGCGCCGAACAGCAGCGACAGCGCCATGCCGTTGCGGTCCGGATAATCCAGGATGAAGACGCCCACGAAGACAAGGGCGCCGGCGCGTGCGAGGCACAGCGCCCGGCTCTGCGCCCCGCGCAGGGCGAAGACGGCGAGCAGGCTGAGCAGGCCCTCCAGCACGAACACGCCGCCGAATACCTGCGTCGCCACCGACATGGTGCCGTCCATGGCATCCAGCAGGATCAGGCAGGCGACACCGATGAAGGTGAGGGCGAGCACCAGCAGCACCCACCAGCGGTCACGCAGGGCTCGGGCTCCCACCAGGATGAACGCAAGCTGGACCATGAAGGACGGGCTTCACTCAGGAGAAAATCCCGGACTGAACCGGCCCGGGGCGCGACACGTTCGCATCGAAAAGGAGAAGGTGATTCCCGCCTGAAAGGAAAGCGCTTCCACTCCCGCCCAGACGAAGGACAACCCAAGGTCAGGCCGGCACCATGGGGCCGTCGCTCCCGCCGATGCAAGAGGCGGCACAGGAGGGGGCGATGCAGAGGGATGGGCCGCATCGGGCGACAGCCGCGCGGGCAGGGGTTAGGATACGCTCGGAACCCTCGGGGCACCTGGACGGTTGGCCTTCGAGACCTCGCGGACACGGAGACTAAAATGACCAATCCCCACATGGATCGCCTGAAGGCCGATGCATCGGGCAACACCGCGCTGAGTGCGGTCCTGGCCGACGCGGTCGGCGGGTTTTCCAATCCGGCGGATGCGGTGGGCTTCCTCGCCTCGCGCGGTTTCGAGGTAACGGCCTCGGACCTGGCGGATGCGGCGGCGGAGTCCGATGAGGCACCCGCCGCGGATGGTGAGGAGGGCGGCTATGGCGCGCTCATGGAGTTCATGCGCCGAAACTGAGCGCCGTGGTCACAGAATGGTGCCGTGCAGGAACAGCCACGCCACCGAGAAATAGATGACGATGCCGGTCACATCCACCAGGGTGGCGATGAACGGCGCCGAGGCCGAGGCCGGATCGAAACCCAGCCGTTTCAAGGCGAACGGCAGCAGCGAGCCGGCCATGGAGCCAAAGGTGACGATGCCGACCAGCGCGGCGCCGATGGTGACGGCAAGCAGCTTCCAGTGCTCGCCATAATCGAAGATGCCGGCTTCCTGCCAGACCACGATGCGCACGATGCCGATGACGCCGAGGATGGCGCCGAGCACGAGACCCGTCGGGAACTCGCGGAGCGCCACCCGCCACCAGTCCCGCAGGCGCACCTCGTGCAGGGCCAGCGCGCGGATGATGAGGGAGGTGGCCTGCGAGCCGGAATTGCCGCCCGAGCTCATCACGAGTGGGATGAACAGGGCGAGCACGATGGCCTTCTCCAGCTCGTCCGCATAGACCTGCATGGCGCTGGTGGTGAGCATCTCCGACAGGAACAGCACGCACAGCCAGCCGCCGCGCTTCTTGATCATCTCGAAGAAGGAGATGTCGAGATAGGGCGCGTCGATGGCCTCCATGCCGCCCATGCGCTGCACGTCCTCGGTCTGCTCCTCGATCATGGCGTCGATCACGTCGTCCACCGTCACGATGCCGAGCACGTGGCCGGTGGAGTCGACCACAGGTACCGCAAGGAAGTCGTACTTGGAGATGATCCGCGCAACCTCCTCCTGCGCCATGGTGGGAGGAACGGTGATCGGCGCGTAGGGATTGGCCACCGACCCGATGGGCGCCTCCGGCGCGCCGAAAATCAGGCGGCGCAGGGAGACGGTGTTGACCAGACGTTTGGTATCCGGGGTCAGGACATAGATGGCGTAGACGGTCTCGCGGCTGTGCTCCACCTCGCGGATGTGGGCGAGGGTCTGCCCCACGGTCCAGTTCGAGGGCACGCTGACGAACTCGGTGGTCATGAGCGCCCCGGCGGAGCCATCGGGATAGGTGAGCAGGTGGTCGATGCCGCGACGGGTTTCCGGCGTCAGGGCTTCGCGCAGACGGCTCTTGGACGGCTCCTCGATCCAGCGCAGCACATCAGAGGCGCGGTCGGCGGACATGCCTTCCAGCAGGGCGACGGCCTTGTCCTGGGGCAACGCTTCGATGACTTCGCAGGCGTCCTGGAACTGGGGCTGGTCCAGCACCTCCACCGCCCATTGCAGGGGCATGTGGCCGACCAGCTCCGTGGCTTCCTCGGCGGTCTTGCCGTTCAGGAATTCAACGATGTCGGCCACATGTTCATGCCCGAGGCGGGCGGCAATGGTGGCCTTGTCCAGATCCTGCGTCGCGACGATGTTCATACGTGCCTCTCCGCCCCAGCTGCGGTTCCGGTGGCGCTCGCCTCGACCGGGTCCGTGCCCACGTAGCGAACCTGTCCTTCAACGAAATGACATATGGGCGTCCATTGGGCGTCGCGCGGGCGCGAGCCCGACTCGCCTGTGGACGGGTCAGACGGCCTTGAAGGTGCCGTCGTCGTCGAGCAGCTCCAGCTGGCCGGTGGCAACGCCGAAATAGGCGCCGTGCAGCTGCAGCTCGCCGGCGCTGATGCGCTCCGCGACCCACGGAAAGCCGGCGAGGTTCGCCAGGGAGAGCTTGACGCAGCACTGCTCGCAGAAGCGCTGGCGCTGGTCGATGGGAAGGCTGGCATCCTCGGCCATGAGGCGGGCGGGCTCGGCGATCTTCATCCAGCCGGCCACGAAGTCCTCGGCGCCGGGCGGGGCACCCTCCAGCAGGGCGTGGACGCCGCCGCACTGGGCGTGGCCCATCACGATCACGTCCCGCACCTTGAGCACGCGCACCGCGAATTCGATGGCCGCCGACGTGCCGTGGTAATTGGTGTCCGGCAGGAACGGCGGCACCAGATTGGCGACGTTGCGGACCACGAACATCTGGCCCGGCCCGGCGTCGAAGATCATCTGCGGATCGACGCGGCTGTCCGAACAGGCAATGACTAGGGTCTCGGGTTTCTGGCCCCGCGCCGCGAGCCGCTCGAAGAGCTGCTTGCGCTCCGGCCATGCCACTTCACGGAATCTCCTGTAGCCCGAGATCAGATCATCCACGCGCGCTCTCCCGTCCAGTCTGCTCAGGGCACGGAAGTCTGAGCGCGACGGCCGAGTCAAGCCCGCCAAATTGCCTCTCCCCGTCCGCCGCTGCGGCAGGCCTGTCACGGGACCGGTATCCGGGCGCCCTGTGCCGGGGTTGATGAAGGCCTCCATCCAGCCCGTGGAACCCGAAATGCTGCAGCCACGTTACTTGATCACGAAGTCAATCTTAACGAAGGGGAAAGGTCATGCGCGGGATCTTGCTTTGGATCATGGGCGTTCCTGTTTCAGTCATCATCCTGCTTTACCTGTTTCACTTCCTGTGACGGGTGGGATGACGGTGCGGGGGCGAAGCGCATTGACGAAACGCGGGACCGGCGCCGCCAAGCCCGGGCGGTCCGAGCGCTCATGTCTGCCCTCAAAATAGGCAAATCAAATGGATTGTGTGCGGTGGCGCACTCCGTAATTTTGCGGAGTGCGGCGTCGCGGCGGAGTCGAATCTGGCGCCGGGCCGGACCCGTCATGCGGCTTTTGCCTAGATTGAATGCAGGGCCACAATCGTTCTGTGCCTAGTTTATGGACGTATCGCCTCTTTCGAGGCTGCCCCGCCAGCTTTGGTCATGATTCCGTCGCTCGGACGCGTAGGTAACGGGCAGATCGCGAGACCGTAGAAGCCTTGGCACGCGCCTTGCTGACAGATCCCCTGGCAGGCCCGATGGGCCGTCGCAACAGGGGAGAGAGCGCATGCTCGGTTTGCTGGGACAGGCGACCAAGGGTTTCGGGGCGCTCGCCGCCGCCGCCGCCATCGTCGGTACGATGGGAATGGGCGTGGCGAAGGCGCAGGAGACCATCAAAGTCGGCATCCTGCATTCATTGTCGGGCACCATGGCCATCAGCGAGACTACGCTGAAGGACGCGATGCTCATGCTCATCGAAGAGCAGAACAAGAAGGGCGGCATCCTGGGCAAGAAGCTCGAGGCCGTCGTGGTGGATCCCGCTTCCAACTGGCCGCTGTTCGCCGAAAAGGCGCGCGAGCTGATCACCAAGGACAAGGTCGCTGCCGTGTTCGGCTGCTGGACCTCGGTCAGCCGCAAGTCGGTGCTGCCGGTGTTCAAGGAACTCAACAACATCCTCTTCTACCCGGTGCAGTATGAGGGCGAGGAGAGCGAGCGCAACGTCTTCTATACCGGTGCTGCTCCGAACCAGCAGGCCATTCCTGCGGTTGACTACCTCGCCAACGAGGAGAAGGTGGAACGCTGGGTGCTCGCGGGCACCGACTATGTCTATCCCCGCACCACCAACAAGATCCTGGAAGCCTACCTGAAGTCCCGCGGCGTGAAGGCCGAGGACATCATGATCAACTACACGCCGTTCGGTCATTCCGACTGGCAGACCATCGTGTCCGATATCAAGAAGTTCGGCTCGGCGGGCAAGAAGACGGCAGTAGTATCCACCATCAACGGTGACGCCAACGTGCCGTTCTACAAGGAACTGTCCAACCAGGGCATCAGCGCCAAGGACATTCCGGTCGTCGCCTTCTCGGTGGGCGAGGAAGAGCTGGCGGGCATCGACACCAAGCCGCTCGCCGGTCACCTCGCGGCATGGAACTACTTCATGTCCATCGACACGCCGGAGAACAAGGAGTTCATCGCCAAGTGGCACGCCTTCACCAAGGATCCCAAGCGCGTCACCAATGATCCCATGGAGGCCCACTATATCGGCTTCAACATGTGGGTGAAGGCGGTGGAGAAGGCCGGCACGACCGACCAGGACAAGGTCATCGCCGCGCTGCCGGGCATCAAGCAGGCCAACCTTACCGGCGGCGTCTCGGAGATGCTTCCCAACCACCACATCACCAAGCCCGTCTTCATCGGTGAGATCGAAGGCAACGGCCAGTTCGACGTGGTGTGGAAGACCAAGGACCTCATCCCCGGCGAAGCCTGGTCGCGCTACCTCGAAGGCTCCAAGAGCCTGGTGGCCGATTGGGTGAAGCTGAACTGCGGTAACTTCGACACCGTCAAGAACGTCTGCCTCTCGGCGGCCAAGTAAGCGCATCCGCGTGAGCTTTGCGTCCGGGCGGGCGTGGATTTTTTGAACATTTTGATCTCGAACGCCTCTCGTACCGTCCCGTAAGGGGCGCTCCTCCCTCTCCCCGGCAACGGGGAGGGGGAGCCTCGCTCTTCCCGTCGCGAGCTGCCGGCACCGCCCGGCTGCGCTGGAGCGGATACCTTCATGATGCGCCCTCCCGTTCCGCCGGCCCTCGCGCGGATCCTCGCGCTTCCCCTTCTCGCCCTTCTTCTGGCTGTCCTCCTCCCCGCCTGCGCGGTGCGCGCGCAGGCACAGGCCGATATTTCGGCCATCGTCGCGAAATTCGCGAACGACAGCTATTCGGATACGACCGACGCGCTGGTTGAGCTTTCGGCCACCGGCAGCGCCCAGGCCGCCGCCGTGGTGGAGGCGCTCGGTGCCGGCCGGCTGATGTTCGATCCGGCCACCAAGGCGGTCTATATCCGCACCCCCGCCGGCATGGCCGATGCTGCCACCGGCACCATCGTCGCCAATGCGCCGACCAACCTCTCCGTGGTGCGCGCCAACAACCGGGTGCGCCGCGCCATCGATGCGGCTTCCGGCGCGCTCTCGCTGCTCAATCCCGATCCGGTCCGCCGCGCCGAGGCTGCAGCCGCCGTCTTCAAGTCGCGCGATGCCGCTGCGCTGGCGACGGTGGAGGCCGCCATCGCCAAGGAGACGGTGGGAAGCGTGAAGGATGCGCTGGAGCAGGCCCGCGCCGCCATTCTCGTCGGCAAGTCCGAGGTGCCCGAGGCGGTGCGGCTCCTCGCCATCCAGAAGATCACCGCCCGCGGCGACCAGGAGGCCATCAGCCTGCTGCGCAGCCTGCCGGCGGACGCCCCCGCCAGCCTCAAGGCCGCGGCCGAGGCCGGCATCGCGAAGGTGGAGCAGAATCTCAAGTTCTGGGCCGTGGCGCAGAATGTCTGGTACGGCCTGTCGCTGGGCTCGGTGCTGCTTTTGGCGGCCATCGGGCTGGCCATCACCTTCGGTGTCATGGGCGTCATCAACATGGCCCACGGCGAGATGGTGATGCTGGGTGCCTACACCACTTTCGTGGTGCAGGACTTCATCCGCCATTCGGCGCCCGGCCTGTTCGACTGGTCGCTGGCCATCGCCCTGCCGCTGGCCTTCCTGTTCACCGGCCTCGTGGGCATCCTCATCGAGCGCACGGTGATCCGCTTCCTCTACGGCCGGCCGCTGGAAACCCTGCTCGCCACCTGGGGTGTCTCGCTCATCCTCCAGCAGGCGGTGCGGTCCGTGTTCGGCCCCACCAACCAGGAGGTGGGGGCACCATCCTGGATGTCGGGCGCGTTCCAGGTGGGCCAGCTCTCCATCACCTATAACCGCCTGTGGATCATCGTCTTCGCCCTGCTGGTGTTCTTCGCTCTGCTGCTGGTGCTGAAGCGCACGCCCCTCGGCCTCTATGTGCGCGCGGTGACGCAGAACCGGCGCATGGCGGCGGCCATGGGCATCCGCACCGGGCGCATCGACGCGCTCACCTTCGGCCTCGGCTCCGGCATCGCCGGCATCGCGGGCGTGGCGCTCTCGCAGATCGACAATGTGAGCCCCAACCTCGGGCAGGGCTACATCATCGACAGCTTCATGGTGGTGGTGTTCGGCGGGGTCGGGAACCTCTGGGGCACGCTGGTGGGCGCCTTCACGCTGGGTATCGCCAACAAGCTGCTGGAGCCCTTCGCCGGCGCGGTGCTGGGCAAGATCCTGCTGCTCGTCTTCATCATCCTGTTCATCCAGAAGCGCCCGCGCGGCCTGTTCGCGCTCAAGGGCCGGGCGGTGGAATCGTGAAACAGTCCGGCATCATCGACCGCACCGGCGGCATCTTCCTTCTCGTCATGCTGGCGGTGGCGGTGCTGGTGCCCGCCTCCAACCTGCTGCTCCCGGCCGGCCATCCGCTGCATGTGCCGGATTACATGATCCCGCTGCTCGGCAAGTACCTCACCTATGCCCTGCTCGCCGTAGCGGTGGATCTGGTGTGGGGCTATTGCGGCGTGCTCTCGCTGGGCCACGGCGCCTTCTTCGCGCTGGGCGGCTACGCCATGGGCATGTACCTGATGCGCCAGATCGGCCCGCGCGGCGTCTATGGCAATCCGGTGCTGCCCGATTTCATGGTGTTCCTGAACTACAAGGAACTGCCGTGGTTCTGGCATGGCTTCGACATGTTCCCCTTCGCCATGCTGATGGTCGTTCTGGTGCCGGGGGCGCTGGCCTTCGTGTTCGGCTGGTTCGCCTTCCGCTCGCGGGTGACGGGCGTGTACCTCTCCATCATCACCCAGGCCATGACGTTCGCGCTCATGCTCGCGTTCTTTCGCAACGACATGGGCTTCGGCGGCAATAACGGCCTCACCGATTTCAAGGATATCCTGGGCTTTCCCATCTCGGCGCCGTCCACGCGGCTCACCTTGTTCGTGGCGTCGGCGGTGGCGCTGGCTGCGGGCTATCTGATCTGCCGGGCGCTGGTCACCTCAAAGTACGGCAAGGTGCTGGTGGCGGTGCGCGACGCGGAAAGCCGTACGCGCTTCCTCGGCTACCGGGTGCAGAACTACAAGCTTCTCGCCTGGGTGCTCTCCGCCATGCTGGCGGGTGTCGCCGGTGCGCTCTACGTGCCGCAGGTGGGCATCATCAATCCGTCGGAATTTGCCCCGGCCCAGTCCATCGAGATGGTGATCTGGGTGGCGGTGGGCGGGCGCGGCACGCTGGTGGGGGCGGCGCTGGGCGCGGTCATCGTCAATGCGGGCAAGACCTGGTTCACCGGCGTGCTGCCGGAGGCCTGGCTGTTTGCGCTGGGCGCGCTGTTCGTGCTGGTCACCCTGTTCCTGCCCCGGGGCGTGCTGGGCCTTGCCTCCAGCATTTCCGAACGCTGGAAGGCGCGGCGGCCCGCTGCGACGCCCACCCCCGAGCCGGCGGAGTGAGCGCCATGAGCAGCTTTCAGACCCAGCCCTCCGACCCCTATGTGGTGAAGTCCCACGGCGCCCTGGCGCTGGAAGCGGAGATGCGGGAGATCGCGCAGGATCGCCCCGGCGCCGACCGGATGTCCATGACGCCGGCATTGCTCTATCTCGACAACATCACCGTCTCCTTCGACGGCTTCCGCGCGCTGAACGCCCTTTCCCTCGTCATCGGGGAAGCGGAGATGCGGGCCATCATCGGCCCCAACGGCGCCGGCAAGACCACCATGATGGACGTGATCACCGGCAAGACGCGGCCGAACCAGGGCGTGGCCTATTTCGCCGGCACCCACGACCTCACCAGCCTGGACGAGGCCGCCATCGCCCAGCTCGGCATCGGCCGCAAGTTCCAGACGCCCACCGTGTTCGACATGCATTCGGTGGAGGACAACATCCTCCTCGCCTTGAAGGAGGACCGGCGGCCCTTCTCCAACATCTACTGGCGGCGCACGCCCCACGAGCGCGAGCGCATCGACGAATTGCTGGAGCGGGTGCGCCTGAAGGATGCGCGTTTCCGCCGCGCCGGCGATCTCTCCCACGGCCAGAAGCAATGGCTGGAGATCGGCATGCTGCTGGCGCAGGAGCCGCGCCTGTTGCTGGTGGACGAGCCCGCCGCCGGCATGACCGACCAGGAAACGGCGGACACGGCGGTGCTGCTGCGCGAGATCGCCAAGACGCGATCCGTGGTGGTGGTGGAGCACGACATGCAGTTCGTGCGCGATCTCGACGTGAAGGTCACCGTGCTGCACGAAGGCTCCGTGCTGGCCGAAGGCCCGCTCGACCAGGTGAGCGCCGACGAACGGGTCATCGAAGTCTATCTGGGGAGGTGAGGGCATGCTGAAGGTTGAGAACCTCGACCTCTATTACGGCGCCGCCCACACCCTGAAGAAGGTGTCGGTGGAAGCCCATGCGGGCAAGGTCACCTGCGTGCTCGGCCGCAATGGCGTGGGCAAGACCTCGCTGTTGCGCGCAATCGTCGGGCAGCGACCCATCGCCGGCGGCTCCATCATGCTGGACGGCAAGGAGATTTCGCGGATGCCGACGCCGGATCGCGCCGGGCTCGGCATCGGCTTCGTGCCGCAGGGTCGGGAGGTGTTCCCACTGCTGTCCGTGAAGGAGAATCTGGAAACCGGATTCGCTCGCCTCGCCCGCAAGGACAAATACGTGCCGGACGAGGTGTTCGAGCTGTTCCCGGTGCTCAATTCCATGCTGCGCCGGCGCGGCGGCGATCTTTCCGGCGGGCAGCAGCAACAGCTCGCCATAGGCCGCGCGCTGGTGACGCGCCCGCGCCTGCTGGTGCTGGACGAGCCGACGGAAGGCATCCAGCCCTCGATCATCAAGGATATCGGGCGCGCAATTTCCTACCTGCGTGACAAGGGCGACATGGCCATCGTACTGGTGGAGCAGTATTTCGAGTTCGCCCGCGACCTTGCCGACAGCTTCATCCTGATGGATCGCGGCGAGGTGGTGGCGAGCGGGGACAGGAGCGGGCTCGATGGTGACGACGTCCGCCGCCTCATGGCGATCTGATCCGGCGGATCCATCCGTCGCATCCGCCCGGGAACGCGCGCTGCGCCAGCGCAGCGAGGGCCGGGTGCGCATCACGGCGTCGGCTTTCGGGGGCGTGACGCGCCTGACCGACCTCGCCGAGGGCGGCGCCCTGCGCGCCCGTCTGCCGCGCGGCGGGCCGGGGCTGGAAGCAGTCATCGTCAACACCGCCGGTGGGGTGGCCTGTGGTGATGTCTTTTCCATCGAGGCCAAGGCGGGGCCGGGCGCCCATCTGACGGTGGCGACTCCTGCCGCCGAGAAGGTCTATCGCTCGGACGGGCTGTGCGCGGATATCCAGGTGCGGCTTGTCGCGGAGGCCGGCGCGCGGCTCGATTGGCTGCCGCAGGAAACCATCCTGTTCGACCGCGCCCGCCTCAGGCGCCGCTACGAGATCGACCTGTCCGCCACCGCCTCCTTCCTTTCCTTCGAGGCGCTGATGCTGGGTCGCCTTGCCCACGGCGACGCCATGGGGGAGGGGCATCTGGAGGATCACTGGCGCCTCCGCCGCGACGGCGCCCTCATTTTCGCCGACGCCTTGCGTCTCGCCGGCCCGATGGGCGCGCTTCTCGCCCGGCCGGCGGTGGCCGGCGGGAATCGGGCGCTGGCGACGCTGCTTTATGTGGCGCCCGATGCCGAGGCCCGGCTGGAGGAGGCCCGCGCGCTGCTCGACGCCGCCCGCTGCGAAGCTGGCGCCAGCGCGTGGAACGGGCTTCTGTGCGTGCGCCTGCTCGCGCCTGACATCGAAACGTTGCGTCGGGATGCGACCTCGTTTCTCATGGCGTTCAGAAACGCCCCGCTGCCCCGCGTATGGGCCACCTGACGTTCGCTTCAAGGAGATTGCCGTGCTGCTGACGCCGCGCGAGAAGGACAAGCTCTTCATCGCCATGGCCGCCGAGGTGGCCCGCAAGCGCCTCGCCCGGGGCGTGAAGCTGAACCATCCGGAAGCCGTTGCCCTCATCACCGACTTCGTGGTGGAAGGCGCCCGCGACGGCAGGACCGTCGCCGAGCTGATGGAGCTGGGCGCCCGCGTCATCACAGCCGACCAGGTGATGGACGGCATCTCCGAGATGATCCACGACATCCAGGTGGAAGCCACCTTCCCGGACGGCACCAAGCTGGTCACCGTGCACCACCCCATTCGCGGCGCGCCCTCCCAAACGGTGCCCGGCGAGCTGGTGCCGCAGGAGGGCGACATCCACTTCAACGAAGGCGCCGAGCGGGTGCGCCTCACGGTGTCCAACACCGGCGACCGGCCGATCCAGGTGGGCAGCCACTACCATTTCTACGAGACCAACCCGGCGCTGGCCTTCGAGCGGGAGCAGGCCCGCGGCATGCGCCTCGACATCGCCCCCGGCACGGCGGTGCGCTTCGAGCCCGGCGCCTCGCGGGAGGTGACGCTGGTGCCGTTCGGCGGCAAGCGCGAGGTGTTCGGCTTCCGTGGCGCGGTGCAGGGCAAGTTGTAAGCGCGCGAAGGTGTGAGCGCCCCTTGCCGGCTCCGCTCGCTCGTTTCCGCCCGCCCGTTTCTGCCGGTATGATTTCCTGAAGGCGATTGCCCCATGTCCTCCTCCAAGATGCCCCGCGCCGCCTATGCCCACATGTTCGGCCCCACCGTGGGCGACAAGGTGCGGCTTGCCGATACGCAGCTCTTCATCGAGATCGAGAAGGATTTCACCATCCATGGCGAGGAGGTGAAGTTCGGCGGCGGCAAGGTCATCCGCGACGGCATGGGCCAGTCGCAGGTGGCGAACGCCGACGGGGCGGTGGACACCGTCATCACCAATGCGGTGGTGCTGGACCACTGGGGTGTGGTGAAGGCCGACGTGGGCCTCAAGAACGGCCGCATCGTCCGCCTCGGCAAGGCCGGCAATCCCGATGTGCAGAACGGGGTGGACATCATCATCGGCCCCGGCACCGAGGTGATCGCGGGGGAGGGCAAGATCCTCACCGCCGGCGGCTTCGACAGCCATATCCATTTCATCTGCCCGCAGCAGATCGAGGAGGCGCTGGCCTCCGGCGTCACCACCATGCTGGGCGGCGGCACGGGACCTGCCACCGGCACCTTCGCCACCACTTGCACGCCGGGGCCGTGGCACATCGCCCGCATGATCGAGGCGGCCGATTCCTTCCCCGTGAACCTCGCCTTCGCCGGCAAGGGCAACGCCTCGCTGCCCGCCGCGCTGGAAGAGATGGTGCTGGCCGGCGCCTGCGCCCTGAAGCTCCACGAGGACTGGGGCACCACGCCCTCGGCCATCGATTGCTGCCTCTCGGTGGCGGATGCGCTGGACGTGCAGGTGATGATCCACACCGACACGCTCAACGAGAGCGGCTTCGTGGAGGACACCATCGCCGCCTTCAAGGGCCGCACCATCCACGCCTTCCACACCGAAGGGGCGGGCGGCGGGCATGCGCCGGACATCATCAAGGTGGCGGGGCTGGCGAACGTGCTGCCCTCCTCCACCAATCCGACCCGGCCCTATACCCGCAACACCATCGACGAGCATCTGGACATGCTCATGGTGTGCCACCACCTCGACCCGGAGATCGCCGAGGACCTCGCCTTCGCCGAGAGCCGCATCCGCAAGGAGACCATCGCGGCGGAGGACATCCTCCACGACCTCGGCGCGCTCTCCATGATGAGCTCGGACAGTCAGGCCATGGGCCGGGTGGGCGAGGTGATCATCCGCACCTGGCAGACAGCGGACAAGATGAAGCGTCAGCGCGGCAAGCTGCCTGGCGAGCGCGACAGCGACAACCTGCGGGCGCGGCGCTACATCGCCAAATACACCATCAACCCCGCCATCGCCCACGGCATGTCGCGCCATATCGGCTCGGTGGAGGCCGGCAAGCTCGCCGACCTTGTGCTGTGGACGCCGGCCTTCTTCGGGGTGAAGCCGGATCTGGTCATCAAGGGCGGCGCCATCGCCATGGCGCAGATGGGCGATCCCAACGCCTCCATTCCCACACCGCAGCCGGTGCATTACCGGCCCATGTTCGGCGCCTACGGGCGGGCGCTGACCCACACCTCGCTCACCTTCGTCTCGAAATCGGCGATCGAGGACGGGCTCGCCTCCCGCCTCGGCATCCAGAAGGAACTGGTGGCGGTGGAGAACACGCGCTCCGGCATCTCCAAGAAGAGCATGATCAACAATGACGCCACCCCGGTGATCGAGGTGGACCCGGAAACCTACGACGTGCGCGCCGACGGCGAGCTGCTGGTGTGCGAGCCGGCCGAGGTGCTGCCCATGGCCCAGCGCTATTTCCTGTTCTGACGAGAGGCGAGAAAGAATTCGCGCGCGGCGGAACCTATGCCATGGCTGGTAGCTTCTAGCGGGTGTTGCAACTCTTTTTGATTGAGGAGCCACCCCATGTCGAATGTGCGTACATTGTCCAAGAAGTCGGCCAAGGTTTCCACCGTAGCCAAGACAGCGGCCCTCGCCACACCCACCGATCTCGACAGTGCCAAGGCGCAGAAGGTGGCGGACGCCATCAATCGCGTGCTGGCGGACACATTCGTGCTGTATCTGAAGACCAAGAATTTCCACTGGCACGTCAGCGGCAAGCATTTCCGCGACTATCACCTGCTGCTGGACGAGCAGGCCGCCGCCATCTACGCCACGGTCGATCCGTTGGCCGAGCGCGTGCGCAAGATCGGCTGCCAGACGGTGCATTCCTATGCCGAGATCCTGAAGCTCAGCGCTCTGAAGGAGAACGAGGCGGCCTATGTGGCGCCGCAGGACATGTTCGCGGAGCTGATCGCCGACAACAAGGCAGCCATCGCATCCATGCGCGAGGCCCACGGCATCTGCGACGAGGCGGACGACATTGCCACCGCCAGCCTGCTGGAAGAATATGTGGACGAGGCCGAAAAGCGCCTGTGGTTCCTGTTCGAGACCAACCAGAATCGGCAGGACAGCGCCACCTGAGCGCACAAGGTCCGCTCCCGACATGGGGGCGGGCGGCGTTCGGGGGCGGTTCCGGAGTGAAGTCATGATCCGCGCCACCGTCGTCGTCCGCCGTCCCGCCGTCCGCGCGGAGAAGGTGGCCGACGAGATCACCCTCGACCACCACGCCCGCCATCGTCGCCGCTTCGCCCTGACGGCGGACGGCGGCACCGCCTTCCTGCTCGATCTCGACAAGGCGACGGTGCTCGACGACGGCGACGCCGTGAAGCTGGAGGACGGCCGCCTCATCCGCATCAAGGCCGCGCCCGAGGACCTGGTGGAGGTCACCACCGCCAATCCGCTGCGCCTGATGAAAGTGGCGTGGCACCTGGGCAACCGCCACGTGCCCACTGAGATCACCGAGAGCGCGGTCTATTTCGTGGACGACCACGTGCTCACCGAGATGGTGCGTGGCCTCGGCGCCGGCGTCGCCAAGGTGACGCGCCCGTTCCGCCCCGAGAAGGGCGCCTATGAGGCCGCCGAGGCCCATGGCGGCCACGGGCATGAGGATCATGGCCACCATGATCACGGCGATCATGAGCACGGGCACGCCGAGGCGCACGTGCACGGGCCGGGCTGCGGGCACGATCACGCCCATGATGATCATGCCCATCACGATCATTCCCATGGCGCCGACCCGCACGGCAGATCCCACGCCGCCCACGGAGAGCCGGGCCATGTCCATGGTCCCGGCTGCGGCCACGATCACAACCACAACCATGATCATCATGGCCATGCCCACGCCGCTCATGACGCGCCCGGCCACGTTCACGGCCAGGACTGCGGTCATGATCATGCTC
The DNA here is from genome assembly GCA_000017645.1 of Xanthobacter autotrophicus Py2. Taxonomy (NCBI): domain Bacteria; kingdom Pseudomonadati; phylum Pseudomonadota; class Alphaproteobacteria; order Hyphomicrobiales; family Xanthobacteraceae; genus Xanthobacter; species Xanthobacter versatilis. The sequence continues at coordinate 4,602,023 of CP000781.1, forward strand.
ACGACCATGGCCATTCCGGCCACAAGCATGGCTGAGAGCGGTCCGGACGATCCGTCTTCGCCCGCGTCCTCCAGCGTGCAGGGGCGGGCGGGGGCGGGCGAGGCGGCGGGAGCCGGTTCGGAGGCCGACGCACCCGTCAGCCTTCTGCCTTTGTTCGCGTGGCTCACCCCCTCCTTCCCGGTGGGCGCCTATGCCTATTCCCACACCCTGGAATGGGCGGTGGAGGCCGGCGATATCCGGGACGAGGAGAGCCTTGGCACCTTCCTCGGCGATCTGCTGGCCCTGGGGTTCGGGCGGTCCGACGCTATCCTCGCCGCCCATGCCCATCGGGCCGCCGCGGTCGGGGATAAGACGGCGCTAGCGGAGGTGAATGCGCTCGCCGTCGCGCTCGCTCCATCTGCCGAGCTGCGGCTGGAGACGTGCCAGCAGGGCCGCTCGTTCCTCGATGCGGTGCGCGCGGCCTGGCCGGCACCGGGCCTTGATGCGGCAGCAGCGGCGCTGGTGGGTGAAGTGGCCTATCCTGTCGCTGTCGGACTGGCGGCCGGCGTCCACGGCCTGCCGCTGGCACCGACGCTGGAAGCCTTCCTGCTGGCAACGGTTCAGAACCTCGTGTCCGCCGCCGTGCGCCTTGCCCCCATCGGCCAGACCGCCGGCACCCGCGTGGTGGCCCGGCTCGCGCCGGGCGTGCGCGCGCTGGCGCTGGAAATCCCCACCCTCACGCTGGATGATCTCGGCAGCGCCACCTTCCGCGCCGATCTCGGCAGCTTTCGCCACGAAACCCAGTACACGAGGCTCTTCCGCTCATGAGTTCCGGAAACACCACCAAAGGCGCCCCGCTGCGCGTGGGCATCGGCGGCCCGGTCGGTTCGGGCAAGACGGCGCTGATGGAAGCGCTCTGCAAGACCTTCCGACAGCGCTACGACATCTGCGCGATCACCAACGACATCTACACCAAGGAGGATGCGCGCCTGCTCACGGTCGCTGGCGCGCTGGAGCCCGAGCGGATCCTGGGGGTGGAGACCGGCGGCTGCCCGCACACGGCCATCCGCGAGGATGCGTCCATCAACCTGCGCGCGGTAGCGGACATGAACGCCCGCTTCCCGAACCTTGATCTGGTGCTGATCGAATCCGGCGGCGACAACCTTGCCGCGACCTTCTCGCCGGAGCTGGCGGACATCACCATCTACGTCATCGACGTGGCGGGCGGGGAGAAGATCCCGCGCAAGGGCGGGCCGGGCATCACCCGCTCCGACCTGCTGGTGGTGAACAAGACCGATCTGGCCCCCATGGTCGGCGCCGACCTCTCCATCATGGAGGCGGACACCATCCGCATGCGGGCCGGTCGGCCTTATGTCTTCGCCTCGATCCGCAACGGCGTGGGGGTGGAGGTGGTGGCCCGCTTCATCGAGCAGGCCGGAGGGCTGGTGGCGGCGGCCTGAAGGCCGCCCACCCAGCTCGTTCCCAGCTCTTGGGCGTTTCAGCTCTTGGGCTTGGCGCAGGCTGCCTCGAACTTGGCGGCCACCGGGGCGATGCCGGAGAGCGAAACGCCGCGCTTGGCGCCCTTGACCTCGATTGTCAGGGTGCCGCCGGCCTTGGCGAGGGCCTTGAGGTCGGCGAGCTGGGCCGGCGCCTCCACGTCCACGGAGCCGCTTTCCTCGTTGGGGATGCCCTTTCCGGCGAAGCTCTTCTTTATGCTGCCGGCGGTGAGAATGAGCCGGGTGTCGGCGTCCTTCTCCAGCCCCTTCGAGCCGATGACGGACTGCACCGTGAGGCCCGGGGTGCCAGGCTTGCACAGGAAGAAGATGGTCACCTCTTCCGTCTCCGGCACGCCGAAGACAAGGGCGGCACTGTCATCGTACTCCTGCATATGCCAGATCATCTTCTGCTGCGCGGCGGCGGGCGCGGCGAGGGCGAGAAGAGTTGCGACAGCGAGAGCGGGACGGAGCATGGCGGGGGTCCTCATTGCGGCGCGGATCATACCCGCTGCGCGCCAAAGAGGAAGATGGGCGTGCTGCACCATGGGGTTATGAGGGCGCAACCTTCCGGTTCGGTAAATCCACCCCATCAAGTCTCTGGATTATAACGGAAATCCTGACGTGTCGGCGTCCGGCCGGCAGGCCGGAGAGCGGGCTCCGGTCAGCGTCAGTTGCATTCTGTTACCGTCCCGTCAGGCAGCCTCTGCGGAAATCGCCCAGCTTGGCCTTGGCGCCGGCGAGGGGGTAGCTCTCGCTGGCGCCGGGCATCCGCACGATCAGCGTCTCGCCCTCGTTGAGCAGGTCCAGCACCCGGCCATCCAGCGCAACGGCCGCTTCCACCACCACCCGACCCTCGGTCGGCCCCCGGAAGGCGGAGGCGGCCAGCTCCAGCCGCCGCTTCCCCACCGCGAGAGTCAGCGCGACGCCATCCCCGGCCTTGACCTTGCCCGAGGCTGCTTCGACCGTGAACTGGATGAGCTGCGCACCGGGCTGGCATGCCACCGCGAACACCGGATCGGTGGCACGTGGCGTGCCGTAGCGTAGGACATAGGTGTCGTCGGCTTTGGCCAGCACCCATACGCGCGGGTCGGGTTTGGCTTCGTTCTTCTTCGCGTCGGCCTTCTTGGCATCCGCCTTGGCTTTCGCCTCCGCTCTTGCCTTTTCCTTCGTCGTCGGCGCCGCCGCGACTGGTGTCAGCGCCAAGGCCGCCAACAGGGCCGCCAGCATCACCGTCAGCGCCGCTGCTCCCGCCGAAACAGGCCACGCGCCCTTTACTGCGCTCATGAATCCGAGCCCTCGCCCTGCCGCTGCCGCGTCCATAGGAAACCCGTCACTCCTGAGGCCGAACGGCCGCCGGTTGCCGATGATTCCGAAAAGACAGGTGTTTGCGTCCCCCGGAGCCATCGCATATCACGGCCTCCGGCGGCCCGCGACCTCGGGTAAGACGCCGCACGGTGAAAATGGTGAAGACGCAATCCGATCCGCAATCCGATCCCGTCCCGGCGTCTTCGTCCGGTGCGGCGGCGCGGATGCGTATCGACCGTCTGCTGGTGGAGCGCGGCCTGTTCGAAAGCCGCGCCCGTGCGCAGGCGGCGCTGGCGGCGGGCCTGGTGCGGGTGGATGGCGTCGTGGTGGCAAAGCCCTCCGCCGAGGTGGCGGCCGATGCGCGGATCGAGGCGGCGGACGTTCACGACTTTGTGTCCCGGGGTGCGCTCAAGCTCACGGCCGGGCTCGACGCCTTCGGCATCGATCCGGCCGGCAAGGTGGCGCTGGACGTGGGCGCTTCCACCGGCGGCTTCACCGAGGTGCTGCTGCGCCGGGGGGCGCGGAAGGTCTATGCGGTGGATGTGGGGCGCGACCAGTTCCACCCCCGCCTCGCCGCCCGGCCGGAAGTGCACCTGATGGAGGGCACCGACATCCGCGCCCTCAGCCGCGATGCCGCGCCCGAGCCGGTCGACCTCGTGGTGGTGGACGTGAGCTTCATCTCGCTCGCGTTGGTTTTGCCCGCGGCGCTCGCCTTTGCCGGGAAAGAGGCGCATCTGGTGGCGCTGGTGAAACCGCAGTTCGAGGCGGGCCGCGCCAACGTCCGCAAGGGCGTGGTGCGCGATGCCGCCGTGCATGAGGCGTGCTGCACCCGTGTGGAAGGGGAGATCGCGGCCTTGGGCTGGCGTCTCCTCGGCCGCATTGCGTCCCCTATCGAGGGCGGCGACGGCAATCGCGAGTTTCTGGTGGGCGCAGTCCGGGAAAGTGGTGGGTTGTGACGGAATTTCTGATTAGCCGCATGGGCGCCCAGGGCGATGGCCTCGCCCAGGGTCCCGACGGCCCGCTGTTTGCCCCCTTCACGCTGGCTGGCGAGCGGGTGAGTGGGCACGTCGACAAGGATCGCCTTGCGGTCGAGGCCATCCTGGCGCCGAGCCCCGAGCGGGCGGAGCCGTTCTGTCCCCATTTTGGAACCTGTGGGGGCTGCCTGCTCCAGCACTGGCAGCTGGAGCCCTATTTCGCCTGGAAGCGCGCCCTCGTGGTGGAAGCGCTGGCGCGGGAGAACATCGAGGCGGAGGTTCGCCCGCTGGTGGATGCTCACGGGGCCGGCCGGCGGCGGGTCATCTTCCATGCCCGCCAGTATGGCGCGCGCACGGTGGTAGGGTTCGCCGAGCGCAAGTCCCACGCCATGGTGGCGCTCGAAGCCTGCCCGGTGCTGGCGCCCAGCCTCGATCTGGCCTTGCCGGCCGCGCGGGCGGTGGCGGCGGCCCTTGCGCCGCTGAAGAAGCCGCTGGATCTGCAGGTGGTGGCCACCGACACCGGGCTCGACATGGATGTGCGCGGCTCCGGCCCGCTGCCGCCGTCGCTGCTCGCCGAGGTGGCGGTGCTGGCCGAGCGCTTCGGCCTTGCCCGCCTCACCCGCCATGGTGAACTGGTGCTCCAGCGCGTGGCGCCGATCCTGTCCATGGGCCGGGCCAAAGTGGAACTGCCGCCCGCTGCCTTCCTCCAGGCCACCGCCGAGGGCGAGCGCGTGCTGGCAGAGGCCGTGCTCACCGCCACCCAGGGCGCCCGCAAGGTGGCCGACCTGTTCGCCGGCGCCGGCACCTTCGCCCTGCGGCTTGCCGAGCATGCCCGCGTGTTCGCGGCTGAGAGCCATGCCGGCGCGCTCGCGGCGCTGACGAAGGCGTCGCGCACCACCTCCGGCCTGAAGGCCGTGGACGGCGAGGCGCGGGACCTGTTCCGCCGTCCGCTCATGGCGGCCGAGCTGGCCGCCTTCGACGCGGTGGTGATCGATCCGCCCCGCCAGGGCGCAGAGGCGCAGGCCCGGGAGCTGGCGCAGGCGAAGCTGGCTCGCGTGGTCTATGTCTCCTGCAACGTGGCCACCTTCGCGCGGGATGCGCGCCTCTTGGTCGCGGGCGGCTTCCGCCTCGGCGCGGTGACGCCCGTCGACCAGTTCCGCTATTCGCCCCATGTGGAGCTGGTTGCCACCTTCGAGCGCGGCTGAGCGGCCGGTTCTGCCGCTGCGAAAGCTAGGCGCGGTACAGGTTCTGCGGTTTAATGCGGTGCAGCATGGCGCCGCACCCGCCGAGGCTTGATCGCCCTGCGGGCCGGCCCGACCGTTTTCGAGGCTGCCCCGTGAAACCTCAATTGGACAAGTCGCTCATTGCCGTGGCCGGCGTGGACGAGCCCGCCGGCATCCGCGCCGTGGAAGCGCGTTCCCTGGAAGGGGCGCGGCTGCGCTATTACGATTATTGCATGGTGGCCTTTTCGGTCATCCTCATCTGCTCCAACCTCATCGGCGCCGCCAAGGTTTCGGTGGTTCAGGTGCCGTGGATCGGGCCGGTCGTCTTCGGCTCGGCGGTGCTGTTCTTTCCTCTGTCCTATGTGCTCGGCGACGTACTCACCGAGGTCTACGGCTATGCCCGGGCGCGGCGCGTGGTGTGGGTGGGTTTCTTCGCCTCGGTCTATGCGGCGGCCATGGCGGCGGCGGTCGTCGCCATGCCGCCGGCCCCCGGCTGGCCGGCGCAGGAGGCCCTGGCAACCGTGTTCGGCCAGACCCCGCGCATCTTTGCCGCCTCCATCCTCGCCTTCTGGTGCGGCGAATTTGCCAACGCCTACGTGCTGGCGTGGATGAAGATCCTCACCGGCGGCCGGCACCTGTGGACCCGCACCATAGGCTCGACGGTGGTAGGGCAGGCGGTGGACAGCCTCATCTTCTACCCGCTCGCCTTCCTCGGGGTGTGGGAGACCCATCTGGTGGTGATGGTGATGATCTCCAACTACCTGATGAAGGTGGGCTGGGAGGCGATCCTGACCCCGGTGACCTACAGAATCGTCGGCTTCATGAAGCGCCGCGAAGGCATCGACGTGTATGACGTGGGCACGGACTTCACGCCGTTCCGCACCAAGGTGTGAGCGGCTGCGGCTGCGTCCGAGGCAAGCGGCGGCGGCACAGCGAACGGTTGCACCGGACGAACAGCTTCGGATCGGGCGGCGCAGGCTTTATTTCAGCCACAGGCGCCGGTAACGATGCCGTCGCTCGGGCCGATCCTCGCCGCATTTTCAACAGGGGCGAATGGCGGGGAGGGGTCCGGTGGGCCGGCATGCTGCCGGTTCAGGAGCGGGAAGGTTCTGTCGGGAGACGCCGGCTCAATGGACAAACAGGTATCCGGCCGTGCCGAATCGCCTCCGGCAGCCGTACGTCGCAGCTGGCGTTCAACGGTGATTCTCACCGTCGTTGCGCTGGCGGCCATTGGTGGCCTCGGCGCCCTGTATTGGCGCGGGCCGGGCTCCGCCCCGGCAGGTCCGGGGGGCCGGATGCCGCCGCCGCAGGCCAGCGTTTCCGTAGGAACGGTGGAGCGCGGTGACATCACGGTCACGGTCCAGGCGCTGGGCACGGTCACCTCCACGTCCACCGTGACGGTGCGGCCGCAGGTCAGCGGGCAGCTGCTGAGCGTGAATTTCAAGGAAGGCCAGAGCGTCAAGCGCGGCGACCTCATCGCCCAGATCGATCCGCGGCCGTTCCAGGCCACCCTTGACCAGGCCAAGGCCCAGGTGGACCGCGACCAGGCCCTGCTGGAAGGCGCCAAGGTGGATCTCCAGCGCTACCAGGGCCTATCGGCGCAGAACGCGGTGCCGCGCCAGACCCTCGACACCCAGAAGGCGCTCGTGGCGCAGTACACGGCGACCATCGAGGCGGACAAGGCGCAGCTCCAGACCGCCGCCATCAACCTCGATTTCACGCAGATCCGCGCCCCGGTGGACGGGCGGGCCGGATTGCGCCTCGTGGACCAGGGCAATTACGTCACACCCGGCGACACCAGCGGCATCACCGTGCTGACCCAGCTCCAGCCCATCAGCGTGGTGTTTTCCGTGCCGGAGGACCGGTTGGCGGAGATTTCCCGGCGCCTCAAGGCCGGCGCGAAACTGGCGGTGCATGCTTTCGACCGCACCGGTCAGAACAGGATCGCCGAAGGGGTGCTGGAGACCTTCGACAGCCAGATCGACCAGACCACGGGCACCATCAAGCTGCGCGCCAGCTTCCCCAACGAGGACCAGCGGCTCTACCCGAACCAGTTCGTCAACGTGACGCTGGATGTGGACACCCATTCGGGCGTCGCCATCGCCCCGACATCCGGGATTCAGCGCGGCGTGCCGGGGACTTTCGCCTATCTGCTCAATGCGGACCAGACGGTGTCGGTGCGGCCCATCACCCTCGGCGTCACCACGGGCGAGAAGGTGGAGATCCTCTCCGGCCTCGCGCCCGGCGACCAGATCGTGGTGGAGGGGGCCGACCGGTTGCGCGACGGGGCCCATGTGACGGTGCGCCCGGGAGCGGCTCGATCGCCGCCCGCCGCCGGTGCCCCGCCGGCGCGGCCGGGTGGCCAACCTGAGGCGCATCAGGGCCGCCAGCCGGACCGCGCGGCAGCGCAATGAACCCGTCGCGTCCGTTCATCCTGCGGCCGGTGGCCACCACGCTGGCGATGGTGGCGATCCTGCTCTCGGGTGCCATCGCGCTGTTGTTCCTGCCGGTGTCCGCCCTGCCGCAGGTGGATTACCCCACCATCCAGGTGCAGACCTTCTATCCCGGCGCCAGCCCCGACGTGATGACCTCGTCGGTGACCGCGCCGCTGGAAGTGCAACTGGGCCAGATCCCCAACCTCGCGCAGATGGCCTCCACCAGCTCGGCCGGCGCCTCCATGATCACGCTCCAGTTCAACCTTGCAGTGCCGCTGGATGTGGCCGAGCAGCAGGTGCAGGCGGCGCTGAACGCGGCGGGAAATCTCCTGCCTTCCGACCTTCCGGCCCCGCCCATCTATGCCAAGGTCAATCCCGCCGACGCCCCGGTGCTGACCCTGGCCCTCACCTCGAAGACCATGAACCTGCGGGAGATCCAGGCGCTGGCCGACACAAGGCTGGCGCAGAAGATTTCGCAGCTGCCCGGCGTCGGGCTCGTCAGCATCAGCGGAGGCCAGCGGCCGGCGGTGCGGGTCCGGGCCGATCCGCGCCGCCTCGCCGCCCACGGCCTGAACCTCGACGACCTGCGCTCCACCCTCGCCAACGCCAACGTGAACACGCCCAAGGGCGGCTTTGACGGGCCAACGCGCGCCTCCACCATCAATGCCAACGACCAGCTCCAGAGCGCCGCGCAGTACGAGGATGTCATCGTCGCCTATCGCAACGGCGCGGCGGTGCGGCTGCGCGAGGTCGCGACTGTCGTGGACGGGGTCGAGAACGACAAGCTCGCCGGCTGGATGAACGATGCCCCGGCCATCATCCTGAACATCCAGCGCCAGCCCGGCGCCAATGTGATCAATGTGGTGGACCGGGTGAAGGCGCTGCTGCCGCAGCTGCAGGCCGCGCTCCCCGCCGAGATCGACGTGGCGGTGCTGACCGACCGCACCACCACCATCCGCGCCTCGGTGCGCGACGTGGGCTACGAGCTGGCGCTGGCCGTCATGCTGGTGATCCTCGTCATCTTCGCCTTCCTGCGCAGCGCGCGGGCGACCTTGATCCCCAGCCTGTCGGTGCCGCTTTCGCTGGTGGGCACGCTGGGGGTGATGTACCTGTTCGGCTACAGCCTCAACAACCTGACCCTGATGGCGCTGACCATCGCCACCGGCTTCGTGGTGGACGACGCCATCGTGGTGATCGAGAACATCACCCGCTACATCGAGGAGGGCGAAAGCCCGCTTCAGGCGGCGCTGAAGGGATCGGAGCAGATCGGCTTCACCATCATCTCGCTGACCGTCTCGCTGATCGCGGTGATGATCCCGCTCCTGTTCATGAGTGATGTGGTGGGGCGGCTGTTCCGCGAGTTCGCGGTCACCCTCTCCACCACCATCCTGGTGTCGGGGGTGGTGTCGCTCACCCTCGTGCCCATGGCCTGCGCCAAGCTGCTGCGGCCTTATGCCGAGGCTCATGAGAACCGCTTCCAGCGGGCGAGCCGCACCTTCTTCGACGGCATCATCCGCGCCTATGCCCGGGCGCTGGATGTGGTGCTGGCGCGGCAGGGCCTGACCCTGGCGGTCTTCTTCGGCACGGTGGTCCTCACCGGCTATCTCTATGTGATCATTCCCAAGGGGTTCTTTCCCCAGCAGGACACCGGCGTGATCCAGGCCATGACGCAGGCCTCCCAGTCGGTCTCGTTCGCACGGATGGGGGACCTGCAACGGGAGGTCGCCCGCATCGTCCTCGCCGATCGCGACGTGGAAAGCCTGTCCTCCTTCATCGGCGTGGACGGCGCCAATACCACGCCGAACATCGGCCGCATGCTCATCAACCTGAAGCCGCACGCGGTGCGTTCGTCCTCGGTCGAAGCCGTGATCGCCCGGCTGAAGCATGCCGCGGCAGTGGTGCCGGGCATGGAGCTGTTCCTCCAGCCGGTGCAGGACCTCACCATCGATGGGGGCGTCAGCCGGACCCAGTATCAATTCGTGCTGCAGGATGCCAACGGGGCGGAACTGGCGGAATGGACGCCCAAGCTCCTCGCCCGGCTCGCCAGCCTGCCCCAGCTCGCCGACGTGGCGAGCGACCTGTCGCAGACCGGCCTGTCGGTGCGGCTCGACATCGACCGCGACCGTGCCGCCCGCTTCGGCATCACCCCCGCCACCATCGACAACGCGCTCTATGACGCCTTCGGCCAGCGCATCGTCTCCACCATCTTCACCACGTCGAGCCAGCAGCGGGTGATCCTGGAGGCGGACCCGACGCTGAAGACCTCGCTGGAGGCGCTGTCCTCGCTCTACCTGCCGTCTGCCTCAGGCACGCAGGTGCCGCTGTCCGTGCTCACCACCACCCATGTGGAGACGGCCCCGCTTCTGGTCTCCCATCTGGGCCAGTTTCCGGCCACCACCATCTCCTTCAACCTCGCGCCCAGCGCCTCCCTCGGCGAGGCCATCGCCGCCATCCGCAAGACGACCGAAGAGATGGGGATGCCGGCGAGCATCGTCGCGAGCTTCCAGGGGGCGGCCCGGGCGTTCGAGGCCTCGCTCGCGAACCAGTTGCTGCTGGTGCTGGCGGCGCTGGTCACCGTCTACATCGTGCTCGGCGTGCTCTACGAGAGCTTCGTCCACCCGCTGACCATCCTCTCCACCCTGCCGTCCGCCGGCATCGGCGCGCTGATTGCCCTGATGATGGCCGGGGAGGAGCTGACCATCATCGCCATCATCGGGCTCATCCTGCTCATCGGCATCGTCAAGAAGAACGCGATCATGATGATCGACTTCGCCCTTGATGCGCAGCGCCGCGAGGGCATGACGGCGGAGGCCGCCATCCGCGACGCCTGCCTGCTGCGTTTCCGACCGATCCTGATGACGACGCTTGCCGCCATCCTCGGCGCCCTGCCGCTGATGGTGGGCACCGGCGTGGGCTCGGAGCTGCGCCATCCGCTGGGCGTCTCCATCGTCGGCGGCCTGCTGCTGAGCCAGCTTCTGACCCTGTTCACCACGCCGGTGATCTACCTGTGGTTCGACTGCCGTCGCGCCGGTTCGACCGCGCCGGGCGGCCTTTCCGCCGCGCAGCCGGGCGTTGTGCCATGAGCCTGTCCGCGCACTTCATCCGCCGGCCGGTGGCGACGACGCTGATCACCTTCTGGGTGTTCGCCGCCGGCCTCGTCGCCTATCCCCTGCTGCCGGTGGGGCCGTTGCCGGCGGTGGACTTTCCGGTGATCTCGGTGACGGCGAACCTGCCCGGCGCCAGCCCGCAGGTGGTGGCCGACACGGTGGCAAGCCCGCTGGAGCGCCATTTGGGCACCATCGCCGACGTGACCGAGATGACCTCGTCGAGCACCAATGGGACGGCCCGCATCACCCTGCAGTTCGGCCTGTCCCGCGACATCAATGGAGCCGCCCGCGATGTGCAGGCGGCCATCAACGCGGCCCGCGCCGACCTGCCGTCGAGCCTGCGCTCCAACCCCACCTATCGCAAGGCCAACCCGGCCGACGCGCCCATCATGATTCTGTCGCTCACCTCGGACACCCTGTCGCGCGGCCAGATCTATGATGCGGCGAGCACGGTGCTGGCGCAGAAGTTGTTCCAGGTGGATGGCGTCGGCGACGTGACGGTGGGCGGCGGGTCGCTGCCGGCGGTGCGGGTGGAGCTGAACCCGAACGCGCTCTACAAATACGGCATCGGGCTGGAGGACGTGCGCGCGGCTCTGGCCTCCGCCAACGCCCACGCCCCCAAGGGCGCCATCGACGGCGACAACCTGCGGTTCCAGATCTACGCCAACGACCAGGCCCTGAAGGCCGAGGACTACCGCAACCTCATCGTCGCCTATCGCGCCGACGCGCCAGTGCGCCTGTCGGACATCGGCGAGACGGTGGATTCCATCGAGAACATCCGCTCCGCGGGCCTCGCCAACGGTAAGCCGGCGACCCTGCTCATCCTGTTCCGCTCGCCCAACGCCAACATCATCGCCACGGTGGACCGGGTGCGAGCGCTGCTGCCGTCGCTTTCCGCCTCCATCTCGCCGGCCATCGACCTCAACGTGGTGATGGACCGCTCCGCTACCATCCGCGCCTCGCTGGCGGATGTGACGCTCACCCTCGCCATCTCAGTGGTGCTGGTGATCGTGGTGGTGTTCGCCTTCCTGCGCGACTGGCGCGCCGCACTGGTGCCCATCGTGGCGGTGCCGGTCTCCCTCGTTGGGACGCTCGCGGTGATGTACCTGTGCGGCTTCAGCATCAACAACCTGTCGCTGATGGCGCTGACCATCGCCACCGGCTTTGTGGTGGACGATGCCATCGTGGTGCTGGAGAACATCGCGCGCCATCGCGCCGCCGGGCTCTCGGGCGTGGATGCGGCCCTGAAGGGGGCAGGGGAGGTGAGCTTCACCGTAGTGGCCATGAGCGTGTCGCTCATCGCCGTCTTCATCCCCATCCTGCTCATGGGCGGGCTGATCGGGAAGATCTTCCGCGAGTTCGCCCTGACCATCACCGCGACCATCCTCGTGTCGCTTTTCGTGTCGCTCACCACCACGCCGATGATGTGCGCCCTGCTGCTGCGCAACGAGGAGGGCCGACAGCACGGCCGCCTGTTCCGCGCCAGCGAATGGGTGTTCGAGGCGGCGCTCTCCGCCTACCGGCGCTCGCTTGCCTTCTGCCTGGATCGGCCGCGCATCCTGCTTGCCGTCTTTTTCGCCACGCTGGCGCTGACGGTCCATCTCTACATCATCATCCCCAAGGGCTTTCTGCCGCAGCAGGACACTGGCCGCATCACCGGCATGATCCAGGCCGACCAGTCCATCTCGTTCCAGGCCATGTCGGGGAAGCTCAAGAGCTTCATCGACATTGTGCGGGCCGACCCGGCGGTGGACTCGGTGGTCGGCTTCACCGGGGGCGGGCAGGGCAATTCCGGCTTCGTCTTCGCCGCGCTGAAACCCCTGGCACAGCGGGGCGTTTCGGCGGACGAGGTGATCACCCGGCTGCGCCGCGCGCTGGCGGTGGTGCCCGGCGCCAACCTGTTCCTCCAGGCAGCGCAGGACATCCAGGTGGGTGGACGGCCGGCCAACGCCCAGTTCCAGTACACCCTGGAGGGCGACAGCTTCCAGGAACTCGCCGAATGGGTGCCCAAGCTATTGGCCGCCCTGCAGCGCGACCCGCGCGTCACCCAGGCCAACAGCGACCAGCAGTCCCGCGGCATCCAGACCGAGATCGTCATCGACCGCGACACCGCCGCCCGGCTGGGCATCTCGGTGGGGCAGATCGACAACACGCTCTATGACGCGTTCGGCCAGCGGCAGGTGTCCACCATCTACGTGGCGCGCAACCAGTATCACGTGGTGATGGAGGTGGCGCCGCGCTTCTCCCAGCATCCCGAGGTGCTGGACGACGTCTTCATCAGCACGTCCGGTGGTGCGGTGGGCGGTTCGCAGGGCACCGGCGCCGTGGCGGGCACCTTCTCCGCCGCGGGATCATCGGCGACCGCCAGCACTGCTGCCAGCGCCGCCCGCAATGCGCTGACCAACGCCATCGGCGCCACCGGGCGCGCCTCCGCCTCCACCGGCTCGGCGGTGAGCACCAGCGCCGCGCCCATGATCCCGCTGTCGAGCGTGGCGCGGTTCGGCACCGGCTCCACGCCGCTGGCGGTGAACCACCAGGGGCTGTTCGTCGCGGCCACCTTGTCCTTCAACCTGGCGCCCGGCGCGGCGCTCAGCGACGCGGTGGTGGCGGTCGATGCGGCCAAGGCGCAGATCGGCCTTCCGGCCTCGATCCACGGCAGCTTCCAGGGCACGGCCCGCGCTTTCCAGCAATCCCTGTCCAGCCAGCCGCTGCTCATCCTCGCAGCACTGGTGGCGGTCTATCTGGTGCTCGGCATGCTCTACGAGAGTTTCGCCCACCCTCTGACGATCCTGTCCACCCTGCCGTCGGCCGGGGTGGGAGCGCTGCTGGCGCTGATGGCCTTCGGGGGCGAGTTCAACGTTATGGCGCTGATCGGCGTGATCCTGCTCATCGGCATCGTGAAGAAGAACGCCATCATGATGATCGACGTGGCCCTCGATGCCGAGCGCAACGGCGGCATGGCGCCGCGCGAGGCCATCTTCCACGCCTGCCTGCTGCGCTTCCGACCCATCATGATGACCACCATGGCCGCCCTGTTCGGCGCCATTCCGCTGATGGTTGGCTTTGGGGAAGGCAGCGAGCTGCGCCGTCCGCTGGGCGTGGCCGTGGTCGGCGGCCTGCTGTTCAGCCAGCTTCTCACGCTCTATACGACGCCGGTGGTCTATCTCTACATCGACCGTCTGCGCCGGGGGCGCCTCCACACGGACCGGCGTGCCCGCCTGCGGCCGCCGCCAGAGCCGGCCGCATAGATGAGGTTTTTCAGCACATTTGGGCGGCGCCCGCGTGGGGCGCTTCTGGCCGCCGGCGCCCTCGCGCTGCTGCTCGCCGGCTGCCTGCCGCAGGAGCCGGCGCCGGACGTGGGGATCGCCACCCCCACCCATTATGTGGAAGCGCCGGCCAACCCAAACGCCCATCTCCCGCCGCCCGAATGGTGGCGGAGCTTTCGCTCCAGCGACCTCACCCGCTTCGTGGCGGAAGCCAACGTCGACAATCTCGACATCGCCGTCGCCACCGCTGAAATCGTGCAGGCCGACGCCCAGGTGGGCATATCCGGCGCACCGCTCTACCCCAACCTCACCTTCGCGGGCTCTGCCGCGCAGATCCGCTCCAGCGGCAGCAGCGGCAATCCGGGTAACACCAGCGGCCAGTATATTCTCGGCCTGTCCGCCGGCTACATGGTGGACTTCTGGGGAAAGAACCGCTCCGGCCTTCTGGCGGCGGAAGAGAATGCGGCGGCGGCCCGCTTCAATCGCGATGTGGTGACGCTGTCCACCCAGGTGGCGGTGGCCAATACCTATTTCCAGATCCTCGGCGCCCGTGACCAGCTGCGCATCGCGCAGAACAGCCTGGCCGCCGCAACCCGCATCCTCGACATCGTGAAGCGACAGTTCGCCGGCGGCACCGTCTCGCAGCTCGACGTGTCGCAGCAGGAGGCGCTGGTGGCGCAGGTGCGGGCCTCGATCCCGCCCATCGAGATCACCCTGCGCCAGAACTGGGCGGCGCTGGCCGTGCTGCTGGCGCGCACGCCCGTCGCGCTCACCCCGCCGCAGGGGAGCCTGTCGCAGATCACCGTGCCGCGCATCACCCCGGGATTACCGTCTGACCTCCTCACCCGCCGGCCCGATATTGCCCTCGCCGAGGCCCAGCTCCAGGCAGGGGGCTATAATGTGGAGGCGGCGCGGGCGGCCATGCTGCCGCAGATCCAGCTGACCGGCACCGGGGGAGTGCAGAGCGCGGCGCTTCAGGCGCTGTTCGCCCCTGGGGCTTGGTACTACACGCTGGTTGCGGGGCTGACCCAGCCCATTTTCGATGGCTACCTGCTGCAGAGCCAGCTCGACCAGGCCAAGGGCGTGCAGGTGCAGGACCTGCAGGTCTATCGCAAGGCCATCCTGTCGGCCTTCGCCGATGTGGAGAAGGCGCTGGTGGCGCTGGACCAGACCAACAAGCAGGTGAAGCTGCAGGCCGACGTGGTGGAAAGCTCACGCACCGCGTTCCGCGTGGCCGAATCCCAGCTGGCGGGCGGCACCACCACCCTCGTCGCCGTGCTTCAGGCGCAGCAGACCTACTTTACAGCCGAGAATGGCCTGGCGCAGGCGCGGCTGTCGCGGCTGCTGGCCGCCACCAGCCTGTTCCAGGCGCTGGGTGGCGGGTGGGGCCCCTGAGGGTTATGGCTGCACCGCGGCCACCGCATCGTCCACGCTGTAGCTGCAGCGCGCCACCAGATCGCGGGCGCCGGCGGCCGCCAGCAGGTCGCGGACACGATCATGGGCGCGGGCGAGCTGCAGGCGCAGCCCAGCCTGGCGCATGACGGCATCGAACTCCACCAGGGCGTCGAGGGCCGTGCTGTCCAGATCAAAGCTTTCCTCGAGGCTCACCACCACCGCGTGAAGGCCCGGCTCGGCGCGGGAGCTGGCGGCGATGATGCCCATGATCCGGTCGGCGTTGGCGAAGAACAGCGGCTGCGCCGGCCGCCAGATGGCGATGCCCTGCGGGGCGACGGCATCGGGATGGCGGGCAAGATCGACATAATCGTGCGTCGTGCCGAGCCGTCCCAGCTGCGCCACCTGGGGCGCCGCCAGCCGCTGCACCACGGCGGTGAGGGACAGGGCGATGGCCACCAGCATCCCGTTCAGGACGCCGAGCGCCAGCACGGCCACGGCCGCGGCGACGGCCACATACTGGTCGCGCCCCAGCGTCCACAGGCGCGCGAGCGGCGCTGGATCCAGCGCATGGACGAGGGCCGCGATCACCACCGCCGCCAGCACTGGCTCGGGCAGGCGCGCCACGAAACTCCCGCCGAAGATCACGAGGATCGCGAGGCCCAGCGCGGTGACGAAGGCGGTGGCGCGGGTGGCGGCTCCGGCGGCCTCGCTGGCGTTGCCGGCCGAGAATCCGGCGCCCACGGGCATGCCCTGGGCCAGCGCACTGGCCATGTTGGCAAGGCCGATGGCGGCCAGCTCCCGATCCGCGTCGACCGCCTCGCCATGGCGCAGCGACAGCGCCCGGATCGTGCCCCAGGATTCAGCGAAGAGGATCAGAACGAGCGGCAGGGCGAAGCGGGCGAGCTGGGAATAATCCGCCCAGCCGAGGCTTGGCCAGGAGGGCCACGCCGGCACGATGTCGATGGTGCCGACCACGGAGACCCCGTGCCCCTCCAGCCCGAACACGGTGGAGGCGGCCACGCCGCCGGCAAGGACGACGAAGGCGCCGGGGATGGCCGGGAACCGCCGGAGCGCCAGCAACACCGCCAGCGCCATGCCGCCGGCCGCCACGGCGAACGGGTTCCATCGTGGTAGCTCCAGCACGAGCTGCGGCACGAGATGGAAGATGTCCGTCGATGCCGCCTCCACGCCCACGAGATGTGGCAACTGGCGGGCGATGATGGTCACCGCCAGCCCGAACGCGAACCCGCGCAGCACCGGCCGCGAGACAAACCCGGTGAAGTTTCCGAGCCGCGCCACGGCCGCCAGCAGCAGGAAGCCGCCGACCAGCGCCACCACCACCGTGGTCGCGGCGAGCTTTACCGCGCCCTCGTCCGGCAGGGTCGCCAGCGTGGCGGCCAGGATCGCGGCGGACGATGAGGTCGGAGAGACGATGGCGAACCGGCTGCGCCCGGCCAATCCGTAGACGAAGCATCCGGCGACGGCGGCGAAGATGCCGTGCTGCGGCGGCAGGCCGGCAATGCTCGCATAGGCCACCGCTTCCGGCAGCAAAAGGCCGGCGAGGCAGAGGCCGGCGATGAAATCGCCGGCCCGTGGCCCTGGGATCGATGACATAGCCTCACCTGTCGACGTGCGGCGGATCTTGCGGTGCGCCGATCGCCCATCCATCCTGTCGGCCACCATAGCGCGTCGAGAGCGGGCTGCGTACGCCAGCGATCGGTTTCAGAAGAGTCCGAGCGAAAACGGGTCATACGGGATCCGGCTTGCGGCTTTCGCTAGTCGCTGTCAGAGGCGTCCTTCGTCCGTGATCGACATGACTTCGGCAACCACGCCCTTGGAGGCCAGGCACTTCCAGGGCGCCCGTTTCGGGCCGACGCCAACGATGACCGTGGTGTTCGCCTCGGATGTCTCGACCCGAAGCGTTGCCACGTCTCCATTATTGGTCGTGGTGCTGACGGCCTGAAGGCACGCCTGCTCATCCCTGGACGGCGTTGCGCCCTGGCTTTGTGCCGGAGCAGTCGTCTTGTTGACGACGAAGTTCGTGATCTTGCTGCCGGCCTTGTTGAACGAGCACTGAAAGGTTCGCTCACCGGAAGGGGTGAACGCGGTGCCGTTGACCGCGTGGCTGCCGTCGGTTCGCTGGCCTTCGTATTTGGTGTCGATTTCGGGCATCCGGACCTTGAGTGCCTCATGAGCCTTGCTGCGGCACATGGCCATCATGATCTCGGGCGTTTCTGCGTGCGCGGGACCGCCAAGCAGCACAAAGACGAACACTGCTGCGCTTGCGTACGAAGAGGTAAAAACAGATCCCATTGCGTCCTCCAATAGGTTTTCGGAGACGGGATATATTTTCAGCCAGCACGCAACAAATCCAGTGTGTTGTCGTGGCGTGCGAAAGTCATCTATAGCTTAAGTTTAAATTATACCATTCGATGGTGCACAGGTGTGAGCAGCCTCTTCAGCATCGCCGCGTTTTTCTGGATCGGGCGTGAAAGTCCAGCGTGAAATCCGCTCGGCGGGCGCCGCTCACACCGAGTTTGGATTTCAGGACGAATGACCTGGAAAGGTATTCTGGCGCGCCCTAGGGGAGTCGAACCCCTCTCTCCACCGTGAAAGGGTGGCGTCCTAACCGATAGACGAAGGGCGCGCGCCGCTTCGGTCCGGGTAAGCGGGCCGAAGTGCGCGTCGTTATAGGGGGAGCCCCATGCGTCCGCAAGGGTCGCATGGGAGATTTCCAAAGCCGGCTTGCGGCGGCCTCCTCTGGCCATGTGCAAGCTTGCCGAAAGGAGGCTGCCCAAACAGAAGGGCGGCCTGTCCGCCAAGCGGCGCCGGAGCTCGGTTCCGCCCTTCAGCTCACCACTTGCCGGTGTTGGCCATGGAGGCCCAGGGCTCGGCCGGAGCTTTGGGGCCGCCTTTCTGCAGCAGCTCCACCGACACGTTGTCGGGCGAGCGGACGAAGGCCATGTAGCCGTCGCGCGGCGGCCGGTTGATGGTGACGCCGCCCGCCATCAGGCGCTCGCAGGTGGCGTAGATGTCCTCCACCTCGAAGGCGAGATGGCCGAAATTGCGGCCCTCGCCATAGGGCTCGGGATCCCAGTTGTAGGTCAGCTCGATCTCGGCCACATCGGCCTGGCCGGGGGCGGCGAGGAAGACGAGGGTGTACCGTCCCTGCGGCACCTCCTTGCGGCGGACCTCCTTCAGCCCCAGCTTGTTGCAATAGAAATCCAGCGACTGGTCGATGTCGGTCACGCGGACCATGGTGTGCAGAAAGCGCATTGGCGTTCTCGTCGTTCAGAGGGAGCGCGGCGCTCCGGATGGGGATAGGGTCCGCGCCGGCCGGCGTAGCCGGCGCCGTTTGGGCAAGTGGAGGGCGCCGGTGGGCCGGCGCTGCTGACGTATGATCTTTGACACCGATCTCAAGGGCGCCCAGGCGCGTCTCGCCGAACTTCTCGATGAGGCGTCCTGCGCCGTCGCCTTTACCGGCGCCGGCCTTTCGACGGAATGCGGCATTCCCGATTTCCGCTCCCCCGGCGGGCTGTGGACCCAGAACAAGCCGATCCCGTTCGATGTCTTCGTGTCCCACAAGGCGGCGCGGAACGAGGCGTGGCGGCGCAAGTTCGCCATGGAGGAGGCCTTTGCCTCCGCCCGCCCTGGCCGCGGCCACAGGGCCCTTGCCCGGCTGCACGGACACGGGCGGCTCAAGGGCATCATCACCCAGAATATCGACGGCCTGCATCAGGCCTCCGGCGTGCCCGACGCGGCGCTGATCGAACTGCACGGCAACGGCACCTACGCCACCTGCCTCGACTGCGGCGCGCGCTATGAGCTGGATTGGGTCAAGGCGCGATTCGATGCCTCCGGCGGATCAGCCCCCGATTGCCCCGAATGCGGGGGACCCATCAAGGCAGCCACCATCTCCTTCGGGCAGGCCATGCCCGAGACGGAAATGGCTCGGGCGGATGAACTGACCCGCAAGTGCGATCTGTTCATTGTCATCGGCTCGTCGCTGGTGGTGTTCCCGGCGGCGGGATTCCCGCTGAAGGCCAAGAAGAAGGGTGCACGGCTGGTGATCCTCAACCGCGAGCCCACGGATTTCGACGAATTGGCCGATCTTGTGGTGCGCACCGAGATCGGCGACCTGTTGGAACCCTTTGCACAGGACGCATGATGCCGCAGGCTCTCGCCGAGGTCTTCCACCAAGGCCTGGCGCGAAGAGAGGGTGCGAAGAGGGTGGGCGAAGCCCCGGCGAGTTGCTATCCTGAAACCGGCGCGGCAAAGCGTGCGCGGCCGCGTGTAAGGTCGGGGTGGTCATGGGGTCTGACGCACTGGGGCTGGGGCCACGGACCGCCGGCTCGTCGGAGGACGGACTTGAGGAGCCCGCCGGGCTCGTCGAGGTTACCGGCTCCATCAAATGGTTCGATGCCTCCAAGGGCTACGGCTTCATCGTCCCGGACGACGGCGGCCCCGATGTGCTGGTCCATGTCACCTGCCTGCGGCGCGACGGCTTCCAGACCGCCATGGAAGGCGCCCGCGTGGTCTGCGAGGCAGTCCAGCGGGCCAAGGGGCGGCAGGCCTTCCGGGTGCTCTCCCTCGACCTCTCGACCGCGGTGCATACTGCTCCGCCGCAGCCGCGCACCCGCACGGTGGTGGAACCCAGGAGCGGTTTCGAGCCGGCCACGGTGAAATGGTTCAACCGGCTGCGCGGCTTCGGCTTCCTCACCCAGGGGGACGGCACGCCGGACATCTTCGTCCATATGGAGACGCTGCGCCGCCACGGCCTCACCGAACTTCGGCCCGGCCAGACGGTGATGGTGCGCTACGGCGACGGCGATAAGGGCCTCATGGCCGCCGAAGTGAAGGCCGATACCGGACCCAGCGGGAACACCTGATCATGCCATTTGCCATCGTGAAGACCGGCGCTTCCCCCGCGCCGACGGGTCGCGGAATTTTGGGCCGCGCGGGTCGCGGCAGAACCATCCCTGCTGGAATGATTCTCGGCCTTGCGCTGGCCCTTTCCCCCGTCGCGCCGGCGCTGGCGGGGCCAGCCCCGGCGGTGCAGGCCGACAGCCTCGAGGCGCTGGAGATTGCCTCCTCCAAGGGCGTCGTCACGTTCGAGGTGGAGGTGGCGCGCACCGACGAGCAGCGCACCACCGGCCTCATGTATCGCAAGTCGCTGGGCGAGCGGGCGGGCATGCTGTTCGACTTCAAGGTGGACCAGCCCGTCTACATGTGGATGAAGAACACCTACATCCCCCTCGACATGCTGTTCATCCGGGCGGACGGCAGCATCGCCCGCATCGCCGCCATGACCACCCCTTTGTCCACCGAGACCATCTCCTCCGGCGAGCCGGTGCGGGCGGTGCTGGAGATCGCGGGCGGCCAGGCGCGCAAGCTCGGCATCAAGGCAGGCGACCGGGTGGCGCACCCGGTCTTTTCCGGCAAGTAGAGCATCTGCAGCGACCAGCGGGGCGTCGGCCCTACGATAGCGTCAGGTAGCCCACCGCCCCGCCGGCGAGGATGAGCAGGGCCGGGTTGATCTTCGGCCCGAAATAAACGAGCGCGAACACCGCCACCGCCAGCAGCGTGGTCTCGGTGCCGGTAATGGCGGTGCGGGCGATGGCAATCATGCCAGCCGCCATGAGGCCCACCACGATGGGCGCCAGCGCATTCTGCAGCGCCAGTCGCCACGGCGATCCCTCGAAGTGGTTCCACAGGCGGGACGCGCCCAGGGCGAGGGTGGAGGCCGGCAGGAAGAAGCCGGTGAAGGCGATGAGCGCCCCCGGCGTGCCGGCCACGTGATAGCCGATGACGATCACCATCAGCATGTTGGGCCCCGGCGCCACCTGGCCGAGAGCGTAGATGTCGCGGAACTGCCCGTCGGTGATCCACTGGTGGGCGTCCACCGTGAGCGACTTCATCTCCGGCAGCACCGCCGTGCCGCCGCCGATGGCCAGCAGGGACAGGAGGGAGAAGACGCCGAGCAGGCTCAGGTCCGCATTGGACTGGCTCATTGTGCCTCCTCCTCGGTGATCTTGGGACGGTCGTCGTTGCGCGGCCGATAGATGAACAGGGCCAGCGGCAGCACCGTGAGCAGCACCGCCAGCAGGGAGATGTGGAGGAAGCTGACCATCACCACAGTGATCACTACCAGGGCGATTTCGGTGAAGTGCTCCAGCTGCTTGTGGCCAATCTGCAGGGTCACGGCGGCGAGCAGCCCCACCGACGACGCGCCGATGCCGGCGAGCACGCTGTGCATGGCCGGATTGCCATGATTGGAGGCGTAGAACACGCCGAGCGCGAACACCAGCAGGCCCCCCGGCAGGGTCATGCCCAGGAAGCCGGCAATGGCGCCGACGGGGCCACGCAGCCGGTCGCCGACGATAACGCTCATGTTGGTGGCGTTGAGGCCGGGCAGGGCCTGGGAGATTTCGAGCGCGGTCATGAACTGCTCATCGTCGAGCCAGCCTTTGGAGACCACGAGGGCGTTGCGCAGATAGGCCACCACGCCACCGCCGAAGCTGGTGGCGCCGATGACGAGGAAGGTCAGGAAGATCTCGAAGATGGAGACCGGCGCAGTGCCGGGAGCCACGGATGGCGTGGCTTCGGGTGAGACGGATGGCTCAGTTGCGCTCATGGCGGCTCCGGCTCGATGGGTCAGATCTTGGGGTCAGATCTTTGGGGGCAGGCGGGGAAGGACAGGAAGGGCAGGGGCGGCGCAGGCGCCCCTGCCCGATTCACTCGCTGTGCGCGACCTGCTTTGCGCCGATGCCATAGACCATGGCGGTCTTGGTGGTGCCGAGCTGGACCCATTCGGGCGCCAGCGTCTGCACGTCGCGGAAGAAGTCCTCGGACAGCCGCTTCGCCTTCTGGTGCACCTCGTCGTAGTGCTGGAACTTGGCCTGGAAGGCGAACTCGCCCACCAGCGAGGTTTCCGAGGCGCGGTTGCGCCAGATGGCGATGGTGGCCTTGGCCTCGAAGCCGTGGCCGAAATCGAAGTGGCCGGGGTCCACCTGTATCTCTTCGACCGCGATGTTGTTCACGAGATCGATCTTGGTGTCGCCGTCCACGTCCACCGCGGCCATGGCCGGGAATACGGTCGTAATATCCCTCAACCCCTGATTGAGGACGACCCCCGGCGAGATCACAATGCAATTGTGGGAATAAAGCGAGCGCATGCCGCCAAGCCCGTCCTTGAGCGGCAGGATCTCCTCCTTGAACTTCACTTCCACCTCGCCGACGATTCGCGGCACCATGTCCACGGCGGTGCAAATCTCCCGGTCGGGGCTGCGGTATTTTACGGCAAGCTCGTGCTCCGGACGCGGCCAGCCGTCGTCGTAAAAGGTACGCTTGCGCAGGATGAACGAGTTTCGGTACAGGTCATAATTGGGCGTGTCGTAAAACAGAACTTCACGCACCATGCGTTGAAAGGCATCGTCGTTGGTCTTTACGCCAACGCCATGCTTCTTCGCGACGCCCTTCACCTCGTTCCAATAGTCCTCGAACCTTTTCGGTGCGTAGAACTGTTCGGGCCGCAGGAGAATTTTGTATTCCCGATAGTGGATGTCCTGCATGGGAGCCGTGCCGCGTAGGTTGGTGAAAAAACGGGCGAAATGAGCGATCCCGGCCCGTGCGCGGAGGGAATCTGGAGCCGGCGACGCCAGCTTCCGTCTGGTCGCGGGAGAAGTCCACTCCCCCGGAAGGCTGTCACCAGATGGCGCATGGTATGGTTTTGCTCTGTCCCTCCGTCACTGTGACGGCTGCGCAACAGTGCTCTGCTTTTAGCCGGCATGATGCTCTCGGGAACGTGAACCCTGTGGCCGATGCCCAAATTGTGAGCTATGTAGGTCCCTGCTTCGGCTTCAAGGACCCGGCGCCGGGATGGCCGGATATCCTCGAAGGTCTCGGGCGGCATTGAGCGGGGGGGAATCCCGCGCCGCCAAGGTCGTGACACGCTGCCGCAGCATTCCCCATCGCAAGCGCGTGCCCCCCGGGCGTCAACCGGGGAGCAGAAGCAAAGGCGCGTCCGCCGGATCGCGGGCCGTCCGCTGCAGCAGCCGCAAGGGGGCTCGAACCTCCTTCGGACCATAACAGTCCGGCGCAAATGCGCCTGAGGAAGCGCCCGCGAAGAGCCCTCCGGTGGGACCCGGAGAAGGGCTCACGCCTTTCGGAGGAAAATCATGACGACATTCGCAAGAATGGCGACGGCAGCCCTGTTGTCGATTGCCGCACTGGCGCCCGCGCATGCGGGATCCGTTACCCAGCCCGGTGAAACGGTTGGTCTCGCCGCCGGCGCCCCGCTGCCGGAGGGCGCATATTTCGTGAACACGGCCGATTGGGGCTGCCGCAATACATCGCCGGAATCCACCTGCGTGGGCGTGACCATCCCGGTCCTGGCCTGGGCGACGCCGGTATTCATGTTCGGCGGGCGCATCCAGTTGCTCACCGCCATGCCGCTGGCTGAGGTGAACGTCGACAACGGGCCGTCCACGTCCGGTTTCTACAATCCCTTCTTTGCTGCACAGATTGCCTGGGATCTTGGGAACGGCTTTGGCTTCAGCTACCTGGCCGGATTTTATCTGGGGGTGAATACCGGGGTGGCGTTTGATTCCACCTCCTTCAACCAGCGCTTCGCCGTGAGCTATACCGCCGACGGCTGGAACCTCACCGCCAACGCCATCTGGGGCATCCAGGCGCAGGGCGTGACCGACACCATCAATCCGAACTTCCTGAACGTGGACCTCACCGCCACCAAGAAGTTCGGCAAATTCGAGATCGGGCCGGTGGCCTATTACTCGACGGATCTCAATAATCCGACCGCCTTCTACCAGAAGCAGAGCCAGTTCGCGGTGGGTGGTCTTGTCGGCTACGACTTCGGGCCGGTGATCATGCAGGCTTACCTGACCACCGATGTCTGGGAGCAGAACTACGGCGGCAACGACACCCGGGTGTGGGGTCGTGTCATCATTCCGCTGTGGAATCCCCCCCCGACTCAGACCGCCATGCTCCACAAGTGAGCACGACCCGGCCGGCCCGCTACCCGTCCGGCCGGGTTCGCTTTTCCGAGAGCCTGGCTCAGGTCACGGCTGGCCCACCGCCTTGCCGGCTGTGGTGAAGAAGGATTCGGAGTACCAGCGCATCTCCGCCTCGATCTCCGGCTTGCCGGCGAGCTCGCACTGGTCCACCAGCATGCTCACCCGCTCGAACATGGAGGCGACGAAAGCCTCCGGCCGCTCCTGCTGGCCAGCGAGTTGGATCACGATGTCCCGCAGAATGAAATGCTGCACCATGGTGTGGGCCTGGGCGGTGCCCAGCGCCTTGATCATCGAGCTCAGCCACTCGGACAGCTCGGCATCGGACGCCATCTGAAAATCCCCGTCGAAGAGCAAAAACATCCATTCAAATCTGTCGGCACACCCCGAAAAGGGGAGGCGCCGGCATCGCCCCAGCTTTCGGCGCGCCGGCCGCGGAAATCAAGCGGTCGTGCCGCGGCGGTCGCGCGCCTGCCGGGGCAACCTTGCGTCGTCCGTCCCGAGACGATACGAACAACGCAGGCGCCAGCGCCGTCGGAGCATAGCGCAGCCTGGTAGCGCATCTGCTTTGGGAGCAGAGGGTCGCAGGTTCAAATCCTGCTGCTCCGACCATATTTCCGATCAGCTTCCGCGCGCCGCGCTGAGGTCTTCTTCCGTCTCCCGGGATTCCTCTCCTCAATGTCCGGCTTGCATTCCGCGCCCATCTGCGGCTCAAAGCTCCCAGCCCCGCCCGGCATGGGCGGCTGCGAGGGAGTGGCGTGTATGACGATCATGAAGACTGCCAGGGCTTTTGGATTCGGCGGTGTCGTCGCGGTGGGCCTTTTAGGCACGCTCCTGTCCGGCACGGCGGCCCTCGCGGACAAGGCTGCGGCCGACAGGTGCGCCACCAAGCTGCCGCCGGACGCCAAGGCCATCTATGCGTCGAGCGCGCCGCTGCTGGTTCCCGGCGCTGACGGCCGCGCCGTGGTGACGGAGCAGACGCGGGGTCTCGTGCTGTCCGGCAAGATCGCCCACGCCACGGCCGCCGAATCGGCCAAGGCGGCGGCGACCTGCCTTGTGATGCGCTGAGGTCCTCACAACCGGCGGCGCACTTCGCATGTGCCGCTCGGTTGTCAGTGCCGCGCGGCTTAACTATAGACGGGATGGGTCGCGGGCGAGGGGCGCGCGACCCCGGATGACGGGTTCAGCATCATGGTCGCACGCATCTACAAGCCGTCGCGCAACGCCATGCAGTCGGGCGTGGGGAAGACCCGGTTCTGGGTGCTCGAATATGAGCCGGAGCACGCGCGCATGGTGGAGCCGCTCATGGGCTACACCTCCTCGGCGGACATGCGCAGCCAGATTCGCCTGAAGTTCGAGACCAAGGAAGAGGCGGTGGCCTATGCGCAGAAGCGCGGTATCCCCTTCCAGGTGTTCGAGCCCCACGAGACTGGCCGCCGGCGCATGGCCTATTCGGACAATTTCGCCTTCACCCGCGTAGGCCAGTGGACCCACTGAGGGGCGTGGCGCTGGCCGGCTGACTTAGGACGGTCGATGTTTGGATCGACCGTGCGCGAGCGGCACGGTGCCATATGGCGGGCCGTTCATGGCAGGGCCCTGCATGGCCCGGACTTTTGCGCCTTCACCTCGGCGCATGTGCGCGCTAAAGAGCCGGGACGACGCATCGTCATCGCGCGAACCGGTATCCTTTCGGCCGGAAAACGCTCTCAACTGCGAAACGCCGGCCCCGTAGCTCAGCTGGATAGAGCGAGTGCCTTCTAAGCACTAGGTCGCAGGTTCGAGCCCTGCCGGGGTCGCCAATCCCTTCCATTGCAACGCGCGCATCCCGAAGCCGGACACTTGTTGGGCTTTTTGTGCATTGCACCAAAATCGGCTCTTTGTTCTAATCCCCTCGTGCCGCATTGCAGCAAGAGGGGAAGGACATGCAGAACGTCGTCACGATCGTGTTGATCGGCTCGGTTCTCATGGTCGCCATCGCCGCGCTCGACCAGCCGGGCAGCTGAAGCGCTGCCGGGGGCAGGACGCTGTCTCACATGCGGTCGGCCAGTTCGCCGTCCGCCGCGTGAAGCGCGCGCTCGGGCACGGCGGCCGCCGCTTCCCGCAGCCGCGGCAGGATGTCTTCCACCCGATCGGCGGACAGGATCTCCACCGGCGTCGTGTCGCGGATGAAGGCCGTGGACCGCATATGCTCGATCAGGCTCAGGAACGGATCCCAGAAGCCTGACGTATTGGCGATGAGGATGGGCTTGCGGTGACGGCCCAGCTGCGCCCAGGTCAGCTGTTCCACCAGCTCCTCTAGGGTGCCGACCCCGCCGGGCAGGGCCACGAAGGCGTCCGCCCGCTCGAACATGAGCCGCTTGCGGGCGTGCATGTCCTCCACCACGATCATCTCCGCCTCATGGGCGAAGGCGCGCTCCCGGTTCATGAGGAAGCGCGGGATGATGCCGGTGACCGCCCCGCCGGCCAGCGCAGTGGCGCTCGCGACCTCGCCCATCAGCCCGATGCCGCCGCCGCCATAGACGAGGCGCACCCCTTCGGCCGCGAGGATCTGTCCGAACCGGCGCGCTTCCTCGGCGAACAGCGGATCCGAGCCGGATGCGGAGCCGCAATAGACGCACACACTTTCGATTCTAGCCATGGACGCACTTTAGCAAACTCGACGCCGTGTGGGACGTGACGAACGGTCAGGGGCGTGAGGGAACGGGTCGGTCGGACCGGGGCTCTAGCTTGTCGCTGCGACGCGGGCATGACGACAGCGTAGCGCATGCGCCGGCCGCAGCGGACAGCGCTTGAAGTCGCCTCATTCATCGGCTATCGCCGATAGACGATGAATATGACGCCCTTTCCCCACCCCGGCGGGCCAGACGCCGCGGACCCGCCGCAGGCGGGCTCCGAGCGCCCGGTCGAGGACCGTGCGGCCCTCGCCGAGCGGCTGCGGGCGCTGGCCCATCCCGTGCGCCTGCGGGTGCTGGAAACGCTCGCCGGCCAGGACCGCTGCGTGTGCGGCGAGATCGTCCGGGGCCTGCCCCTTGCGCAGTCCACCGTCTCGCAACATCTGAAGGTCCTCACGGACTCAGGCTTGCTCCGGAGCCGGATCGAGGGCCAGCGCACCGCCTACTGCCTCGACCGGGCTGCCATTTCCGCGCTCAAGGGTGAGATCGATGCTCTGTTCTCGGCGCTGTTGCCGCCTGGGGACTGCGGCGCGCCGCCCGCGGGCCGCACCGAAGACCGATAGGCCATCATGTCCAAGACGCCTCCTCCCGCCGCCGGCCCGCGCCGGCCGGTCGTTTCCGCTGACGCCCTGCTCGACACCATCCGCGGCCTCTGGCCCTATCTGTGGCCCGTGGGCCGCACGGACCTGCGGGCGCGCGTGGTCATTACCTTCGTGCTGCTGTTCGCCTCCAAGGGCGCGACCCTGGCGGTGCCGTTCCTGTTCAAATGGGCGACGGATGCGCTCACCGCCGAGGTGTCCTCGGGCGGCACCAGCGCCCCCACGCCGGCCTTCTGGGCCCTGGTGGTAGGCACGCCGGTGGCGCTCACGCTCGCCTACGGCCTCGGGCGCATCCTCATGGCCGGGGTCACCCAGCTGCGTGACGGCATCTTCGCCAAGGTGGCGCTGAACGCGGTGCGGCGGCTCGCGCTCGAGACCTTCGAGCACATGCACGCCTTGTCCCTGCGCTTCCACCTTGAGCGCAAGACCGGCGGGCTCACCCGCGTGCTGGAGCGGGCGCGCTCGGGCATCGAGACCATCGTGCGCATGCTGGTGCTGCAGCTGGCGCCTACCATCGTCGAGCTGGCCATGGTCATCGGCGTGCTGTTCTTCGCCTTCGACTGGCGCTATGCGGCGGTGGTGGCGGTGACGGTGCTGCTCTATGGCTTCTTCACCTATTTCGCCAGCGAGTGGCGGCTCTCCATTCGCAAGGAGATGAACGAGAGCGACACCGACGCCAACACCAAGGCGGTTGACAGCCTGCTCAACTACGAGACGGTGAAGTATTTCGGCGCCGAGCGCTGGGAGACCCAGCGCTACGACCGCTCCATGGCGCGCTACGAGAAGGCGACGGTGAACACCTATACCTCGCTTGCCTGGCTGAACGCGGGGCAGGCGGTCATCTTCTCCATCGGCCTTGCGGTGGTGATGGTCATGTGCGTGCTCGATATCCGCGCAGGACGGCAGACGGTGGGCTCCTTCGTCATGATCAACGCCATGATGGTGCAGTTCTACATTCCGCTGAACTTCCTCGGCTTCATCTATCGCGAGATCAAGCAGGCCATCGTGGACATCGAGGCGATGTTCGCCGTGCTGGCGGTTGCGCCCGAGGTGAAGGACCAGCCGGCGGCGCAGGACCTCGTGGTGTCCGGCGGCACGGTGCGGTTCGAGAATGTGCGCTTTGCCTATGACGCCGGCCGCGAGATCCTGAAGGGCGTCACCTTCGAGGTGCCTGCGGGACGCACGGTGGCCATCGTCGGGCCGTCGGGGGCGGGAAAGTCAACGCTGTCGCGCCTGCTGTTCCGCTTCTACGACATCTCGTCCGGCCGCATCACCATCGACGGGCAGGACATCCGCGGAGTGCGGCAGGAGAGCCTGCGCGCCGCCATCGGCATGGTGCCGCAGGACACGGTGCTGTTCAACGACACCATCGCCTACAACATCCGCTACGGCCGCCCCGACGCCTCCGAGGCGGAGGTGGAGGAGGCGGCGCGCCTTGCCCAGATCGACGGTTTCATCCGCGCCACCCCCAAGGGCTACCGGACCGAAGTGGGCGAGCGCGGGCTGAAGCTGTCGGGCGGGGAGAAGCAACGCGTCGCCATCGCCCGCACCATCCTGAAGGCGCCGCCCATACTGGTGCTGGATGAGGCGACCTCCGCCCTCGACAGCCACACGGAGAAGGACATCCAGGACGCCCTTGAGCGGGTCTCGGAGGGGCGGACCACCCTGGTCATCGCCCACCGGCTCTCCACCGTGGTGGCAGCGGACGAGATTCTGGTTCTCGCGGAGGGGCGCGTGGCCGAGCGCGGTTGCCATGCGGAACTGCTGGCCCGCGGCGGCCTCTACGCCGCCCTGTGGAACCGCCAGCGCGAGGCGGACGACGCGGCCATGGCGCTCGCCCGGGCGCAGGCGGCCGATCTCGGCGTGGCCGAGACCGGCGAACCCCATCCGGACGAGGACGGCATCAGCGAGGAGCGGGTGAGCGCGGTCAGCTGAGCCAGACGCGAGATCAGTGCGGCTGGTTGAAGGCCCAGACGACGCCGAAGGGATCGCGCACCTGCGCATAGCGGGCGCCCCAGAACATGTCGGAGGGTGGCATCATCACGCTCGCCCCCGCCGCCACGGCCCGCTCGAATGCCGCGTCCGTGTCGGTGACGTGCAGGCTGAGATTGAAGCCGCCCAGCTTCTCCACCGGGCCGGCGCAATATTCGGGATAGGGATCGGCCAGCATCACCGAGCTGCCGTTGATGTAGAGGTGCACGTGCATGGTGCGGCCGCTGTCATCCGGAGGGATGGCGAAGGCGAGTTCCGCGCCAAGGGCGCTCTTGTAGAACTCGACTGCCTTCATGGCGCCGTCCACCGTCAGGTAGGCCGTGACGCCGCCCTTTACCGGGGGCATGGCGCTGAAATCGGCCGTGGGAGTGGTCGTCTCGGCGGTATCGGACATGGTTTTCCTCCTGCTGGAGCCCCGGAAAGGGGGCGCCCGTGCTGCAAGAACGTCCCCCGGGCCGGCATCCCGACAGCCGGCCGCGAACTTTTTCAGGTCCCGGCCTCGGCCATCAGCCGGTCGAGATGGGTGCGGATGTGGTCGGCCTCGGCGGGTGTGTTGGCGAGGGCGATCGCACGGTCGAAGGCTTCCCGCGCCTCCACCCTCCGGCCCAGCTCCAGCAGGAAGGCGCCACGGGCGCCGAAATAGTGGAAATAACCCGAGAGCTGCGGCGCTAACGGCTCGATCATGGCAAGGGCCGCCGCGGCGCCCCTCACCTTGTTCACCGCCACGGCGCGGTTGAGGGTGACCACGGGGGAGGGCTGGAGATATTCCAGCGTCGCATAGAGCGCGTCGATCTGCGCCCAGTCCGTCTCCTCCGGCCGGGGCGCGCGGGCATGGAGGGCGGCGATGGCCGCCTGCACCTGATAGGCGCCGGGCCGGCGGTGGCGCATGGCCTTGTCGATCAGGGCGAGGCCTTCGGTGATGCGGGTGCGATCCCATCGGGTGCGGTCCTGCGCGTCCAGCAGGATCACGCGCCCGTCGGCGTCGAAGCGCGCGGCGGCGCGGGCGTGCTGGAGCAGGAGGAGGGCGTTGAGCCCCATGATCTCCGGCTCGGTGGGGAACAGGCGCAGCAGCAGCCGGGCGAGACGGATGGCGTCGTCGCACAGGGCGGCGCGATCCGGGTCGGGACCGGCCGAATAGCCTTCGTTGAACACGAGATAGACCATGGCCGCCACGGTGCCGAGCCGCTCCGCCCGCTCCACCGGCCCCGGAGCCTCGAACGGCACGTCGGCTTTGGCGATGCGGCCCTTCGCCCGCGTGATGCGCTGCTCCATGGCCGCCTCACTGACGAGGAAGGCGCGGGCGATCTGCTTCACCGACAGGCCGGAGACGATGCGCAGGGCCAGCGCGATCTGTTGGGTCACTGGCAGCTCGGGATGGCAGCAGATGAACAGCAGGCGCAGCACGTCGTCGCGATAGTGGGAATTGTCCAGGCGCTCGGCGAGGCCGGCTTCGGCATCATCGAGGTCGGACAATTGCTCGTCCGGGGGCAGGGGATCATGGCGCGCCCGTTTGCGCACCCCGTCGAGGGCGGCATTGCGGCCCACCAGAATCAGCCACGCAGCCGGGTCGCGTGGCGGGCCGTTCACCGGCCAGGTTTTCAGCGCGCGCAGGCAGGCTTCCTGAAAGGCCTCCTCCGCGGTGTCGAGATCACGGAAATAGCGCAGCAGGGCCGCCACCGCCTGGGGCCGCGCGGCGGTGAGCGCGGTGTTGATCCATGCCGCATCGCCGAGCGCCGAGGTGGTCACGGCGCCACTCGCTGGTCCGGAAAGAACATGCCCACCGGCCGGATCTCATAGGCGCCGCCGGGATTGGCGGCGGCGAGGTCGCGGGCGATGGCGAGCGCGTCGTCAAGGTCGGCTGCGTCCACCAGATAGAAGCCGAGCAACTGCTCCTTGGTCTCGGCGAACGGCCCGTCGATGACGAGGGGCGGCTCCTCGCTCTTGCGCAGGGTGGTGGCGGCGGTGGTGGGCAGCAGGCGCAGCGACGCGCCCATCTTGCCCGCCTTGATGAGGCGCTCCTGCACCACCGCGAGCTTCGCCATGACGGCGTCGTCCTCCGCCTTGCTCCAGGCGCAGACCACGTCTTCTTTCTGGTAGCAGAGGATGGCGTACATCATGGGCAAGGCTCCCGTGGTCTTGTCCTAGGACGCGGGAGTATGCCCATGGCCGACAGGCGGATGCAAAAATCGCGAAGCTTTGCCGGGGAAGGGGTTGGGGGGCCTTCCCCGGCAGATCTCACGCCGCCTGGTGCTGCTCCATCTCGCCGCCGTAGCGCCGCACCAGGTGGGCCTTGAACACCGAGGCGTCGAGGGGCCGGCCGGTGGCGCGGGTCAGCAGAGCGTCCGTCTCCAGCAGCGATCCCTGGCTGTGGACGTTGGTGCGCAGCCACGCCAGCAGCGGCGCGAAATCGCCGCGGGCGATGCCGGGCAGGATGGACGGGTCGGCCTTGCAGGCGGCGTCGAACAGCTGCGCCGCCGTCATGGCACCGAGGGTATAGGTGGGGAAGTAGCCCCAGCCACCGCTCGGCCAATGGATATCCTGCAGGCAGCCGAGCCGGTCGTCCGGCGGCACCACGCCCAGCAGCGTCTTCATGCCCTCGGCCCAGGCGCCGGGCAGGTCGGACAGCTTCATCTCGTCGCCGATCAGCGCCTTTTCGAGGCGATAGCGCAGGATGACATGGGCGGGATAAGTCACCTCGTCCGCATCCACGCGGATGAAGCCGCGCTCCACCCGGGTATAGGAGCGCCACAGGGCCTCGGCCTCCCAGGCGGGGCCGGCGCCATTGAAGGCGGCGCGCATGCGGGGGGCGGCGAAGGTGAGGAATTCGCGGCTGCGGCAGGCCTGCATCTCCATCAGCAGGGACTGGCTCTCGTGCACGCTCATGGAGCGGGCCTGTCCCACCGGCTGGAAGATGTAGTCGCGCGGGCGGCCCTGCTCGTAGAGGGCGTGGCCGGTTTCGTGCAGCACCCCCATGAGGGCCTTGGAGAAATTGGCCTCGTCGTAGCGCGTGGTGATGCGCACGTCGTTGTCGGCGCCGCCGCAGAAGGGGTGGGTGGAGACATCGAGGCGGCCACGGTCGAAATCGAAGCCCACCGTCCTCATCATCTCGACGCCCAACGCGCGCTGGGCCTCAACCGCGAACGGGCCGGATAAGGGCGGCGTCGCCGGGCGGCGGGACTGCACCTCCAGCACCTGCTCGGTGAAGGCGGGCAGAAACTGGGCGAGATCGTCGAACAAGGCGTCGATGCGCGCGGAGCGGCCACCGGGCTCGTAGTCGTTCAACAGCGCGTCATAGGTGGAGAGGCCGAGCTTCTCGCCCTTGGCCTGTCCCATCTCCCGCTGCAGGCGCAGCACCTCTTCCAGATAGGGCAGGAGCGCGGGGAAATCCGCCTCGGCGCGGGCCTTGCGCCAGGCCATCTCGCACTTGGACGAAGCCCGGCTCGCGGCGTCCACGAGATCGGCGGGCAGGGCGGTCTGCACGGTGTATTGCCGCTCGATCTCGCGCACGTTCGCCTGTTCCCACGGGCCGAGATCCTCGCCGGAGGCGCCGGCGAGCCAGTCGCCGATGCGCGGGTCGGTCACCATTCCGTGATGGAGCACCCGCAGCAGCGCGAGACTCTCGGCGCGGGTTTCGGCGGCACCCTTGGGCATCATGGTGTCGCTGTCCCACTGCAGGATGCCGATGCCATTGCCGAGGGCGGCGGTGCGGGTGAAATGGGCGGAAAGCTCGGAATATGCGCTCATGGTCGTGAAAATCCCGATGGCCGGACGGCCGTGTTTGAAAGCGATGGTGCGACGGTAGAGAACCGCGCCCGCCAAGAAAAGCCCCCGACGCCAGCCGCCCGCAGGCCGCCCCGGGCGAGGCAAAAAGAAACCCGGCGCGGGCGGGGCCCGGCCGGGTGGAGGTACTCAGGGGTCGAAACGTCGAAGGATGCTCAAGCCGCCTTCTCGCCGGGGGTCAACGAAAGGACGGACTCATACCCTTCAAACTCCGGACCGCCGATATAGTTCACGCGATTGGACGAAGATCCTGCATCACGATGGGCGAGGCGGAAAGCCTCGGACTTGGTCCAGGCTTCGAAATCCGCCTTGGTCGCCCACACGGTGTGGGAGATGTAGAGGGTGTACTCCTCCTTCTCCGGGCCGCGGCACAGGTCGAAGGCGACGAAGCCCGGAACGGCGGCGATGTAGGTGTCGCGCTCGCGCCAGACGCGCTCGAACTCCGCTTCCGAGCCGTGCTTCACCTTGAACCTGTTGGTGGCAATGAACATTTCTCATACTCCGACGTGTCAAAAAGTGACGGGGTGAATGGCTGCGCCGGACCGGCGTGGCTACTTGTAGAGGGGAGACGGGGTCGCCGCGGCGATGGTGTCTGCCCCGAACCGGATGCGCAGCCCGCCCTTCACGGTGAGGCCGGCGCTGGGCAGGAACTGTTGGTATTGAGTGTACTGCTCGTTGAGCAGGTTCTCAACGGAGAGCGAGGCGAGCACGTTCTCGCTGGGCTGGTAGCCCACATAGGCGTTCACGAGGTTAAAGCTCGGGGTCGGCTCGTAGGGCGCGTCGGCCGGCATGTCGGCCTCGGTCACGGCGGCCACCCACTGCCAGCGCACAGACACGGTGAGCTTCTTGTCGAGGAAGCGGGCGCCGAGCGTGCCGGCCACGTTGTTGGGCATGGTGTTGGACAGCGGCCCGCCGGTTTCTGTGTTCTCGCCGTCTGAGACGGTCACGTTGAAGCCGGCGAACCACGCCCCCGCGTCGTAGTTGCTTTCGAGCTCGAAGCCCTGGAGGCGGGCCTGAGCGATGTTCTGGTACTGGTAGTTGGCATAGGTGCCGTAGCGCGTCATCTGATAGCCGACCAGCTCGATGTAGTCGTCCACGTCGTTGCGGTAGATGTTGGCCTTGGCACGGAACTTGTCGCCGTTCACGAAGATATCGTCGAAACGGACGTTGAGGCCGAGCTCCTTGTTCTTGCCCACCTCCGGCTGGAGATAAGGATTGGGCACGAAGCAGAACACGCCATAGCTGCCGTCCGGGCAGAAGACGAGGGGGATGTTCGGCGGGTGCGCGCCGTTCACCAGTGTCTCGGTCACGGCCGGGGCGCGGTAGCCTTCCGCATAGGTGCCGTAGAAGGTCAGCCAGTTCCAGGGCGTGATGCCCAGCGTGAACTTCGGCGAGAAGCGCTGGCCATCAGTGGAGACGCCGTCGCCGTTGAGGCTGTAGGTGTCGTAGCGCACCGCCGCCTGCGCTTCCAGCCAGCTGGAATAATTGGCCTTCCACTGCACGAAGGCCCCGCCCACGCCGCGCTCGCCCGACGGGTTGTAGCCGTCGCCGAAGCCGTAATTGTCCACGTTGTTCACGTCGTCGTGGAAATAGTCGCCGCCGATGGTGATGGCGTTGCGGATGTCGTTCCAGACGAAGCGCGACGTGTTGTTGGCGTCGAAGCCCACGGTGTCGATGGTGAAATAGCGCGGATTGCCAACGGCGCCCGTCACCGAGCTTGCGGTTCCGGCCACCTTGATCTGGTCCTGCTTCACCCGGTTCCAGTAGAGGGTGCTGCGCCAGTCGAACACGTTGTCATTGGGATTGGTGTAGTTCCAGCTCGCGGTGGCGGTCTGGTTCAGCACGGTGGAGCCGTACTGGGTGGCGGTGGAAGGAATGGCACCGTTCACCAGCGCCGCATTGTAGGTGGTGTAATCGGCATTGTAGTTGAGGCCGGTGAACTTCACTTCGTGAAAGTCCGCCGGGCGGAAGGTGGCCTTGGCGATGCCGGTCCAGGTGTCGTAGCCGGTGCCGGGCACCACGTCGCCGTTGCCGTCCTTGTAGTCGCTCTGGGTGCGATAGGTGCCGCCGAGGAACAGGTCCACGTTCTGGCCCACACGCGCTGCGGCGAACAGGGAGCCAAAGCCCATGGGGCCGTTGGAGCCGAACTCTTCGAGGGATTCCACGCCCCAGGTCTGGCCCTTCTTGATGATGTCGTCGGCATCCTTGGTGCGCATGGTGACCACGCCGCCGATGGCGCCCGAGCCATAGATGTTGGAGACCGGGCCGCGCACCACGTCCACGTCGGCGAGCAGGCCCGGCTCCAGGAAGAAGGAGCCGGCGCCGGTGCCATGGCCGAGCTGCGTGAAGTTCTGCCGCGCCCCGTCCACGAACACCGCCACGCGCCCGTAGTCCTGCATGCCGCGGATGTTGATGGAGGCCTGGGGCGAGTTGCCGTTCTGGATCACCGTGGTGCCGGGCATGCCGAAGAACACGTCCTGCGTGCGCGACGGCATGAGCTGCTCAAGGTCTTCCGGGCGCACCACGCTGATGGCGGCGAGGGCGTCGATGGTGCGCTCCGGCGTGAGGCTGGCAGCCACCGTGATGGTGTCGAGGGACATCTCGCCCTCTGTCTCGGCCTGAGCCGTCGCGGGTGTCGCGCTCTGGGCGAACGCCGCGCCCTCCATGCCGGCGAGCAGCGCGCAGGTGGCAACGCCTGAACGCAGAAGCCTGCTGGACCACATACAAACGCCCGCTGTCTGCGGCCTGAGCGCCATGATCGTCTCTCCGGAATCGGTGCGTGATCGGGCTGGCTACCGTCCGCATTCCGGACGTGGCGCGCTGCGGGCATCCCCGCCTGTCCCTCCTGAGCTACCGTTCGGGCATGGTGGCGTCAAGATTTTTACATGTTTGTTGCCAATCAATGGAAATAACGTCACTGATTGTGGCAGATAAACAACGCATGGAGATCTGATTGAACTTTGAAAAAATCAAAACTGTCGAAATATGCAGTGCAATATATGCGTGAGTGGCATGAAATGGAAATGTTATAATTCAATGAATAGGTCATTTAGACTCCGTACGCTTGATGCTCTTTTTGGTGTTTCGCTCGCTCTCCTCGGCGCTATGCCGGGCGTTGCTGCGGCTGAGATCCGGGGGCGGGGTGCGGCAGATACATCCCGCATCGTCTCCATCGGCGGGGCGGTGACGGAGATCCTGTTCGCCCTCGGTCTCGGCGACCGCGTGGTGGCGGTGGACCAGACGAGCCGCTATCCCACCGCCGCGCGGCGCAAGCCAGATGTGGGCTATTCCCGCGCGCTCTCGCCGGAGGGCGTGCTGTCCACCGGGCCGAGCCTGATTCTCGCAGCCGTGGGCGCGGGGCCGCGCTCCACCCTTGATGTGCTGGAGCAGGCCTCGGTGCCTGTGGTGCTCATTCCCGAGGCCCATGACAGGGCCGGCGTCCTCGCGAAGATCGCCGCAGTGGCACAGGCGGTGGGCGAGGAGGACAAGGGCCGGGCGCTGGCGGCCGAGGTGGCGGCGGATTTTGCGGCGCTGGAGGACATGGTGAAGGCCATGCCGGGCCGGCCCCGCGCGGTGTTCGTGCTCTCGGCGTCTGGCGGGGCGGCGGTGGTGGGCGGGGCTGACACGAGCGCCGACGCCATCTTCCGCCTGGCTGGAGTGACCAACGCCATGGCCGCCATCAAGGGCTTCAAGCCGGCGCTGGACGAGGCGGCCATGTCGGCCGAGCCCGACGCCGTGGTGGTGATGCAGGGCGGCGGGCAGGTGCTGGACGCCGCCACCGTGTTCTCCCTGCCGGCCTTCGCCGGCACGCCGGCCGCGCGCGAGCGCCGGCTTGTGGCCATGCCCGGCTCCTATCTCCTTGGCTTCGGCCCGCGTGCGCCACGGGCGGCGCGGGATCTTGCCGCGGCGCTCCATCCGGGCGCGCGCCTGCCGGAACTGCCGGCCCGTCCGTGGAGTGCGGAGAAGGATCAATGAGCGTGGAGCACGTCACAATGGCCGCTCCGGCGGAAATCGCATCCGGCCGTCCGGTGAGGGCCGGCCTGATCCTGTTCGCGCTGCTGGCCGGCGTGGCCTTGATCGGGGCGCTGGCTATCGGCCCCTTCACCATAGCGCCGGGGCGGGTGCTGACCATCCTGTGGGCGGCACTGACGGGCGATGCCACCCCCACCATCGCCCTGCGCGAGCGCATCGTGGTGATCGATGTGCGCTTTCCCCGCGCCGTGCTGGGCGCGCTCACGGGGGCGGGCACGGCGGTGGCCGGGGCGGTGATGCAGGGCGTGTTCCGCAATCCGCTGGCCGATCCCGGCCTCGTGGGCGTCGCCCCCGGCGCGGCGCTGGCGGCGGTGGCTTTCGTGGTGTTCGGCGCGCCGCTGGCGATGCTGCTGCCGGTGCCGCTCCAGGCGCTGGGCCTGCCGCTGGCGGCGTTCGCCGGCGGGCTCGGCACAACGCTCGTCATCGCCCGCCTCGCCGCGAAGGACGGGCGCACGCAAGTGGCGACTTTGCTCTTCGCCGGGCTCGCCCTCGGCGCGCTGGCCAGTGCCGGAACCGGGGTGATGGTGTTCCTCGCCTCCGAGCAGCAGACCCGCGAATTCCTGTTCTGGACCCTCGGCAGCCTCGGCGGCGCCACCTGGCAGAAGGCGGCCCTCGCCGCGCCGTTCGTGCTGGGCCTGCTGGCGGCGTCCGTCTTCCTCGCCCGGGGGCTCGACGCGCTGGCGCTGGGGGAGGCGGAGGCGTTCCACGCCGGTGTTTCGGTGGAGCGGCTGAAGCGGGGCGCGGTGATCGCGGTGGCCGCCGGGGTCGGGGCCTCGGTGGCGGCGGCGGGCGTGGTGGGTTTCATCGGGCTGGTGGTGCCGCATCTGGCGCGGCTGGTGGTGGGGCCGTCCCATCGGGTGCTGCTGCCGGCCTCGGCGTTGCTGGGTGTCGCGGTGCTGCTCGGTGCCGACATCCTGGCGCGGATGATCGCCGCACCGGCCGAGCTGCCGCTGGGCGTCGTGACCGCTCTGGTGGGCGCACCCTTCTTCCTGTGGCTGCTGCTGCGCCGGCGTGCGTTCGTCGGATGATGGGGATGAACATGTATCAGGCCGAGAGCGTGAGCGTTGCGGCTGGCGGACGCCTGCTGGTGCACGGTGCCAGCCTTGCCATCCAGCCGGGGCGCGTGACCGTGCTGGTGGGGCCGAACGGGGCGGGGAAATCTACCCTGCTGAAGGCCATGTCCGGCGAGCACCGGCTGTCGTCCGGCCGGGTGACGCTGGATGGCGTGGCCATCACGCGCCTGTCGCCGCTGGATCTGGCCCGGCGCCGGGCGGTGCTGCCCCAGGCGGCGGAGGTGGCGTTTCCGTTCACCGCGGGAGAAGTCATCGCCGCCGGCCTGATGGCGCCGGACGGGCGGGACGGCGCGCGCATCGCCCGCCTGCTCGGTGAGGTGGACCTGCCGGGCTTCGCCCAGCGGCGCTACGACAGCCTGTCGGGCGGCGAGCGGCAGCGGGTGCAGCTGGCGCGCATTCTCGCCCAGCTGGAGCTGACGCGGGCGGATGCGCCGTCCTACCTCTTCCTGGACGAACCCACGG
Organism: Xanthobacter autotrophicus Py2; assembly: GCA_000017645.1. NCBI lineage: Bacteria > Pseudomonadati > Pseudomonadota > Alphaproteobacteria > Hyphomicrobiales > Xanthobacteraceae > Xanthobacter > Xanthobacter versatilis. Next base: position 4,640,842 of record CP000781.1, read on the forward strand.
CGAGTCTCGACCTTGCCCACCAGCTCACCGTGCTGCGCCTGGCCCGCGCCCATGCGGACAAAGGCGGCGGCGTGCTTGCGGTGCTGCATGACCTCAATCTCGCAGCCATGGTGGCGGACGAGATCGTTGTCTTGGCGCAGGGCCGCATCCGGGCGGCGGGGCCGGCAGGCGAGGTGATCCGCGAGGAGGTCCTGGAGGCGGCGTTCGGGGTGCGCGTGCGAGTCGGCATTGCGCCGCCGGGGCCGTTCGTGCTGCCGCAGAACGTGAATTGGGCGGGGTAGGGGAGGAGTGTTCCCCGGACGCGCGGGGGATGGCACGGGGCGATGGCGGCCGATCAGGCATCGACCACCATCGTGGACTGGCCTCAGCCCAGCTCCTGCGCCGCCTTGAGTACCTCTTCGGCGTGCCCGGCCACTTTCACCTTTGGCCAGGTGCGGGCCACCTTGCCGTCGCGGCCGATCAGCAGGGTCGCCCGCTCGATGCCCATGTACTTGCGGCCGTACATGCTCTTTTCGACCCAGACGCCGTAGGCTTCCAGCATCGCCTTGTCCGGGTCCGAGCCCAACGGAAAGGCGAGGTCGTACTTGGCCTTGAACTTGTCCTGCGCGCTCACCGCATCGGCCGAGACGCCGAGAATGTCGGTGTCGGCGGCGGCGAAGGCGGCTTTCAGGCCGTTGAAGGCGATGGCTTCCTTGGTGCAGCCGGTGGTGTTGGCCTTGGGGTAGAAATAGAGCACCAGCTTGCGGCCTTTGAAGTCCTTGAGCGCCACCGTGCCACCGCCATCGCGGGCGAGCGAGAACGCCGGCGCCTTGGCTCCGGCTTCGGGAAACTGCGACATCCGCCTTCCTTTCGACGTGTTCAGCGCCATTACGGGGGTGAGCGGCACGTTCTCGTGGCTCTGGCGACCCACAACTTGGCCGCCTTCCCGGCGCACATGGTAACCTGCAAGGATTGATCCACCTCATCTTTACGAGGCACGGGCAGGTTAGGGTCAATCGGCCGGTCATGGACGAATCGCCGCGCGCGGGGGAAGAGCCTGCGTACGCCGTCCATGATGGGTGTGTCGGAAGCCGAAAGAAGCGTGGAAGGGTCGAAACGGCATGGAGGATAGGGTGCGCAAGCCGGAGCCGGTGCGGCGTCAGCCGCGGCGCTCCCGCTTCCACGGCATCATGGGGGCGCTGACGCCGCGCAGCCGCGCGGCGCGCGTGTTCACCATGGTGTGCCTGCTGCTCATCGCCCTCGGCGGCCTGGCTGCGCTCACCCTTTATGTCCTCATTGCCAATGGCTTCGTCACAGCCAACCTCGCGACCCCCTATATCGAGCGGGCGCTGGAAGAGCGCATCGGCGGCGGGCACAAGGTGGCCATTGGTTCCACCACCATGGAGACCGTGCGAAGCGGCGCCACCGTTGTGGTGGTGCACGACATCCGCGTCACCGGTCCCGACGGCCAGCTGGTGGCCAGTGCCCCCAGCGCCGAGGTGGAGCTGGAAGGCTCGCTGCTCTCCCTGATGCCCAAGGCGCGCCGCATCGACCTCGTCGGCGCGGAGATGACCGTCCGCATCGCCGCCTCCGGCCATCTGGCGGTTGCCACCGGCAAGGGGGCAAAGGCGATCTCGGCGCCGATTTCGACGGCCGCCCGTACGCCATCGCAGCCTGCTCCAGTCGCACCCGCGCTCGCCGGGGCTGGCGCACCCGCCGCGACCCCACAGCCGGCCGCCACCGACCCTGCTGCCGCTTCGGCCGGCTCCAGCGCCCTCGATACCGATCCGCTGAAGCCTGTGGCCCTGGCCCGCTGGATCAATGAACTGGAATCGGCCGGCTTCGACGGCGGCGCTCTGGCAGACGTGGGCCTCAAGGACGGCACCCTCGTCGTGGAGAACGAGAGCGCCGGCCGGCGCATCGTCTTCCAGCACATCAGCGTGCGCCTTGCCCGGCCGCAGGCCGGCGGCGCCCAGCTCACCTTCACCATCCAGTCGCCGCAGGGCATCGCCACCGCCACGGCGCGCATCGGCCCGGCGCAGGACGGCGAGCGGACCATCGAGCTTGCGATCCGCAACCTCTCCACCCGCGACCTGCTGCAGGCCTTCATCCAGGACCAGCGCCGCTTCTACATGGACACGCCGCTGAACGCGTCCTTCACCGCGCGCCTGTCCGTGGAGGGCGAGGTGAAGGCCGGTGAGGCGAGCCTCGACTTCGGCGCCGGCGCGCTGGGCAACGGCGAGGACCCGGAAGAACGCTTTGTCATCGATCACGCCCGCATCGGCCTCACCCTCGACGTGGCCCGCCGGGTCATCGTGGTCGCGCCCATCGAGGCGGTGAAGACCGAAAACATCATCTCGCTGGCGGGCGAGATCAAGGTGCCGGCGACCCTGGGCGCGCCCTGGCCGTTCCAGATGGGGCCGAAGCAGGTGCTGCTCGCCGGCAAGGAGATGCCCGAGCCCGCCCTGGTGGTCGACAAGGTTGAGGTGGCCGGCCGGTTCGATCCGCCCAGCCGGCGGATCATCGTCGATACTGGCTTTCTGGGCTCGGCGGCGGGCAGCTTCACCTTCACCGCTTTGTTCGACTTCGGCGTGGACGTGCCCTACCTGAAGTTCGACGGTACCGCCTCGCCCATGCCGGTCGCCACCATCAAGCGCTTCTGGCCGGTGAACATCGCCCCGCCGGCGCGGCAGTTCGCCATCGAAAACGTCTCCGGCGGCACGGCGGACGGCATCACCGTGGCGGTCAAGCTGCCCCTCGACCTGATCGGCCAGAAGCAGGTGCCGCTGCCGGACGACGGGGTGCGCTTCACCATCAATGGCAAGGGCGTCTGGCTCCGGCCGGTGAAGGGCCTGCCGCCCATTACCAATGCGAGCCTTGCCATCCTCGTCACCGGTCGCTCGGTGCGCATCACCCTGCCGGAGGGCACCGCGGTGACGCCGCAGAACCGCAAGATCGCGGTGAGCGACGGCGTGATGCTGATGCCGGACTATTTCCCCCGCGAGCCCACCTCCCAGATCAAGGTGAAGTTCGACGGCCCGGCCGACGGCGCCATCGAGGTGCTGGGCATGGAGCCGCTGAAGGGGCCCACCGGCACCGCCTTCGATCCCTCCACCACGCGGGGCAAGTTCTCGGCCCTGCTGCAGGTGAACATCACCTTCCGCAAGGTGCCGCGGCCGGAGGACTTCGACTATTCGCTCGAAGCCACCCTGACCGATTTCGGCGTGGACAAGGTGTTCCGTGGCCTCAGGCTCGAAAGCGCGACCGTGAAGGCCTTCGCTTCCCCGGCCGGCGTGGTGCTGCGCGGCGACGGCAAGATCGCCGGCGCGCCGATGGCGTTCGAATACGAGAAGCGCAAGGACGTGGCCGATGCCGACATCCGGGTCAGCGCGAGCCTGGACGATGCCGCCCGCGGCAAGCTGGGCGTGGACCTGCCCGGCGTGTCGGGGACGGTGGGGGTGCGCCTCATCGGCACGACGAACAACAAGGACACGCGGGCGACCATCGAGGCTGATCTTGTCAATGCTCGCATCGCCGATCTCATCCCCGGCCTCAGCAAACCGGCGGGCAAGCCGCTGAAGGCGAAGTTCGCCCTCAACGACAAGGGCAACAGCGTCCGCCTCGACGACATGGTCATCGACGGCTCGGGCACGCTGCTGAAGGGCTCCATGGAGCTGTCCGACAGTGGCGACCTGGTCGGCGCCAACTTCCCCACCTTCCAGCTGTCCGACGGCGACAAGGCCTCCGCCAAGGCCGAGCGGGCGGGAGATGTGCTGAAGGTCCGCATTACCGGGGATGTCATGGACGCCCGGGGCATCATGAAGAGCCTCGTGTCCGCCCCCACCGGCCAGCGGCGCGCCCAGAAGATGCCGGACGTGGACGTGGAGGCGCGCATCGGCGCCCTCACCGGCAACAATGGCGAGGTATTGCGCCAGTTCGAGCTCTCGGTCTCGCGCCGGGGCGTGGAGACGCGGGATTTCACGCTCACCGCCAAGGCCGGCCGCGATGGCACGGTGGCGGGCGAGATGCGTAACTGGCAGGGCCGGCAGAAGGCGTTGCTGGTTACCACATCCGACGCCGGCGCCATGCTGCGCTTCCTCGACATCTATCCCAAGGTGCAGGGCGGCGAGGCTTGGCTGGTGGTGGACCCGCCGCGCAGCGACACCACGCCCCAGGAAGGCGTGATCCATGTGCGCGACTTCGCCATCAAGGGCGAGCCGGGCCTCCAGCAGCTCTCCAGCGCGGCGCGCGATTCGTCCGGCAAGATCGAGGACGGCACCGCCGCCTTCCAGAAGGCGCAGGCCCAATTCTCCCGCACCACTGGCAAGATCGTGTTCAAGGAAGGCGCCATCTGGGGCTCGTCGGTTGGCGCCACCTTCGACGGCACGCTGGACTTCGCCGTCGACCGCATCTCCGTGCGCGGCACATTCGTGCCGGCCTACGCCCTCAACAACATCTTCTCCAAGCTGCCGGTCATCGGCCTGTTGCTTGGCGGCGGACCTAACGAAGGCCTGGTGGGCGTGACCTTCGAGATCGTCGGCCCCCTCAGCGGCGGGCCCACCCTGCGCATCAACCCCATCTCGGCGGTGGCGCCGGGCTTCCTGCGCAAGATCTTCGAATTCCGCGATTCCAGCGACGCCCCCCCGACCCGCTGACGTTCCGGACACTGCGACAGTTTGCCCGGACGCCCCTTGCCGTGGCGCACGGCACCGCTCACACTCGCCCCATAAAAGAATACAGGCAGGAAACGAAAAAGGGTGGGAGTGATGTTGGCACTGGTGTTGATCATCGCCTGCGGCCTGCTGGCCGTGGCGTACGGCGTATGGGCCATCCGCGAACTCATGGCCGCGGATCCCGGTACCGCGCGGATGCAGGAAATCGCAGCCGCCATCGCGGAAGGGGCGCAGGCCTATCTGAAGCGCCAATACACCACCATCGGCGTGGTGGGCGTCGTCATCTTCGTTCTCGTGGGGGTGTTCCTCGGCTGGCTGGTGGCGGTGGGCTTCGCCGTCGGGGCGATCCTGTCGGCGCTGGCCGGCTTCATCGGCATGAACGTGTCGGTCCGCGCCAACGTGCGCACCGCGCAGGCGGCGACCCTGTCGCTGGCCGGCGGCCTCGATCTCGCGTTCAAGGCCGGGGCGGTCACCGGCCTGCTGGTGGCGGGCCTCGCCCTCCTCGGGGTCACGGTCTATTTCCTCGTGCTCACCCAGATCCTCGGCTTTGCCGGCAACAGCCGCACGGTGGTGGATGCGCTGGTGGCGCTGGGCTTCGGCGCCTCGCTCATCTCCATCTTTGCCCGTCTCGGCGGTGGCATCTTCACCAAGGGCGCCGACGTGGGCGGCGATCTCGTGGGCAAGGTGGAAGCCGGAATTCCGGAGGATGACCCGCGCAACCCGGCCACCATCGCCGACAACGTGGGCGACAATGTCGGCGACTGCGCCGGCATGGCCGCCGACCTGTTCGAGACCTATGCGGTGACCGTGGTGGCCACCATGGTGCTCGCCGCCATCTTCTTCGCTGCCGCGCCGGCGTCGCTCGCCACCATGATGGTCTATCCGCTGGCCATCGGCGGGGCGTGCATCATCACCTCCATCGCCGGCACCTTCTTCGTGCGGCTCGGGGCCAATTCCTCGATCATGGGAGCGCTCTACAAGGGCCTCATGGCGACAGCGGGCTTCTCCATCATCGCGCTAGCTGCGGTGACGTGGCTTTTGCCCGGCTTCGGCCCCATCGCCGGGGCGGACTTCACCGGCACCAGCCTGTTCCTGTGCGGCCTCGTGGGCCTCGCGGTGACCGGCGCCATCGTGGTGATCACCGAATATTACACCGGCACCGGCTATCGCCCGGTGGTGTCCATCGCCCAGGCCTCGGTGACCGGGCACGGCACCAACATCATCCAGGGCCTTGCCGTCTCGTTGGAATCCACGGCACTGCCGACGCTGGTCATCATCGCCGGCATCCTGTTCGCCTATGGCCTCGCCGGCCTGTTCGGCATCGCCATCGCCGCCACCACCATGCTGGCGCTGGCCGGCATGATCGTGGCGCTGGACGCCTTCGGCCCGGTCACGGACAACGCCGGCGGCATCGCCGAGATGGCCGGCCTGCCCAAGGAGGTGCGCCAGTCCACCGACGCGCTGGACGCGGTGGGCAACACCACCAAAGCTGTCACCAAGGGCTATGCCATCGGCTCCGCCGGCCTCGGCGCGCTTGTGTTGTTCGCCGCCTACAGCCAGGACCTGAAGTACTTCATCGCCCAGGCGGGGCAGGGCACCTACTTCTATGGCGTGACCCCCAACTTCTCGCTTGAGAACCCCTATGTGGTGGTGGGCCTGCTGTTTGGCGGCCTGCTGCCGTTCCTGTTCGCCGCCATGGGCATGACGGCGGTGGGCCGGGCCGCTGGCGCCATCGTGGAGGAGGTGCGCCGGCAGTTCCGCGAGAAGCCGGGCATCATGGCCGGCACCGAGAAGCCGGATTATTCCCGCGCCGTGGACATGCTGACCAAGGCGGCCATCAAGGAGATGATCATCCCCTCCCTGCTGCCGGTGCTGTCGCCCATTGTCTGCTACTTCGTCATCTACTTCGTGGCGGGCGGCGGCGCGGCGGGGAAATCCGCCGCCTTCTCGGCGGTGGGCGCCATGCTGCTGGGCGTGATCGTGACCGGCCTCTTCGTCGCCATCTCCATGACCTCGGGCGGCGGCGCCTGGGACAATGCCAAGAAGTCGTTCGAGGACGGTTTCGTGGACAAGGACGGCGTGCGCCACATGAAGGGCTCGGAGGCCCACAAGGCCTCGGTGACCGGCGACACCGTGGGCGACCCCTACAAGGACACGGCGGGCCCCGCCGTGAACCCCATGATCAAGATCACCAACATCGTGGCGCTGCTGCTACTGGCGGTGCTGGGGCATTGAGGGAAGACGCCGGCGGGCCAGACCTGCCCGCCGGCACCCCTATTTCCCGTCGCCGAAATCCACCACCTCGTTGTTCAGGGGCAGCGCGTCCTGCCTGGGGCCGGCGAGGCGGCTGCGGTCGATATCGGCCGGAATCGGCTTTTCAAAGAAGTCCGCGCCGGCCGGGTTGGCCACGCCCTGGCCCTCGAAGCGCGTGAAGGCATAGGGCAGGCCGTTGGCATCCAGCGGCGAGGGGCCGTCCATCACGTGGAAATGCAGGTGCGGGGCGTTGGTGTTGCCGGTGTTGCCGAGCAGGCCGATGATGTCGCCCGTCCGCACCTTGTCGCCCAGCTTCACCTTCAGGCTGCCGCGCTGCATGTGGGCGTAGAAGGCAAAGTTGCCGCCGCCCATGTCGATCACCAGCATGTTGCCGCCGATGTTCTCCGGGGTGATGCCCTTGGCGTCGCCGCCGGGCACCTGGGCGTCGGTGGCGTCATAAAGGTTCACCACCACGCCGTCGGCCACCGCATGCACCGGCACGCCGTAAAACGCGTAGCTTTCCAGCTTGTGCACGTCGCCGGTGAAGAGGCGGTCGCTGGCGTCGAGCTGGACGAAGTCGATGGCGAAGCGCTCCGGCACCCGCAGCCGCCCGTTCACCGCCATGATCGCCCCGCGATGGGAGGTGAGGGCATCGCAGCAGCCGTTGATCGCCACCCAGCCCTTGCCGCGCAGCGGCGGTGCGATCACCACCGCCGGGCGGCCGATGGCGGTTTCCGCTCCGGTGAAGCTGAAGGTGCCCGGCAGGGGCCCATTCGCCGGCATGGGCGCCGGCTTGCCGTCTGCACCAGCTTCCTGGCGGGTCGCCGTGATGCGCGCCAGCACACGCTCGGGGAGCTTGGCGTCGCGGGCAAACGGCACGTCGAGGAACACCGCCGCGATGCCGCCGGGCGCGATGGCTCCGCCGGCGCCGGCATAGACCGTCTGCAGCGCGCGCAGGCCCGCGCCTTCCAGGCTGGCGAGGACCTGCCCCGCGCTGTCCACCGCTTCCACCTTGTCGAGGGTGACAAACAGCTTGCTGGGATTGGTGACGTAAAGCTCATAGGCGAGGTGAACCCGGCCATCGGCGCCCAACACCGGATTCGGCGCGGTGATGGGCTGGGCCGCGATGGAGCTGTAGACCTCGTCCATCTTCAGGGACTGCGCCACAGCGTGAGACGCCGCACAAAGCGCGGCCAGAGCGACAAGAAGTCGGTGCAAGGCGGGACCCCCGGATCAGGAGACGGCACGAAGAGGAAGACGGCGCACAGCCTCGTTCAAGCCGGCCTCATGTTCAATCTGCGGCCCGATACCGCCGTGGCGGGACACAGGGTGGGAAACCGGCGGATGGGGCGTCGCGCCGGCCTGCCATGCGCGCCGGGCAGGCGGCGCGGTGTGGCGCCGCTCTTCCCTCCCGGCGCCCGATCGTGTAACAGACCGGCAACTGACGCGCCGGGCTATGGCCGTGGCGCGAACATGATGGATTCCATGCAGACGGTTCTCATTGTCATTCACCTCATGGTGGTGCTCGCGCTCATCGGCGTGGTGCTGATCCAGCGCTCGGAAGGCGGCGGACTTGGCATCGGCGGCGGCGGGGGCGGTGGTGCCGGCGGCTTCTTCACCGCGCGCGGCTCCGCCAACCTGCTCACCCGGGCCACCGCCGTCCTGGCGCTGATCTTCTTCATCACCTCGCTGGCGCTGACCATCGTGGCGGGCTGGGGCCGGGCGCCGCGCTCGATCCTGCAGCCGGCGACCCAGTCTGGCCCGCAGGTCCCGCAGAGCGGCGGCACCATTCTCGACCAGATTCGCCCGCAGGGTGGCGCCGCCGATCAGGGCGCCCCCGCGACGCCGGCCGTGCCTTCGGGCCCGCAGGTTCCGCAGTCCAAGTAAGCCCAGAGTGAGCCCGTCGCCGCGATTCGCGCGGCGACATGCTTTCCCCACAGGCGAGGCGAGGCCGACACCGGCTTCGCCCTCGCCGAATCGCGTTTGCACGAGGTAAGGTCGAAGCCCATGGCGCGCTATATCTTCATCACCGGCGGCGTCGTGTCTTCCCTGGGCAAGGGCCTCGCCGCCGCGGCTCTCGGCGCGCTTCTCCAGGCGCGCGGCTATACCGTCCGGCTGCGCAAGCTGGACCCCTACCTCAACGTCGATCCGGGCACCATGAGCCCGTACCAGCACGGCGAGGTGTTCGTGACTGACGACGGGGCCGAGACCGATCTCGACCTCGGCCATTACGAGCGCTTCACCGGTCATCCGGCGACGAAGCAGGACAACATCACCACCGGCCGCATCTATCAGGACATCCTGACCAAGGAGCGCCGCGGCGACTATCTCGGCGCCACCATCCAGGTCATCCCCCACGTCACCAATGCGATCAAGGACTTCGTCCTGGAAGGCAACGAGGGCTTCGACTTCGTGCTGATCGAGGTGGGCGGCACGGTGGGCGACATCGAGGGCCTGCCCTTCTTCGAAGCCACCCGCCAGCTGAAGAACGAGCTGCCGCGCGGCCACGCCATCTTCATCCACCTCACCTTGATGCCCTATATCCCGTCCGCGGGCGAACTAAAGACCAAGCCGACCCAGCATTCGGTGAAGGAGTTGCGCTCCATCGGCATCCAGCCCGACATCCTGCTCTGCCGCACGGATCGCGAGATTCCGCGCGAGGAGCGGCGCAAGCTCTCGCTGTTCTGCAACGTGCGCGAGACGGCGGTGATCGAGGCGCGGGACGTGGACAACATCTATGCCGTCCCCTCCGCCTACCACGCGGAAGGCCTCGACAAGGAAGTGCTGGCCGCCTTCAACATCGAGCCGGCACCGGCGCCCAACCTCAAGCGCTGGACCGACATCGAGGGGCGCGTGCGCAACCCGGAGGGCGAGGTCACCATCGCCATCGTGGGCAAATATACCGGCCTGAAGGACGCCTATAAGTCGCTGATCGAGGCGCTTGCCCATGGCGGCATCGCCCACAAGGTGAAGGTCAATCTCGACTGGATCGAGAGCGAGACCTTCGAGCGCGAGGACCCCGCGCCGTTCCTGGAGCACGTGCACGGCATCCTGGTGCCCGGCGGCTTCGGCCAGCGTGGCGCGGAAGGCAAGATCCGCGCGGCCCGCTTCGCCCGCGAGCGCAAGGTGCCCTATCTCGGCATCTGCTTCGGCATGCAGATGGCGGTGATCGAGGCGGCGCGCAACCTTGCGGGCATCCCTGACGCCAATTCCACGGAGTTCGGACCCACCAGCGAGCCGGTGGTGGGCCTGCTCACCGAATGGCTGAAGGGCAACGAGCTGGAGCGCCGCAGCGCTGCCGGGGATCTGGGCGGCACCATGCGCCTCGGCGCCTATGCCGCGCATCTGGAGCCCGGCAGCCGGGTGGAGGCGGTCTATGGCGGGCGCGACATCTTCGAGCGCCACCGCCACCGCTATGAGGTGAATACCGCCTATCGCCAACGCCTTGAGCAGCATGGCCTGCGCTTCTCCGGCATGTCGCCGGACGGCCTCCTGCCGGAGATCGTGGAATATGGCGACCACCCCTGGTTCATCGGGGTGCAGTTCCATCCGGAGCTGAAGTCGCGGCCGTTCCAGCCCCACCCGCTGTTCGCCTCGTTCGTGGGTGCGGCCATGGAGCAGAGCCGGCTGGTGTGACCTTCCGGCAGGGACAGCGGCAGGTATTCTCCTGCCGGTTGTTTCCCTCCCGGCCGCCGCCGCTCTAAGCTCCCCCCGGATGAGTCGGGGAGGGGAGTTGGCATGCGACGCGGGCTTGACCATGTGGTGCATCTCGTCCGCGACCTGGATGCGGCGGGAGAGGTCTACGACCTGCTTGGCTTCACCGTGGGGGCCCGCAACCGGCATCCCTGGGGCACCGAGAACCGCATCGTCCAGACCCCCGGCTTCTTCATCGAGCTGCTGCAAGTGGCTGAGCCGGAAAAGATTCCTCCGGACGAAGGCACGCGCTTCTCGTTCGGCGCCTTCAACCAGCGCTTCCTCGAAAGTTGCGGCCAGGGCCTCTCCATGCTGGCGCTGGAAGGCTCCGACCCGCAAGCTGAGAAGGCTGTTTTCGATATCGAGAACTTCGGCGGGTTCGACACGTTCGAGTTCGGCCGCACGGCCCGCCGGCCGGACGGGCAGGAGGTGGAGGTGGGCTTCACCCTCGCCTTCGCCCGCGACCCCCTCTCGCCGGACTTCTCCCTGTTCACCTGCACCCAGAAGCTGCCGGAGAATTTCTGGTCGGCGGACCTGCAGCGCCATTCCAACCAGGTCACCGGGGTCGCCGGCGTGGTGCTGGTGGCGGACACGCCTGCCCTCCACAAGGCGTTTCTGGAGACGGTCACCGGCTGCGGCGTGCTGCGGGCCAGCGACGACTGGTACGTCAGCCAGACCCCGCGCGGCGCCGTGGACGTGATGACCCGTCCCCTGTTCACCGAGCGCTATGGCGTGCCCGCCCCAGGCGGGGAGGGCCTGCGGCTGGCGGCGGTGCGCTTCGGCACCCCCGGCGCCCCGGAGCTGCGACGCTCGCTGGCGGCCCGGCGCATGGTGGAGGAGACCATCGCCGGCGTGGTGGTGGTGCCCCCCAAGGCCGCCATGGGCGCGACGCTGGTGTTCGAGGTGACGGAGGGGTGAGAGGGACTTGCGGGGGGCGGGCACCGCTTCCCAAGGGCCGTCCTGCCCGGCCTTGGGCCGGGCATCCACGCCGGGCCGTCTGCACTCTGTTCGGAGCTGTGTTCCCGGCCGAGCCACGTGGATGGCCGGAACCCGCATGTTTGCGGGTTCCGTTCGTAAGGGCGGAAGTCGGCAACAGCCGACTTCCGGGTCAAGCCCGGCCAGGACAGACTGGGTTTCGCGGCCGCCAGCCGCGCGCCCCCTCACCACTGCCGCACATTTATGCACTGCCTCTGGCTTCACCCGCGTGCGGGATGCCCTAAATGAGGGCAGGGGACATTCGTCCCCGATGGGACGCGGACGGCCGCGTGCCCTTGCGTATCGAGCGGCGGGGACGACCTCGCCACCCGAGGTACCCGCCAATGGCGTGGATCTATCTGTTCGTCGCCGGTGTCATGGAAATCGCCTGGGCCATCGGCATGAAGCAGTCGGAAGGCTTCACCCGGCTGTGGCCCAGCGTCTTCACCCTGTCGGCCATCGCCGTCAGTCTGTTCCTGCTGTCGCTGGCGCTCAGGGGCATTCCCATCGGCACCGCCTATGCGGTGTGGGCGGGGATCGGCACCGTGGGCACGGCGCTCGTCGGCATTCTCTTCTTCTCCGAATCCACCGACCTGCTGCGGCTCGCCTCCATCGGCCTCATCGGCGCCGGGATCGTGGGGCTGAAGCTGGTCACGCCCTGACGAACCGACTAGTTTGGCGCGCCGCCGGGGCCTCACTGTAAAGCGTTGCCCGGCGGCGCTGCTTCCAAGGATGATCCCATGACCGCCGCACCGCCCGCCACCACGCCGCAGCCCATCGTCGAGGTGGGGCAAGATGTGGACCTCGTGCGCATCGGCAATGGCCTGCCGCTGGCGCTCATCGCCGGCCCCTGCCAGATGGAAAGCCGCGCCCACGCGCTGGAGGTGGCCTCCGCCCTGAAGGAGATCACCCGGCGGCGCGGCATCGGCCTCATCTTCAAGACCTCATTCGACAAGGCCAACCGCACCTCGCTCTCGGCCCAGCGGGGCCTCGGGCTGGAAGCCGCCCTGCCGGTGTTCGCCGAGATCCGCGAGAGCCTCGGCCTGCCGGTGCTCACCGACGTGCACGAGATCGACCAGTGCGCCGCCGCCGCGCAGGCGGTGGACGTGCTCCAGATCCCCGCCTTCCTGTGCCGCCAGACCGATCTGCTCATCGCCGCCGCCCGCACCGGCAAGACGGTGAACGTGAAGAAGGGCCAGTTCCTCGCCCCCTGGGACATGGCCAATGTGGTGAACAAGCTCACCGGCGCCGGCAACGGCCGGGTGCTGGTGACCGAGCGGGGCGTGTCGTTCGGCTACAACACCCTCGTCTCCGACATGCGGGCGCTGCCCATCCTCGCCAAGACCACGGGCGCGCCGGTGGTGTTCGATGCCACCCATTCGGTGCAGCAGCCGGGCGGGCAGGGCTCCTCCTCCGGCGGCCAGCGCGAGTTCGTGCCGGTGCTGGCCCGCGCGGCGGTGGCCGTGGGAGTCGCCGCGGTGTTCATCGAGACCCACCCCGACCCGGACAAGGCCCCTTCCGACGGGCCGAACATGGTGCCGCTCTCCCAGCTGGAAGCGCTGATCACCACGCTTCAGGCGTTCGACGCCGTTGCAAAAGCCAATCCCGTCACCATCTGACCACAGCTTGGGCTTGGCTGTCCGGCCCCTTCGGACCAGCCGCTTCGGGCGCGTTCCTGTGCGCCGGGCGGCATGGTCCGGCTGAAGGGTGCGTCCGCGCGGTATTGAGAAACCGAAGCGTCTGTTGCCTTGGCCGGGCCGCCGTGTATGGTCTCGCGCCCATTTTGTTGAAGAGATTTCGTATGGCCCGGGACACCCTTGACGCGACCCCCATTGCCGGCCGGCACGAGCTGGTGGAGTGGATGGAACAGGGGTCCAAACCGGAGCGGGCCTTTCGCATCGGTACCGAGCACGAGAAGATCCCCTTCACCCTCGGCCGCCACGAACCGGTGCCCTACGAGGGGCCCAAGGGCATCCGCAAGCTCCTGGAGGGCATGCGCTCCCTGCTCGGCTGGGAGCCCATCATGGAAGGCCCCACCATCATCGGCCTCGCCGATGTGACCGGGGGCGGCGCCATCTCGCTGGAGCCGGGCGGACAGTTCGAGCTGTCGGGCGCGCCGGTCTCCACCATCCACGAGACCTGCGCGGAGCTGAATGCGCATCTGGCGCAGGTGCGCGAAGTTGCGGAGCCGCTGGGCATCGGCTTCCTCGGCATCGGCATGAGCCCCAAGTGGACCCGCACCGAGACCCCGGTGATGCCCAAGGGCCGTTACAAGATCATGGCCGGCTACATGCCTAAGGTGGGCAAGCTGGGCCTCGACATGATGTTCCGCACCTGCACCGTGCAGGTGAATCTCGACTTCTCGTCCGAAGCCGACATGGTGCGGAAGATGCGCGTCGGCCTCGCGCTCCAGCCGGTGGCGACCGCCCTGTTCGCCAATTCGCCGTTCACCGAAGGCAAGCCCAACGGCTTCCTCTCGTTCCGCTCCGAGATCTGGCGCGACACCGACAATGCCCGCTCGGGCATGCTGCCCTTCGCCTTCGAGGACGGCTTCGGCTTCGATCGTTACGTGGACTACGCCCTCGACGTGCCCATGTATTTCGTGAAGCGCGGCGAGAGCTACGTGGACGTGTCGGGCACCTCGTTCCGCGACCTGCTCGCCGGCCGCCATCCGCTGCTGCCGGGCGAGACCGCCACCCTCTCGGACTGGATCAACCACCTCTCCACCATCTTCCCCGAGGTACGCCTGAAGCGCTTTTTGGAGATGCGCGGCGCCGATGCCGGCCCCTGGGCCAAGCTGTGCGCGCTGCCCGCGCTCTGGGTGGGCCTGCTCTACGACCAGCAAAGCCTCGATGCCGCCTGGGACCTCGCCAAGGACTGGACCGCCGAGCAGCGCCAGCAGCTGCGGGACGACGTGCCCCGCCTTGGCTTGAAGGCCGAGATCGCCGGCCGCCAGCTGCGCGATATCGCCCGCGACGTGCTCAAGCTGTCGGAAGCCGGGCTGAAGCGGCGCGGCTTCCACGACCGGCTGGGCCGCGACGAGACGCGCTTCCTGGAGCCGCTGGAAGAGATCGTGCTCACCGGCCGCTCCCCCGCCGACAAGCTGCTGGCGCTCTACAACGGCGAATGGGACCACTCGGTGGAACCGGCCTTCCAGGCGCTGGCTTACTGAGTCGGGGTGGGGCGGTCAGCAACTCCGCCCGCAGTTAACGCATGATCTAGGCGCATTGCAGCCATGCGCTGATGCCATGCGACGAAGTCCGGTTTCCACCCGGGCGGCGATGTTGCGCGGAGCACCCCGCGCCGGTGTTGGGGCATCGCCCCAGCCTCGTCCGCAGGCCGCGTTGCGGGGGCGGCGGGCGCGTGCTCTACCTTGGGGCTCCTGCCTGGATCTGCCCCCATGCTCCCCGACACATCCCGAACCGATGGGCCCCTCGGCCCGCGCGACTTCGTTCTGTACGCGGTGTGCGTGCTGATCTTCGGCTCGGGCTGGCTGCCGCTGAAGCTCCAGCTGGGCGTGGTGGCGCCCGAGGTGTCGGGCACCTGGCGCTTTCTCGTCGCGAGCCTTGCCATGCTGGTGTTCGTGATCGCGACAGGCGCGCCGCTCGCCTTCAAGGCGCGGGATCACGTCTTGTTCGCGGGCCTCGGGGCGACGCTGTTCTCGCTGAATTTCCTGTTCTTCTACTATGCCGGCTATCACCTGCCGTCGGGGCTGATGTCGGTGATCTTCTCCCTTTCCTCCATCCTCATTCCCCTGTTCTCGGCGCTGTTCCTGCGCGTGCCGCTGCGCCGGCAGATCCTGTTCGGTGCCCTGGCGGGCATCGCCGGCACCGCGCTGGTGTTCGGGCCAAGCCTTGCCGACGGGCGGGGCATCAACGGCGCGGGGGAGGGGCTGGCGCTGGGCGTCGCCGGGACGGAGAGCTTTGCGTTCGGCAGCCTGCTGTCGGGGGTGGCCGGGCGGCGGGGCTATCCCATGGCATCCACCAGCTTCTGGGGCTTTGCCTACGGCTTCCTCATCCTGCTGATGGTAAGCCTGGCGCGGGGCGCGCCATTCATGGTGGACTGGAGCGTGCGCTACCTGGGCTCGCTGGGCTTCCTGATCGTGGTCCAGACGCTGGCGGGCTTCGCCGTCTACATCCAGCTGATCCGGCGCATCGGGGCCAACCGCGCCGGCTACGGCACGGTCATGTTCCCCATCGTGGCGCTGTTCCTCTCCACCTGGTTCGAGGACTACCACTGGACGGCGACGGCCGCCGCCGGAATCGCGCTGGTGCTCGCCGGCAACCTCCTGGTGCTCCGGCAGCCGAAGCCGGCCACCGGAGCCTGACGAAAGCCGATTAGCCCTTCACCACCACCGGCATGCGGCCGGCGGGCGGGGTGTTGCGCGAGCGCTGGGTGCGCACGATGCCGTCGATGACGGTCATGCACACGCCGGGCAGGTCGCCGAGGCGCACGCTGTCCAGCAGCGTCACGCCGGGCGAATGCTGGGCCTTGTCCATCAGCACGAAGTCCGCCGCCCGGCCCACCTCGATGATCCCGCAATCCAGTGCCCGCATGCGCGCGGTGTTGCCGGTGGCAAGGCAGAACGCCTCTTCCGCCGGCAGTTCGCCGAGGGAGGACAGCATGGACACCATGCGCAGGATGCCCAGCGGCTGGACGCCCGAGCCCGCCGGCCCGTCGGTGCCGAGGATGACGCGGTTGAGCTCGCCCAGCTCGCGGGCGATGCGCAGGGTGTAGAGGGCGGAGCGCTCGTTGCCGTTGTGCACGATCTCCAGCCCGCGCTTGCAGCCCTCGCAGATGCAGCGGATCTGGTTGTCCGGAAGCGCCGTGTGGCCGCCATTGATATGACCTACCACGTCGGTGTCCGCCTCCAGCACCACGTCCTTGTCGATGAGGCCGGAGCCGGGGATGGAGGGGCCGCCGGTGTGGATGGTGGACTGGATGCCGTACTTCCTCGCCCACCCCACCATCTTGCGCGCCGTGGGGCCGTCCTTCACGCCGCCGAGGCCCACCTCGCCCAGCAGCTTCACGCCGGCGGCGGCGAGCTCCTTGAAGTCGTCCTCCACCATCTCGTTCTCTATGACGGGGGCGCCCGCATGGACCTTCACCCCCGAGGGGCGGAAGGCGTCAAACGAGCGCTGGGCGGTGATGGCCAGCGCCTTCAGCCCCACCACGTCCTTCGCCCGGCCGGGATAATGCACCTCGCCCGCCGAGATCATGGTGGTGACGCCGCCGTGGAGCGAACTGTCGATCCAGTTCATCTGGCTCTGGCGCGGGGTCCAGTCGCCGGCCACGGGATGGACGTGGCTGTCGATGAGGCCGGGGGTGAGGGTGGTGCCGTTGGCGTCGATGAGGGTGGTGGCGCCCTCGGTGTCCACATCCTTCTCGCGGCCGATGGCGGTGATCTTGCCGCCTTCCGCCACCACAGTGTCGGCGTCGAGGATGGGTCGTGCAAGGTCGCCGCTGAGGATGAGGCCGATGTTGCGGATCACCAGCTTGGTGGGGCCGCCGGCGGCTGCGGGGGCATCATGGGCCATGGAAAGTCTCCGGAAGGGACGGCCGGAAACGCGCGGGCGCACCCGGTCTTTTGTTTGTAGGCATATGAAGTGTAGGTCGCCGCCCCGGTCCTGAGAACGGGGCGGGGCGAAAAAACTCACCGTTCGGCGAACGCCTTCTCGATGACGAAATGGCCCGGCTCGCCGCTGTTGCCCTCCTCGAAGCCGCGCGACGCCAGAAGTGCGCGCAGGTCGCCCATCATGGCGGGCGAGCCGCAGATCATGACGCGGTCGGTGGCGGCATCAAGGGGTGGCAGGCCCACGTCGGCGCAGAGCTTGCCGCTGTCCAGCAGGGCCGTGATGCGGCCGGTGTTGCGGAACGGCTCGCGGGTCACGGTCGGGTAGTAGGCGAGCTTGGCGGCGATCTCCTCGCCGAGGAATTCGTGGGCCGGCAGTTCCTTCATGATGAGGTCCTCGTAGGCGAGGTCGCTGACATGCCGGCAGCCGTGCACCAGCACCACCTTCTCGAACCGCTCATAGGTCTCGGGATCGCGGATCACGGAGAGGAAGGGCGCAAGGCCGGTGCCGGTGCCGAGCAGGTAGAGATTGCGGCCGGGCAGGAGATTGTCGAGCACCAGCGTGCCGGTGGCCTTGCGGCCGACCGTGATGGCGTCGCCCACCTTGATGTGCTGGAGGCGCGAGGTGAGCGGCCCGTTGGGCACCTTGATGGAGAAGAATTCCAGCGTTTCCGCCCAGCTCGGGCTCACCACCGAATAGGCGCGCAGCAGCGGGCGTCCATCCACTTTCAGGCCGATCATGGTGAATTCGCCGGTGCGGAAGCGGAAGCCGGGATCGCGCGTGGTGGTGAAGCTGAACAGGCGGTCGGTCCAGTGATGGACGCTGAGAACGTGTTCCTCGAAGAAGTTGCTCATGGTGGGGTCTCTGGCAAAAGCCGCGCGGGGCAGGCTCGTTCGGGTCAGATCGCGGCGGGCGCGGCGGACAGGAGGGCGCGCTTGTCGGCGGCGTCCTTCCAGGCATCGGCATCGTCGGGCGGGGCGCCCTTCTCCGTGATGTTGGGCCACTGCGCCGCATATTGCGCGTTGAGGGCGGCCCAGTCGCCGGCGCGGGGATCTGAGTCCGGGAAGATGGCGGCGGCGGGGCATTCCGGCTCGCAGACGCCGCAGTCGATGCATTCGTCCGGATGGATCACCAGCATGTTCTCGCCGGCATAGAAGCAGTCCACGGGGCAGACCGAGACGCAATCCATATAGGTGCAGCGGATGCAGTTCTCGGTGACGACATAGGCCATGGCGAGAGCCTCGGAATATTGTTTGTGTACAAATGAAAATAAGGCGAGGGGGCGAGCGCTGTCAACGGCCGGAGCGCATTCGGATTGCGGAGCTTTTGGGCGGCGATGCGGGAATTTTGGGCAGGGAGGTGCGATGGGAGCGGGGAGGGCGCGGGATGATCCTTATCGCCGTCATGCCCGGCCATGACGGCCCAAATCTTCGTCCCGTCCCGGCGAACGAGGACCGCCGCAGAACCCTCACTGTGTCGGTGTCGCCCGCAGCCGTGCCACGGTCTGCGCCAGCCCGTCCCAGGCTGGGGCGTCGGGGGCGAATTTCGCGCGCATGTAGCGCACGAGGTCGGCCACCTGCGCGTCGTCGAGACTGTCGCGGAAGGCGGGCATGTCGCCCAGCGCCGGGGCGGCGGGGGCGGGGATGCCCTCCAGGATCACGCGGATGAGATTGTCCGGCTGCGCCGCATGGACATTGGTGTTGAGCGCAAGCGAGGGCCGCGCGCCGAACAGGGTCGGCCCCTCCGGCGCGTGGCAGGCGGCGCACGCGCCCTCGAACAGGCGGCCGCCCACGCTGTCCATGGGCCGCAGCGAGCCTTCCGCCTTCGCCTCCAGCGTCGCCGCCATGGTGGCGGCATCGGCGCTGGCGGGGCCGGCGAAGGACGCCAGATAGATCGCCATGGCGCGGATGTCCGCGTCCGGCAGATGGGCGAGTTCCTGCACCACCGGCGCCATGGGGCCGGCCGCCGTGCCGTGGAAGCGCGAGAAGCCGCTGCGCAGATAGGTGTAGAGCTCGTCCTCACTCCACGGAATGGGCGCCTTGGACAGCGCCGTGAGGGCAGGTGCCTCCCAGCCGTCCGCGACCCCGCCGGCCAGATAGGCGGCGCCGCCCTTTTCCGCGCCCAGAAGGTTGCGCGGCGTATGGCAGGCGCCGCAATGGCCCAGCCCCTCCACCAGGTAGCGCCCCCGGTTCCACTGGGGCGATTGCCCCGCCTCCGCCTGAAGCTGGCCGGGGGTGAGGAACAACAGGTTCCAGCCGGCCATCAGCGGGCGGATGTTGAACGGGAAGGTCATGCGGTTGGCGGGCGGGCTCGCCTTCACCGGGGCCTGCGACATGAGGAAGGCGTAGAGCGCCTGCATGTCCGCATCCGAGATGCGGGTGAAGGCGGTGTAGGGGAAGGCCGGGTAGAGGTGCCGCCCGTCCCGGCCGATGCCTTCGCGCATGGCCCGCTCGAACGCGGCATAGGACCAGGCTCCGATGCCGGTCTCCACGTCTGGCGTGAGATTGGTGGAATAGAGGGTGCCGAACGGCGTGTGCAGCGCCCGTCCGCCGGCATTGGCTATACCGCCTTCGGCGGTGTGGCACACGGCGCAATCGCCCAGCGCCGCGAGGATCTTGCCGCGCGCGATCATCTCGGCGGAGAAGCCGGCCGGGTCCGGCGGCGCAATGGGCGCGATGCCGCCACGGATGGGCAGCGCCAGCGTCGCCATCCCTAGCGCGCCGGCAAGCGCGGCGCCGGCCATGGCGAACCAGCTGCGGCGGCGCTTCTCCTTCACCGGCTTCGGCGCGGCCTCTCCCGATAGGGCGGCACGCACCCGGTCGGGCGTGAAGGGCGGTTCGCGCAGGCGCACGCCGGTGGCATCGAAAATGGCGTTGGCGATGGCCGCCGCGCTCGGCACCGAGGCCGATTCCCCCGAGCCCAAAGGCGGGTCATCCGGGCGCGGCATCAGTACCACGTTGATCACCGGCACTTCGGGGAAGGTGAGGATGGGGTAGGCGCCCCATTCCCGGCTGGTGACGGCCTTCTCGTCGAACGTCACCTGCTCCTTCAGCGCCCGCGAGGTGGACTGGATGACGTTGCCGTGGATCTGGTGCTCGATGCCGGCCGGGTTGATCATGAGCCCGGAATCCTGGCCCACCACCACGCGTTTCACCGCCACGTCGCCGGTGCGTTTGTTCACCTCCACCTCGGCCACCCAGGCGGACCAGGCGGCGCCGTAGCCGGGGAACTTGGAGTGCACATAAAGCGCATAGGCGAAGCCCTGGCCGCGCACCACGTCGCCCTCCACCACTTCAAGGCGCGGGGCGGTGCGCTTCTCCCAGCCGGCGCGCTCCGCGGTGGCCTTCACCAGTTCGGCGGCGCGCTCGTCGTGGAGGTGGCGCAGGCGGTAATCCACCGGGTCAACGCCGGCGGCGGCCGCCAGCTCGTCGATATAGCTTTCGTGGGCGAAAGAATTGGGCAGGGCGGAGACGCCGCGCAGCCACGCCGCCCGCACGATGGGCGCCACATCGTCCACCGTGACGCGCATATGGTCGTAGGCATAGGGCGGGATGGCGGTGCGGTCGCCCATCTCGAACACGGGATTGTCCGCCGGCACCCGGCCCGTCAGCAGCAGCGCCAAGGTCACTGCCGCGTTGGAGGGATAGCGGGTGTTGAAATCATAGGCCGCGGGGGTGCCGTCGGCATTGATGCCCCCCTTCACCTGCATGAGCTGAGCGGCGCCCTTGGGCTCCCACGCATGCTCCTGCTCGCGGGTGAGCTGCACCCGCACCGGACGGCCCACGGCGCGCGACAGCAGGGCGGCGTCGGCGGCCACATCGTCGGCGCAGTTGCGGCCATAGCAGCCGGCGGCCTCGAAGCGGACGATCTCCACCGCCTCTTCCGGCAGGCCCAGCAGCAGGGCGATGTCCATGCGCAGGGGATAGGGGTTCTGCGTGCCGGCCCAGAGGGTGGCGCCATCCTCGCGCACATCCGCCACCGCGCAGGAGGGGCCGATGGAGGCGTGCATCTGGTAGGGCCACACATAGGTGCGGTCGAGGGTCTCGGCTGCGGCCGCGCGGGCGGCGTCGGGATCGCCGCGCTCAATAAGGGTGCGCCGGTTCTCCGCCGGGATGGCGCGCAGGGCGTTTTCCACGTTGCCGAGGTCGGGCAGGGTGGGCGTGGGCTTCCACTCCACCTTCAGGCGGCGGGCGGCCTCGGCGGCCTGCTCTTCGCGCTCGGCCACCACGCCCACGAAATCGCCCATGGTGACCACCGCCACCATGCCGGGAATGTGGGCCACCGAGGCCTCATCCACCCGGATCAGGCTCCTGCCGACGAAATCGCCCGCGTCGATGCCGGCATAGGGCGGGCGCACCACACGGCCGTGCAGCATGCCGGGCACGCGCACGTCATGCACATAGGTGAACGTGCCCGTGGCCTTGGCCGGGATGTCCACCCGGGGCACCCGCTGGCCGACGATGCGGTGGGCGCTGGCCGGCTTCACCGGAATGTCGTCGGAGAGCAGCAGGCGCTCGGCGCGGCCCTTCAGCAAATCGGCGTAGGAGAGGCCGGCATTGCCGCCGTCGCGGGGGCGGACGATGCCGTCCTCCACCTCCAGCGCATCGGCGTCCATCTCCAGTGCCTCGGCGGCCAGCTCCACCAGCCGGTGGCGGGCCTGCGCGGCGGCGCGGCGCAGCGGCTGGGCCGAGACCTGGATGGAATCGGAGGCGATGGTGGCGCCCTGGTTGGGTGCAAGGCCGGTATGGCCGAGCACCATGGTGACGCGATGGAGCGCCACGTCCAGCTCCTCGGCCACGATCTGGGCGAGGGCCGTGCGGATGCCGGTGCCGAGGTCCACATGGCCGTTGAAGGCGGTGACGGCGCCGCTGTCGTCCACCAGCAGGAACAGGTCGAGGGCGCCGTCTTTCGGCATTGCGCTGCGCTGGAGGCCGGCCACCGACTGTGCCGGGCGCAGCACGCAAAGATTGCCGGTGGCAGCGAGGATCTGATCCTTGTCGGGGCGCGGCTCGCTCATTCGGATGCCTCCCCGTGGGCGGCGCGCATCACCGCGCGCAGGATCTCCACATGGGTCCCGCAGCGACACAGATTGTAGCGCAGGGCGGCGCGGGCCTCGTCCTCCGTGGGGGCGGGGGTGCGGGCGAGGAAGGCGACGGTGGTCATGATCATGCCATTCAGGCAGTAGCCACATTGCGCCGCCTGCTCGGCGATGAAGGCGGCCTGCACCGGGTGGGGCGCCTCAGGGGTGCCGAGCCCCTCCAGCGTGGTGATGGCGCGACCTTCCGCCGTGCCCAATGTGGTGACGCAGGAGCGGGCGGCGACCCCGTCCATGAGCACGGTGCAGGCACCGCACTCCCCGAGCCCGCAGCCGAACTTGGGGCCGTTGAGGCCAAGGTCGTTGCGCAGCACATAGATGAGGGGCGTGGAGCGGGGCAGCGCGAAGCGGTGCGCTGTGCCATTCACCTGAAGTTGAACCGGCTCGGACATCTTCGTTTCGGTCCGTCATCGGACGTGCCAGTGTAGGCGAAGCGGCACGCCTCCCGCTTCCCTGGATTGTTTCTATACGAATGATCTGGCGTCAAGCGCGCACGCCGCACAAATGCGCGGCGCGCCGGGCTGCCCCCAAGCGGGGCAAAAGCGGTCATAAACCTGTGGCCGCAGATGGATAGGACAGGTCTGCTGCCTCTTCGGGCGCCGTGCCTCATCCTTGTGCTTGACACTTTGGGCTGCTCCTTTTTCATTAGTGTACATATGAAATCGAAATCGCCCCGCCGGTTGTCCGCAGGGGCCGGAGCCCGCCCTCCATGGCGCAGAACATCCAAGGCGACGCCTCAGGCCAGACCCCCGTCGCCGCATCGGCCGCCGACGACAAGATCCGCTGCGATGCCTGTCCGGTCATGTGCTACATCAAGCCCGGCAACACCGGCGCCTGCGATCGCTACGCCAACCGCGCCGGCGAGCTGATCCGCGTCGATCCCCACGTCATCCTCGACCGCACGCTGGAGCAGGGCGGCAAGGTGGTGCCCTTCGATCGCGGCGGCGACTGGGACGGGCGCCTGGTGGCCGATGGCGGCACCTTCGTGACCGCGGTGGGCTCCGGCACCACCTATCCCGACTACAAGCCCGCCCCCTTCATCGTCTCCGCCGAGGTGAACGGCGTGGACATGGTGACCGTGGTCACCGAGGGCATCTTTTCCTATGCCGGCGTGAAGGTGAAGATCGACACCGACCGCTTCCTCGGCCCCGAACAGTCCACCGTGCGCGTGGCCGGCGAGCCGGTGGGGCATGTCACCACTTCCGAATACGGCTCGCAGATGCTGTCGCTGGGCGGGGTCCACCACCTCACCGGCGGGGCCAAGAAGGAAGGTCGCGTCACCTGCGAGGCGCTGCTCGACCTGTGCAATGCCAAGCCGGTGGAACTCACCGTGGATGACGGCGCCACCCTCATCGTGCAGGCGGGCCACGCGCCCATCGTCAATGGCGGGCAGGAAGAGCGCATGCGGGTTGGCTGCGGCTCCGCCACCATCGGCATGTTCGCGCGCCAATGGTTCGGCAAGGTGGACGAGGTGGTGGTGGTGGACGACCACATCACCGGCGTCCTCTCCGAGCATCAGGCCGGCAAGCTTCTCGGCGTGCGCGATACCGGCATCCGCATGAAGGGCCGCCGCTCCACACCCGGCCGCTATTTCCAGGTGGCCGAGCCGGGCCTGGGCTGGGGCGGCACCAATATTTCCGATCCGCTTTCCATCCTCGGCGCGTTCGATGCCAAGGCGGCATGGCCCGGCCTGCGGCTGCTCTTGGTGTCCACCACCGGCGAGCATTTCGGCTATTACGTGCTGGATGAAAACCTGGTGCCGCGCGAGGCCGACATACCGGCGGATCTCGCTCCCTCCGTGGAGCGCATCCGCGAGAATTGCGAGCCGGCGCTGTCCTCCGTGCTGTTCATGGCGGGGGCCGGCGGCTCCCTGCGCGCGGGGGTGACGGAAAATCCGGTGCGGCTCACCCGCTCGGTGAAGGAGGCCATCACCCGCGTCACCTGCGGCGGCGCGCCGGTCTATGTCTGGCCCGGCGGCGGCATCACCTTCATGGTTGATGTGATGCGGGTGCCGGAGAACGCCTTCGGCTATGTGCCCACGCCGGCCCTCGTGGCGCCCATCGAGTTCACGCTGACGCTGGAGGCCTATGCGGCGCTCGGCGGGCACATGGACCA
This sequence comes from Xanthobacter autotrophicus Py2, assembly GCA_000017645.1. NCBI lineage: Bacteria > Pseudomonadati > Pseudomonadota > Alphaproteobacteria > Hyphomicrobiales > Xanthobacteraceae > Xanthobacter > Xanthobacter versatilis. The sequence goes on from CP000781.1 coordinate 4,665,198, forward strand.
TGTGCAGCCGGTGCGGTCCATCCTCGATCGCGACAGTGTGCGGGAAGTGGCGCCCATCGGCGACAATCCCTGGCCGCTTTCGGCCCGCTCGAAGAGCTGACGGTCATGCTGAACGCTGCCCTCGCCAGCCCCCTCGCCGCCCCACCCGTGCTGCCTCGCGCGCCGCAGGTGGCGCTGCTTGCGGACGGGCGCCGGCTGCACCTGAACGATGGTCCCATCGACCTCGTCGTGGAGGCGAGCGGCGATCCCCGGCAGGTGGCGACGGCCTACCGCGCGGCGGTGGCGCGCTTCACCGGCCTGCTGGACGCGCTGTGCGCGGAACTGCCCTTGCTGCGCCGTCCCGCCTATGCGGGGGCCTGTCCGCTGGACGGGAAAGTGGCCCGGCGCATGTGGGCTGCGGTCGAGCCCCACGCGCGGGCCGGCTTCATCACCCCCATGGCGGCGGTTGCCGGCGCGGTGGCCGAGGAGGTGCTGGAAGCGCTGGCTTTGCCCGGCATCACCCGCGCCTATGTGAACAATGGCGGCGACATCGCCCTTCATCTGGCGCCGGGGGCCGACTATGTGGCGGGCCTCGTGGATCGCCCGGACCAGCCCCGCCTCATCGGCACGGCGCGGGTGAGCGCGGAGGGTCCGGTGCGCGGCATCGCCACCTCGGGCTGGCGCGGGCGCAGCTTTTCCCTCGGCATCGCCGATGCCGTCACCGTGCTTGCCCCCACCGCCGCGGCGGCGGACGCGGCGGCAACCGTCATCGCCAATGGGGTGAACCTGCCCGGCCATCCCGGCATTGTCCGTATGGCCGCCCGCGACGTGCAGAGCGACAGCGACCTCGGCCCGCTGAAGGTGACGCGCGCCGTGCCACAGCTTTCCCCCGCCGAGATCCACGAGGCGCTGGCCGAGGGCCTCGCCTGCGCCTCCGCCCTCGTAGGGCGGGGCCTCATCTCCTCCGCCGCGCTGCATCTGCAGGGTGCGAGCGTTTCCACCGATCCGGCCGATGGGAAGTTCCCCGGCCGCTCCGTTTTGTCCCTCGCCCGCCAACAAGAAAGCGAAGCAGCTCATGCCTGAGGTCAAGATTCGCAAGCAGGTCCGGATCGTGGAGGAGATCTTCCACGAAGGCGGCCCCGTCGCCGCCACGCCGCGCCGCCGGGCCGCCATCGTCACGGTCATCGAGAACCCCTATGCCGGTCGCTATGTGGAGGACATCGCGCCCTTCATGGAGGACCTGAAGCCGCTGGGCGTCGCCATGGCGAAGGAACTGGTGGTGGCCCTCGGTGGCGATCCCAAGGCGGTGGACGGCTACGGCAAGGGCGCCATCGTGGGCGCCGCCGGCGAGATCGAGCACGGCGCCCTGTGGCATGTGCCCGGCGGCTACGCCATGCGCGAGGCGCTGGGCGACGCACTTGCCATCGTGCCCTCCACCAAGAAGGTGGGCGGGCCGGGCACGCGCCTCGACGTGCCGGTGACCCATAGCGATGCCTCCTATGTGCGCAGCCACTTCGACGCCATGGAGGTCGGCGTCTCCGACGCCCCCCGGGCCGACGAGATCGCTTTGGTGCTGGTGATGACCTGCGGGCCCCGCGTCCATGCCCGCGTGGGCGGCCTTGCAGCCGCCGACATCTCCAAGCGGGACGGCCTGCGATGAGCGCGAAAATCCGCAAGATCGTCACCATCGTCGAGGAGACGCGGACCGAGATGGGTCGCGCCGTCTCCCCGCCCACCCGCCGGGCGGCGGCGGTGGCGGTGATCGAGAACCCGTTCGCCGGCACCTATGTGGACGACCTCTCCGACCTCATCGCCATGGGCGAGGAGCTGGGCGGCCTGCTGGCGGCCCGCGCCGTGGCCGCGCTCGGCATCGAGGGGCCGGCGGCGCAGAGCTACGGCAAGGCCGCGCTGGTGGGCGAGAACGGCGAGCTGGAGCACGCGGCCGCGCTCTTGCATCCCAAGATGGGCGCGCCGGTGCGCGCGGTGCTCGGCAAGGGCGCGGCGCTCATTCCCTCGTCCAAGCGGCGGGGCGGTCTTGGCGCGGAGCTGGACATTCCGTTGGGACACAAGGACGCTGCCTTCGTGCGCAGCCATTTCGACGGCATGCAGGTGAGCATTGCCGATGCGCCCCGCGCCAACGAGATCGTGGTGGCGGTGGCGGTCACCGATTCCGGCCGGCCGCTGCCGCGCGTCGGCGGGCTGAAGGCGGACGAGATCAAGGGTGAGGACGGCTTGCGCTGAACCGGACGGCGCAGCCTGTAGTGCAGGACTTCGGATCAAGAGGGGAACAGCACATGAAGAAACTCATCGGCGCAACTTTCGGGGCGACCTTCGCCGCCCTGCTGCTCGCCTCCGGTGCCGCGAAGGCGCTCGAAGGCGAGATCAAGGTGGGCGAGATCAATTCCTATTCGGCGCTGCCCGCCTTCACCGAGCCCTATCGCAAGGGCATGGAACTGGCGCTGAAGGAGATCAACGACGCCGGCGGCATCAAGGGCAAGAAGCTGGTCATCATCTCCAAGGATGACGGCGGCAAGCCCGCCGACGCCCTCACCGCCGCCAACGAGCTGGTCTCGCGCGACGGCGTGGTGATGATCTCCGGCGGCTTCCTTTCCAACGTGGGCCTCGCGCTGGCGGACTTCGCCAAGCAGAAGCAGGTGGTCTACATCGCCGCCGAGCCGCTCACCGACGCCATCGTCTGGTCGAAGGGCAACGACTACACCTTCCGCCTGCGCACCTCCAACTACATGCAGGCCGCCATGCTGGCGGAAGAGGCGGCCAAGCTCCCCGCCAAGAAGTGGGCCACCATCGCCCCCAATTATGAATTCGGCCAGTCGTTCGTGGCCGTGTTCAAGGAGCTGCTGAAGAAGAAGCGCCCGGACGTGGAGTTCGTGGCCGAGCAGTGGCCGCCGCTCAACAAGATCGACGCCGGCCCGGTGCTGCAGGCCATCGACGCCGCCAAGCCCGACGCCATCCTCAACGCCACCTTCGCCGGCGACCTGGTTAAGCTGGTGCGCGAGGGCAATACCCGCGGCATCTTCAAGGACCGCGCGGTGGTGAGCTATCTCACCGGCGAGCCGGAATATCTCGACCCGCTGAAGACCGAGACGCCGGAAGGCTGGATCGTCACCGGCTATCCCTGGTACGGCATCAAGACCGCCGAGCACCAGGCGTTCCTCGACGCCTACCAGCAGCTCCACAAGGACTATCCGCGCCTCGGCTCCATCGTCGGCTACTCGACGGTGAAGTCCATCGCGGCGGTGCTGAAGGCCACCGACGACCACACCACCGACGGCATCGTCAAGGCCATGAAGAACCTGAAGGTTTCCACCCCCTTCGGCGACATCGTCTATCGCGCCGCCGACCACCAGTCGACGCTGGGCGCCTATATCGGCACCACCGCGCAGCAGGACGGCAAGGGCGTGATGGTGAACTTCACCTTCAAGCCCGGCGCCGACTACCTGCCGCCGGAAGCCGAAGCCGCCAAGCTGCGCCCGGCGAACTGAAGTTGTCTCCCTCCCCCGCACGCGGGAGAGGGGGCAGGGCAGGACCATTCAAGCCGTCATGGCCGGGCTTGACCCGGCCATCCACGGGGACGGGCCGGGAACCAGGCTCCCAACGGAGCACCCACGGCACGGCGTGGATGCCCGGGACAAGCCCGGGCATGACCGTGGTGGAAAAAGTCGGGCGTTTCCCTCCCCCCACGCCGGGGGCAGGGCGGTGCAAAGCCAAAGCCAGGGCGCCCGCGCCCCGGCGCAAGACCCACCTCCCTCGACGGCGGCGGGTCCAAGACCAAAATCCTTTCCAGGCCGGTGAACGAGAGGCGAGACAAGTGGAATTCCTGTTGGTCCAGGCCCTGAGCGGGCTCGCCAGCGCCGCGTCGCTGTTTCTGGTGGCGTCGGGCCTGTCGATCATCTTCGGCGTGACGCGCATTGTGAATTTCGCGCACGGCGCCTTCTACATGCTGGGCGCCTACGTGGCCTATGTGCTCACCACGCGCTTTGCCGGCCCCATCGGCTTCTGGGGCGCGATCCTCGCTGCCTCGGTCATCGTCGCGGCGCTGGGCGCGCTGATGGAAATGGTGCTGCTGCGCCGCATCTACCACGCTCCCGAACTGTTCCAGCTCCTCGCCACCTTCGGCGTGACGCTCATGGTGCAGGACCTGGTGGTGGTGATCTGGGGTCCCGAGGACCTGCTCGGCCCGCGCGCCCCCGGCCTTGCCGGCGCGGTCAGCCTGTTCGGCCGCATGGTGCCCACCTACGATCTGTTCCTGATGGTGCTTGGCCCGGTGGTGCTCGGCGCGCTGTGGTTGTTGTTCCACCAGACCCGCTGGGGCGTTCTGGTGCGCGCAGCGACGCAGGACCGCGAGATGGTGGCGGCCCTCGGCGTGAACCAGAAATGGCTCTTCACCGGTGTGTTCGCCCTCGGCGTCTTCCTCGCCGCGCTGGGCGGCGCCCTGCAGATCCCGCGCACCACGGTGACCCACACCATGGACCTCTCCGTCATCGTCGAGGTGTTCGTGGTGGTGGTCATCGGCGGGCTCGGCTCGGTGCTGGGGGCGTTCGTCGCCGCCATCATCGTGGCGGAGCTGAACGCCTTCGGCATTCTCATCCTGCCGCAGATCTCGCTCATCATGGTGTTCCTGGTGATGGCGGTGGTGCTGGTGGTGCGGCCCTGGGGCCTGTTCGGCAAGGCCGAGAGCGCGCCGCGCCCCGCCGCCGGCCTCACCATCCGGCCGTGGCGGCCGTTCTCCACCGCCGAGCGGGTGGCGGTGGCCGTGGCGGTGGCGGCCGTGGCGACGCTGCCCTTCTTCCTCGGCAACTACGCCCTCACCGTCGGCGCGGAAATCCTCATCTTCGTGCTGTTCGCCGCCAGCCTGCATTTCATCATGACCGTGGGCGGCCTCGCCTCCTTCGGCCATGCCGCCTATTTCGGCCTCGGCGCGTATGGCGCGGCCTTCATGGTGAAGTTCCTCGGCGCGCCCATGGAGGCGGCCCTCATCGTCGGCCCGGCCCTTGGGCTGGTGGGGGCGGTGCTGTTCGGCTGGTTCTGCGTGCGGCTCTCGGGCGTCTATTTCGCCATGCTGACGCTGGCCTTCGCGCAGATCGCCTGGTCCGTGGCCTTCCAGTGGGTGGACGTGACCGGCGGCGATAACGGCCTGCTGGGCATCTGGCCCTCGGCGTGGGCGGCCAAGCCCCAGGGCTTCTTTTGGCTGGCGCTGGCGGTGGCGGTGATCGGCGTCGGCCTGTTGCGGATGCTGGTGTTCTCGCCCTTCGGCTACGGCCTGCGGGCGGTGCGCGACAGCACCCTGCGCGCAGAGGCCATCGGGCTGGATCGGGCGCGGCTACAGTGGGCCGCCTTCGTGGTCGCCGGCACCTTCGCCGGCATCGCCGGTGCGCTGTTTGCCTTCCTGAAGGGCTCGGTGTTCCCGGACTTCATGGGCATCCCGACCTCGGTGGACGGCCTTGTGATGGTGTTGCTCGGCGGCATCGAGACGGTGTCCGGCGCGGTGGTGGGGGCGGTGCTCTACAAGGCGCTCGCCATCTGGCTCATGAGCCAGACCGATCTCTCCAAGCTGGTGCTGGGGGCGGTGATCGTGGTGGTGGTGCTGGCCTTCCCGAAGGGGGTGGTGGGCTTCATCGAGGACATGCGCCACCGCTGGTTCGCTCCAAAGAAACCCACGGCCGAGGCGGCGGCCCTCGCCAAGGTGGAGGCCGCGCGATGAGCTTGCTGCTTCAGGTCGAGAACCTCGAAAAATCCTATGGCGGCGTCCATGCGGTGCGCGGCGTCACCTTCAGCCTGGAGGCCGGCACGCTTTTGGCCCTCATCGGGCCCAACGGAGCGGGCAAGAGCACCTGCTTCAACATGCTGAACGGCCAGATCAAGCCCGATGCCGGCACCATCCGCATCGATGGCAAGGACATCCGGGGCCTGCCGCCGCGCGCGGTGTGGCGCCTCGGGGTGGGGCGCACCTTCCAGATCACCGCCACCTTTTCCTCCATGACGGTGCGGGAAAACGTGCAGGTGGCGCTGCTCTCCTTCCACGGCCTGATTACCCGCGTGTTCGGCTTCGCCGGCACAGCCTGCCGGGCCGAGGCGGAAGGCCTGCTGGAGCTGGTGGGCCTCACCTCCCAGGCCGAGCGTCCGTGCGGGGAGCTGGCCTATGGGGACCTCAAGCGGCTGGAGCTGGCCGTCGCGCTCGCCAACCAGCCGCGCCTGCTGCTGATGGACGAGCCCACCGCCGGCATGGCCCCAAAGGAGCGGGTGGAGCTGATGCGCCTCACCGCCGAGATCGCGCGGGAGAAGGGCATCGGCGTGCTCTTCACCGAGCACGACATGGATGTGGTGTTCGAGCACGCCGACGCGGTGATGGTGCTGAACCGCGGCCAGCTCATCGCCCGCGGCACGCCGCTGGAGGTGCGCCGCGACCCGCAGGTCCGCGCCATCTATCTGGGCGAAGGCCTGCTCTACGACGCCCGGCATCGCGAGGGATCTGCCGCATGAAACTCCAGGTCTCGAACCTCAACAGCCATTACGGCCCCGCCCACATCCTCTACGACGTGGGGCTGGAGGTGGGCGCCGGCGAGGTGGTGGCGCTGCTCGGCCGCAACGGCGCCGGCAAGAGCACCACCTTCCGCTCCATCGTCGGCCTCGTGCCCCAGCGCGCCGGCACGGTGGTGTTCGACGGGGAAGATGTCTCCACCCTGCCCACCTATGAGATCGTGCGCCGTGGCCTCGGCTACGTGCCGGAGGACCGGCGCATCTTCAACCAGCTCACGGTGGAAGAGAATTTCATGGTGGGCCGGCAGGCGCCGCGCGCGGGCGTCGCCACATGGAGCCCGGAGCAGCTTTATGTGCTGTTCCCCAACCTCGGCGAGATGCGCAAGCGCCCCGGCGGCCAGATGAGCGGCGGCGAGCAGCAGATGCTCACCATCGGCCGCACGCTCATGGGCAACCCCTCCCTCGTGCTTTTGGACGAGCCCTCCGAGGGCCTTGCGCCCAAGATCGTGGAGCAGATGGCCGACGCCATCCTCACCATGAAGAAACAGGGCCTCTCCATCGTCATCTCGGAGCAGAATCTGCACTTCGCGAAGCTGATCTCGGATCGCGCCTATATTATCGAGAAGGGGCGCATAAGGTTCTCTGGTACCATGGCGGACCTTGAGGCGAACCCCGAGATTCGCGACGCATATCTGGCGGTGTAGGCATGGCTCCAAAAAAAACCGCACAGGTAAAGCCGGCACAGGCGAAGGCCGCGGCGGTTAAGGCCGAGCCGGTTAAGGCCGAGCCGGCGGACGCTGCGCCCGCCCGCCGTCCGGCGCGGCGCGCCAAGGCCACCGCGCCCTATATCCTCGACGAGCAGGTGGGCTTCATGCTGCGGCAGGTGGCCCAGCGCCATGCCACCCTGTTCACGGCGCGCATCGGCGACGATCTCACCATGACTCAATGGGCTGCGCTGGCGAAGCTGGCCGAGACCGGCCCCTGCTCGCAGAACCTTCTGGGCCGCCACACCGCCATGGATGCCGCCACCATCAAAGGCGTGGTGGACCGCCTCGCGCGGCGCGGCTTCGTGGAGACCCGGCCGGACCCGGAGGACGCGCGGCTCCTCGTGGTGTTGCCCACCGAGGCGGGACGCGCGGTGATCGCCCGCGCCACCCCCAACGCCTTCGCCATCACCGAGGAGACGCTGGCGCCGCTTGATCCCGCCGAGCGCGCCACGCTGCTGAAGCTGCTGGCGCGGCTGCGGTAGGGGGCGGTCTGCCAAGCTTGGGTCGCCGCGCGCCATCCTGCGACTCGGCACGGTATGAACCCTCTCCCGCGTGCGGGGGAGGGCAGGGTGGGGGCAGAGATGTTCCGACTTGGCGCCGCCGGTGTCTTCTGGGCGCGGCCTGCCTCCTCCCCAACCCTCCCCTGCAGGCGGGAGAGGGGGAGACGGTGCTGAGTCGCCAAAGGGCGCATCACGTGGTCGACGTTTGAAAATCCATAGTGGTGCATTGATTTAGTCTGCCGCGCAGGAGCCTTGCGCTGGATCACGCCTCGGCGCTTCGGCTTGACAGGGGAGCCACGGAATGGCCGGGTCGGCGCTCCGTCGGCAGGCACCCGCACCCGCCAGGGCAGGACCACATCACGATCTGTCCCAACGTAAATAGCGCGCAAATGTCGCACCGCACCGTCGGCTGCGCCCCCGCTTTTCCCGCCGGCCCGTTTCACGGGCTTTCGCTACCAAATGAAGCGCTTGGGCCTTTTCGTGATAGTCAGTGTCTATCAATATCGACAATCTTATCTATTTCATTTATCCCTATCCCGGCCTTATGTTGCGTCGCGAAGGCCCTGGCCTCTCGCACCGCAACAGCCATCCAAGGAATTGCCATGTCTCTCGTCAATACTCCGGTCAAGCCTTTCAAGACCACCGCTTTCAAGCAGGGCAAGTTCATCGATGTGTCCGAGGCGGACCTCGCCGGCAAATGGTCGGTGTTCTTCTTCTACCCGGCCGATTTCACCTTCGTTTGCCCCACCGAGCTCGGTGATCTCGCCGATCACTACGAAGACTTCAAGAAGCTCGGCGTCGAGATCTATTCCGTCTCCACCGACACTCACTTCACCCATAAGGCGTGGCACGATTCGTCCGAGACCATCGGCAAGGTGCAGTACGCCATGCTCGGTGACGCCAGCGGCGCCATCACCAACAACTTCGAAGTGATGCGCGCGGGCCAGGGCCTCGCCGATCGCGGCACCTTCATCGTGGACCCGAACGGCATCATCCAGGCCGTGGAAGTCACCGCCGAGGGCATCGGCCGCGACGCTTCCGAGCTTTTGCGGAAGATCAAGGCTGCGCAGTACGTCGCCTCCCATCCTGGCGAGGTGTGCCCGGCCAAGTGGCAGGAAGGCGAGGCGACCCTTGCCCCCTCGCTCGACCTCGTCGGCAAGATCTGAGGCCATCCGGGTCCTTCCATTGGGGAGGACCCACCTCCTCCGCCGCGCGTTCCGCGCGCGGCGGATGCGGAGCACCTTCTCGTTTTACAAAGCATTCGTCGGAGAATTGCCATGCTCGACACAGCCATGAAGACTCAGCTCAAGGCGTATCTGGAGCGGCTCGTCCGACCCGTCGAAATCACCGCCTTCGTGGATGACGGCGCCAAGTCGAAGGAGATGCTGGAGCTGCTCTCCGACATCACCGACTGCTCGCCCAAGGTCACCGTCGCCGAGCGCCGCGACGGCGATGCTGCCGGCGCCCGCGTGCCCTCCTTCGCCCTGTCCAGCCCCGGCGAGAGCATCGCGCTCACCTTCGCGGGCCTGCCCATGGGCCATGAATTTACTTCGCTGGTGCTGGCGCTGCTGCAGACCGGCGGCTACCCGCCCAAGCTGGAAGCGGAGGTCATCGAGCAGATCAAGGCGCTGGACGGCGACTTCGTCTTCGAGACCTATTTTTCCCAGTCCTGCCAGAACTGCCCGGATGTGGTGCAGGCCCTCAACCTCATGGCCGTGCTGAACCCGAAGATCCGCCACGTGGCCATCGACGGCGCCCTGTTCCAGAAGGAAGTGGACGCCCGGCAGGTCATGTCGGTGCCCACCGTGTACCTGAACGGCGAAGTGTTCGGCCAGGGCCGCATGGGCGTGGAAGAGATCGTCGCCAAGCTCGACACCGGTGCAGCCGCCCGCGATGCCAAGCGCATGGCCGAGATGAACCGCTTCGACGTGCTGGTGGTGGGCGGTGGCCCGGCCGGCGCCACGGCGGCGATCTATGCGGCACGCAAGGGCATCCGCACCGGCGTCGCCGCCGAGCGTTTCGGCGGCCAGGTGCTGGACACCATGGCCATCGAGAACTTCATCTCCGTGCCCTACACCGAGGGCCCCAAGCTCGCCGCCGCGCTGGAGCAGCATGTGCGCGAGTATGAGGTGGAGATCCTCAACCTGCAGAAGGCGGTGAAGCTGGTGCCCGGCGCCGACATCGTCGAGGTGGAATTCGCCAACGGCGCGAGCCTGCGCTCCAAGACGGTGATTCTCGCCACCGGCGCCCGCTGGCGGCAGATGAACGTGCCGGGCGAGGACACCTATCGCAACAAGGGCGTGGCCTATTGCCCCCATTGCGACGGCCCGCTGTTCAAGGGCAAGCGCGTGGCGGTGATCGGCGGCGGCAATTCCGGCGTGGAAGCGGCCATCGATCTGGCCGGCATCGTTGCCCACGTGACGCTGATGGAGTTCGACAGCGCCTTGCGCGCCGACGACGTGCTCCAGCGCAAGCTGAAGAGCCTGCCCAACGTCACCATCCTCACCTCGGCCAAGACCACCGAAGTGCTGGGCGACGGCCAGAAGGTGAGCGGCCTCACCTACGAGAACCGCAACACCGGCGAGAGCGTGAAGGTGGAGCTGGAAGGCATTTTCGTGCAGATCGGCCTTCTGCCCAACACCGAGTGGCTGAAGGGCACTGTGGAGCTGTCTCCCCGCGGCGAGATCGTGGTGGATGCCCACGGCCAGACCTCGGTGCCCGGCGTCTTCGCCGCCGGCGACTGCACCACGGTGCCCTACAAGCAGATCGTGATCGCGCTGGGCGAAGGCGCCAAGGCCTCGCTCTCCGCCTTCGATCACCTCATCCGCTCCAGCGCGCCGAAGGAAGAGGCGGTGAAGGCCGCGTGACCGGCCGGGCACGCCACTTCCTCTTTCTCCGGGCGACCTCCCATGGGGGCCGCCCGCGGTGACCCTGCGCGAACTACAATATCTCGTCGCCCTGGCCGACCACCGGAATTTCCGGCGGGCGGCCGAGGCGTGCCTCGTCAGCCAGCCCACCCTCTCCACCCAGCTGCGCAAGCTGGAGGAGGAACTGGGCGTGCCGCTGGTGGAGCGCGCCCCGCGCCGGGTCATGCTCACCCCCGCCGGCCGTGAGGCGGTGGAGCGGGCGCGGCGCATCCTCGACGAGGTGGAGCAATTGAAGGAAGGCGCCCGCCGCAGCTGCGCGGCGGAGGCCGGCGCCCTCAAGCTCGGCGTGTTCCCGACGCTGGGGCCTTACCTTCTGCCCCATGTGGTGCCCCTCATCCGCGCCCGCTTCCCGGAGCTGGAGCTGCTGCTGTTCGAGGAGAAGAGCGCTGCCCTCATCTCCCGGCTGAACTACGGCACGCTGGATGCCGCCTTCCTGGCGCTGCCGGTGCACGACAGCCATTTCCATGCCGAGTTCCTGTTCGAGGAGCCGTTCCTCCTCGCCGTTCCCGGCACCCATGCGCTGGCCAGCCGCGACAACCTCTCCATCACCGAGCTGTCTCGCTACAATCTGATGCTGCTGGAGGATGGCCACTGCCTGCGCGACCAGGCGCTGGACGTGTGCCAGATGGCCGGGGCGCGGGAGAAGTCCGAATTCCGCGCCACCAGTCTGGAGACCCTGCGCCAGATGGTGGCGGCGGGGGTGGGCATGACGCTGCTGCCCATGCTGGCGACCCGCACCCCATCCCAGCCGGCCGAGAACATCCACCTCCTGGAATTCAGCGATTCCAAGCCCAGCCGGCAGATCGCCATGCTCTGGCGCAAGACCTCCGCCATGGGCCGGCTTCTGGCCGATGTGGCGCAGGTGTGCCGCACCCTGCCGCAGGAGCTGCTGGCGCCTCGGCATTGAAGAGGTTGCAGCCGTCATGGCCGGGCGACACACGGCCATCCACGCGGTGCGGCTGGGAACAGCCTTGAGGGGATCATGCCGTCGGATTGACGTGGGTGGCCGGTTGAAGCCCAGCCATGATGGAGCGATAGCTTCGGTCTGAAAGTGTTGAACCTGCTGAGGGCGCTTCTGCCGCCGTCACGACAGATCGGCCGGCTCGGGCCCTGCCGCGATGCGCGTGTCCAGCAGTTCGCCGGTGCGGGCCAGCACCGGATAGGCGGCGGCAGCCACCACGTGCGAATTCACCAGCTTCAAATCGCGCACGATGTCGATGTGCAGCCCGCTGGCGTCTGCGAGCGTGGCAAGGCCTTGCCGCAGGCGGTCGAAATGCCGCCGCGCCGCCAGGGTCTCGCTGTCGCGGAAGGCGGTCTTCTCCAGCGCCAGCAGGCGCGCGGCGCGCGGGTCGGCGGTCATGAACAGGGAGGAGGCGAGGCGGATATTGGCCTTCAGCCGCTCCATGAGCTGGTCCAGCTCCGCCTGCTGCGCGGATGAGAAGGCGATGCCGCGCTTGAGCCGCTTGCCGGCATCGGTCATCAGGCGGCCGCACACCACGTCCGCCGCCTGCTCCATGTTGGCGGAGAAGGCGAGGATCTCTTCCACCCGCCGTCGGTCGGCGGGGCTCATGTCCTCAGGATCGAGCATGGCGAGATAGGTGCGGATCTCGCGGTTCAGCCGGTCGGGAATGTCGTCGCGCCCGCGCGTTTCCGCGATGCGCCGACGGTCGCCGGTAAGGAGCGCGCCGGCGGCCTCGTCCAGCATCTCCTCCAGCGCGTCGGCAAGGCGCAGTGCCTCGCGCGCGGCGGCGCCCAGCGCCAGCACCGGCATGTCGCGGTCGGCGGCGGTGAGATAGCGCGGCCGGGTGGGGTCGGCCGCATCCTCCCGGTCCGGATAGAGCCATTCCAGCGCGCGGGCGAACGGCTTCAGCAGGGGCAGGAAGACCAGCGCCGTGGCGAGGTTGAACAGGGTGTGGAAGTCCACCGCCACGCGGGACGTGTCCGGCTGGAATTCCACCATCCAGCGGCCGATGGGCTCGATGAGCGCCAGCGCCACGGCCACTCCGAGGATGCGGTTGATGAGATTGCCCATGGGCAGGCGCCGGGCGGCCGCATCGTCCCGCCCCATGGCCTCCACCACCGGCGCGATGGCGCTGCCGAGATTGGCGCCGAGCACCAGGGCGATGGCGGCATTGGGCGGCACCACGCCCTGCGCCGCCAGCGAGGCGGTGATGAGCACCACGGCCACCGAGGAATGCACCGCCCAGGTCAGCACCGCCGCCAGCAGCACGTCCAGCAGCGGGACCGTGGCGACGGCACCGAGCAGCATGCGGATGGAGGGGGCATCCTCCAGCGGCCGCAGCAGGTCCACGAGGTGGGAGAGCGCCAGCACCACGAGGCCGAGGCCGATCATCACCCGGCCAAGATCGCGCATGCCGGTGCCGGCACCGCGGCGGAACATGATGAGTCCGGCAAGAATCGCCACCGGCGCCACCGCCGTGACATCGAAGGACAGCACCTGGACGATGAGAGTGGTGCCGATATTGGCCCCGAGCATCACCGCCAGCGCCGGCACCAGCGCGACGAGTCCCGCCGCTGTGAAGCCGGACACCATGAGCGCCGTCGCCGTGCTGCTCTGGAGCAGCGTGGTCACAGCCGCCCCCGCCACGAAGCCCTGCAGCGGATGGCGCAGGGCGCGGCCCAGCACCACCTTCAGCCGCGGTCCCAGCGCCCGCATCACCCCGGTCTGCACCATGTGGATGCCCCACAGGAGCAGCGCGGCGAAGCCGGCCAGATCCAGCAGCGTGACGGAAAAGCTCATGGAAGAACCCATGGTGAGACCTCCGCTGGCAACCTCCGTTGCGATTTTCGTGTCCGTTGCCCCGATGCACGCCGGGCGAAGCACCAGAGTAGGCACCATTGATATTGCGCTGCAACATAAATGGTGAGCCGTCTTCAGGGCCCGATGAAGGCAGGTCCGGCGCGGCCCTGGCAGCCGGTGTTCAACCTGCGATGCTCCCATTGGGTTCGGACAGCCACGCAGATCGTGCGCAAAGCAGCGCTGACGTTGGCCCGCACGGCGGCGTAAGCGGTCGCGTGCCCGTCGGCCGTCCTGCGTGGTAATTGCTTAAGGCTAAATGGGGTACAGGGTGGCGTTAGGAGAGCCCATCGTGTAGGCTGATTTGTGACATAAAGATCACATCTTTGCCGTAACACTGGCTGAAATGGAAGGCATCGGGCGGGGTTTGGTGGCGATATCAGGGCGACATTACTGGAACCGGCTGCGTCCGTTACTGCTTGCAGCCGTGGCTGTAACGCTTTCGGCTGTGCCGTCGCATGCCCAGGATGATGATTTCTTCGGCTCCATCGCCGCGTTGTTCAACCCGAATCCGACGTCGCGCCAGACACCGGTCATCGATGCCACGCCCTATACTTTGAACATTGAGGTCCAGGGCGGCGACAGCAGCCTCAAGAACGCCGTCACCCAGGCCTCCAACCTCGAAAGCCTGAAGGATCGGCCGCCCTCCGGCGCCGCCGGTCTGGTGCGCCGCGCGCTCTCCGATTTCGAGCGGATCACCGCCGCGCTCTACGGGGAAGGCCGCTATGGCGCCACCATCCACATCACCGTTGCCGGCATTGCGCCCAACGCCCCCAACATCTTCGACGTGGTGGAGCGGGCCCGCAAGGCCGGCCCGGTTCCGGTGCAGGTGGTTGTCGATCCCGGCCCTCCCTTCGTCTTCGGCGACATCCGCATCCTCGACGCGGCCACCCGCCGCCCGCTCGCGGAGGGCCCGAGCCTGCGCGCCCTTGGCCTCGAGCCGGGCGAATCCGCACGCGCCGATCGCGTGGTGCGTGCCGAGGCGGTGGTGGTGGATTTCTGGCGCGAGCGCGGGCACCCCTTCGCCCGCCTCACCGGCAAGGACGTGGTGGCCGACCACGCCACCCACCGGCTCAACGTCACGCTTCTGGTCGAGACCGGGCCGGTGGCCACCTTTGGCACCTTCACCGTCTCGGGCGCCGACTTCCTGCCGCCCAACTTCATCGAGGAACGGGTCGAGATCCCGCCCGGCACGCCCTATTCGCCGGACCGGCTGACGCGACTGCGCAAGCGCCTGTTGACCATCCAGGCCATCGCCAGCGTGCGCATCCGCGAGGGCGAGCGGCTGGACGCCCAGGGCCGGCTGCCCATCTATATCGAGGTACGCCCGCGCGATCCGCGCTACGTGGGTTTCTCGGCCAAGTATTCGAGCACGGATGGCTCGTCCATCAACGGCTTCTGGGGCCACCGCAACCTGTTCGGCGGCGGCGAGACCTTGCGGCTCGACGCCTCGGTGTCGTGGTTCGGTGGGGTGCCGGAGGCGGTGCCCAATGCGGACCCGTTCGGCTACAAGCTCGCCGCCAGCTTCGTGAAGCCGGGCATATGGACCCCTCAGGACGACCTGATCCTCAACGCCGCCATCCTGCGCGAGGTGACCAACGCCTATGTCCGCGAGGGCGTCGTTGCGCTCCTCGCCGTGCGCCACCGCTTCGACGACCAGCTCTCCATGCAGGTGGGCGTCGACTTCGAGGACGGACAGGTGGAGGACACCACCGGCATCTACAATGCGCTGGTCACCGGCATCCCGGTGGACCTCTTCTACGACACCACCGACAACGCCCTCGATCCGTCCCGCGGCATCCGGCTGAACGCCACGGTGGAGCCCTTCGCCTATCTCGGCGACAGCGGCGCCGGCCCGGTGATGCTGAAGGCCGCGCTTTCCGCCTATCACGCCTTCGACGACGACCGGCGCATCATCATCGCCGGCCGGGTGGCGGCAGGCAGCTTGGTGGGTGTGGGCGATCTCTACGACGTGCCGCCGCAGCGGCGCTTCTATGTGGGCGGCGGCGGCTCGGTGCGCGGCTATGATTACCAGTCGGCGAGCCCGCGCAACGCCTTCGGCCAGATCGTGGGTGGCCTGTCCTTCTTCGAGGCGTCGGCGGAACTGCGCGTGCGCATCACCGACACCATCGGCATCGTGCCCTTCTTCGACATGGGCTCGGCCTTCGCCACCGAATATCCCGACTTCAGCGGCCTGAAATATTCGGCCGGCATCGGCCTGCGCTATTACACGCCCATCGGGCCGCTGCGGGTCGATTTCGCCGTGCCGCTCAATCCCGGCCCCGATGACGGGTCCTTTGGCGTCTATGTCAGCCTGGGGCAGGCCTTCTGATGGGAAAAGTGCGCACCCTCGCCAAATGGACCGGCCTTGCGCTTGCGGGCCTGACGCTGCTGCTCGCCCTGGCGTTCGGCGCCATCCAGACACCGCCGGGCAAGGCGCTTCTGGCGCGCGTGGGCTCTTCACTTGCCTCCGCCAACGGGCTGAATGTCGAAATCTCCGGCATTACCGGCTTTGTGCCCGCCAACATGGCGGTGGCGCGGATCGTTGCGTCCGATCCCAAGGGCCCGTTCGCCGAGGTGGAGAATGTGAGCCTCGACTGGAATCCCCTGTCGCTGCTCCTCGGCTCACTCGACATCGACGCCGCCGGCGCCACCCGCATCGCGCTCCAGCGCAAGCCCGAGCTGCCACCGGCCCCGGCTTCGCCCCAGACCACCAGCGGTGGCGGCGGCTTCGCCCTGCCGGTGCGGATCGGCCGTCTGTCGCTCGATGAAATCGTCATCGACGAGCCGGTGCTCGGGCATGCCGCCGTGCTGTCGCTGGTGGCCACCGCCGAGCTGCGCTCGCTGGAGCGGGGGCTGTCCGGCGCCTTCAATCTCAAGCGGCGGGACCAGCCGGGCAGCCTCACCGGCCGGCTCGGCTATGTGCCGCAGACCGAGCACCTCGACCTCGACATCACCGCCGAAGAACCGGCCGGGGGCCTCGTGGCGCGGGCGGCCGGCATCGCCGACCTGCCGGCCATCACGGCGACCCTCAAGGGCGTCGGCCCGCTGGATGCCTGGGACGGGCGTCTCGACGTTGCGGCCGGCACCGCTGCCAGGATCGAGGGTTCGGCAAAGGTGCGGGCCACCGGTGCGGCGCGGCGCGTAAGTTTCACTGCCGAGGCCGACATCGCCCGGCTGGTTCCGGCCCAGATTGCGCCCCTGCTGGAAGGGGGCGTGGAGCTCGCCGGCGCCGCCACCATCGACAAGGCGCGGCGCATCGCCATCGAGAGCGCCACCGCCCGCTCCGCCGGCTTCGGCGCTGGCGTGCACGGCAGCGTGGATGCGGACGCCATGACCGCCGATCTTGCTTTCGGCCTCAAGGCCGGCGAGGCGGGCCGCTTCGCCGCGCTCGCGCCGGGCGTCACCTGGAAGGCGGCGGGGGTGGAGGGCACCCTGAAGGGCGCGTTCACGTCCCCCGTGCTTGCCGCCCGCGCCACCGCCGAGGGCCTGAAGGGCGCCGGCTATGGCGCCGCCACCGTCGAAATCACCGCAGCCACCCTTCCCGATGCCCGCCAGACCCTCGCCTTCACCCTGGATGGCAAGGCGGACGGGCTTTCCGCCGACGATCCGAAGGTGGCGCAGGCGCTGGGACGCACCGCCCGCTTCCACGTGGCCGGCGCGCAGCCCAAGGGGCGTGCCCCCGCCGTCACCGCCGCCACGGTGGAGCTTGCCGCCCTCACCAGCCGCTTCAGCGGCAATGCCTCGGCGGAGAAGATCGCCGGCACGCTCAAGCTGGAGAAGCTGGATCTCGCCGCCTTCTCCCCCCTCGCCGGGCGGACGCTGGCGGGCACGGCGGCGCTGGACGCCACCATCGACGCCAGCGGCGATCTTTCCCGCGTGGATACGAGCATCACCGGCGGCACCAGGGATGTGGCGACCGGCATCGCGGCGGTGGACGGCCTGTTCGGCGGTACCACGACCCTGGCCGCCAAGCTGGCGCGGGACGGGCAGAATGCCATCCGCGTCGACCGCTTCAGCCTCGCCTCTGACAGCCTGACGGTGACCGCCGACGGCACGCTCTCGCGAGCCCGCGCCGACCTTGCGGCGAAGCTGGCGCTTGCGGATGTGGCAAAGCTTGACCCCCGCGTCTCCGGCGCGGTGACGGGCGAGGCGGCGTTCCGGGGCAGCCTGGACAACCTCGGCCTCACCGCCCGGCTGCTGATGCCCGCCGGCACCGCCATGAAGCAGAAGGTGGAGGGCCTCAGCCTTGCCGTTACGGCCTCCGACCTCACCGGAAACCCGGCGGCGCAGTTCACCCTCGACGGTCGGGTGGCCGGCAAGCCTGCCACCGGTTCGGGCGCCTTCGCTACGCTGGCGGATGGGGCGCGGCAGCTGAAGGACCTCGTCCTCGCCATCGGTTCGGTCTCGGCCAAGGGCGAAGTGCGGCTCGATGGCAAGGGCCTTGCGGACGGGACGCTCGCCATCGCCGCCGGCGACCTCAATGATCTGTCGCCCCTCGCGCTCACCGAGCTGGCCGGGCGGCTCACAGCCGATGTGCGCCTCGACGCCACCGGCGGGCGCCAGCGCGTGGCGGTGAAGGCGGATGCCGCCAATGTCTCAGCCGCCGGGCAGAGCGTGGGCAGCGCGCGCATCGATGCCACCGTGGTGGACCCGGCCGGCGCCCCGGCGCTGGACGGCACGGTGCGGCTGCGCGCCGTGAACGCCGGCGGCATGGACATTTCGCAGGCCAATCTCACCGCCAATGGCGCGGCGGGGGGAACGAGCGTCAATCTCGATGCCGTGGTCAACGGCGCGACGCTGACCACCACCGGTCTTCTCACCCCGCGCGACGGCACCATCGGCTTCCGCCTCGATCGCCTCAATCTCGCGCGCGGCGGCACCAGCATCACCACTGCCGCACCGGCCAATTTCCGCTGGTCGGGCGACACCCTCGCCATCGACCGGCTGACGCTGACCACGCGCGGCGGCAGCGCCAGCGTGTCCGGCCGGGCCGGCTCTTCGCTGGCGCTGGACGTGACCCTCACCACCCTGCCGCTGGCGCTGGCGGACCTCGCCGCCCCGGGTCTCAATCTATCCGGCACGCTGTCCGGCAGCGCGCGGCTCGAAGGGCCAGCGGCGGCGCCTACCGGCACCTATTCCCTGACCGTCGCCCGGGTCAGCACCCGCGACCTGTCCGCCAACGGCATCGGCCCGCTCGATGTCCGCGCCGATGGCCGGTTCGCGGATGGGCGCGTGAGCACGCGCACGACCGTGACCGGGCGGTTCCTGTCGGATGTGACCCTCACCGGCTCGGCGCCCCTGGGCGCGGGCGATCTCGATCTCGCGATCCGGGGCGCGCTGGATCTCGGCGTTGCCAATCCCATGCTCGCCACCTCCGGCGCGCAGGTGCGCGGCCGGGCGGCTATCGATGCCACCGTGCGCGGCACCGCCGCCGCACCACGGGCGGGCGGCACGGTGCGCATCTCCGGTGCCCGCTTCGACGATGGCGTGAACGGGGTCAACCTCTCCAACATCGAGGGCGTCATCACCGGCACGGATCGCTCGGTGACCCTGTCGTCCCTCACCGCGCGCACGCCCAATGGCGGCGGCCTCTCGGCGCGCGGCACGGTGGCGCTGGAGCCGGCGCAGGGCTTCCCCGGTCGCATCGACGTGGATCTCACCAATGCCGGCCTCGTCAACAGCGACCTGATGCGCCTCGTGGCCGAGGGGCGGCTCGCGGTGGAAGGGGCGTTTGCCAACAATCCGCGTGTCACCGGCCGGCTGGTGGTGCGCCATCTCGACGTGAACATTCCTGATCGCCTGCCCGGCGGCGGCGCAGCGCTGAACGTGCGGCACGTGAACGGCGGCCGCAACTGGAACGTGAGTACCAACCGACCGGGCGGCAAGGCCGGGGCCAACGCGCCGCGCCGGAGCAATGCCGGCATGGCGCTGGACCTCACGGTCTCGGCCCCGAACAACGTGTTCGTGCGCGGCATGGGTCTGGAGGCCGAACTCGGCGGCGACCTCAAGGTGGGCGGCACCACCGCCAGCCCGGCGACGCTCGGCGGCTTCGAGATGCGGCGCGGCACCTTCGACATTCTGGGCCGGCGGCTGAATTTCACCCGCGGCAAGATCACCTTCAACGGCACCACGGACCCGGACCTCGACTTCGTGGCGGAAACCACCGCCAACGACATCACCGCGCAGATTCTGGTCACCGGGGCGGCCTCGCGCCCGGACGTGACCTTCAGTTCCACCCCCACCCTGCCGCAGGACGAGGTGCTCTCGCGCCTCATGTTCGGCCGCTCCGCCGGCTCGCTGACGGGAGCGCAGGCGCTGCAGATCGCCCAGACCATCGCGCAATTCTCCGGCGGCTCCGGCGTGCTCGACCAGATGCGCCGCTCGCTGGGCGTGGACAGTCTGGACGTGGGCACCAATGCCGCCGGCACCGGCGGCCAGGTGGGCATCGGCCGACGCCTCAACGACCGCATGTATCTGGGCGTGCGGCAGGGCACGACGCCCGGCTCCAGCCAGGTCACGGTCGACATGGACATCACCAAGAACATCCGCCTGCAGGGCGCCACCGGCGCCGACGGCTCGGCCGAGGTCGGCATCGGCGCCCAGTGGGACTACTGAGCGGCGCGGGGCAGGGGAGGGCGCGGCTTATTGCTGCGCTCAAGTTGAGCCAGCGCCTTTAACCGGCCCGCAATGCGGACCATGATGCCGGGGTTCGCACCATCGAATCCCGGCGCCCGGCCTTCCCTGATGCGAGCCCCGCGCATGGCGCCAAGCCGCAACCGTTCAGGGATCACGTGGACCAGATCACCCCCGCTGCCGACACCGCGTCGCGTGACCTGCCGAAGGCGGCGGGACACGGCGGCCTCATCGCCGCCGTGTGGCATCGCAAATGGCGGATCGCCGCCCTTATGCTGGTGCTGGCCGGGGCGGGCTGGGGGCTGCTGCGCTGGCGCGCGGGGCCGGAGGTGGTGGTCTATCCGGTGGTGAAGGCCGAGCTGGTGCGCACCGTGGTCGCCACCGGCCATGTGGAGACCCCCTACCGGGTGAGCATCGGCAGCCAGATCACCGGCACCGTCAAGGAGGTGCTGGTGGAGGAGGGCCAGAGCGTGCGGCAGGGCCAGCCGCTGGTTTCCCTCGACGCCACCGAGCTTGAGTCCGCAGTGGTGCAGGCCGAGGGCGCCGTGGCCCAGGCCGACGCCCGCATGCGGCAGCTGCGCGAACTCACCAAGCCCGCCGCCGACGAGGCGCAAAAGCAGGCCCGTGCCAACCTCGACAATGCCCGCGCCGCCTTCGATCGCGCCGACAAGCTGGCCAAATCTGGCGCCGGCACCCAGGCGACCCTGGACGAGGCGACACGGGCGCTGAATGTCGCCCTGACGCTGGCGCGCACGGCGGAGCTGCAGGTCTACACCTCAAGTCCCGGCGGCAGCGATTATGTCATCGCCGAGACCCAGCTGAGCCAGGCCAAGGCGAACCTTGCCACTGCCCGGGCGCGGCTCGGCTACGCCACCATCACCGCCCCGCGCGACGGCGTGCTCATCACCCGCAGCGTGGAGCGCGGCGCCGTGGTGCAGGCGGGCAAGACGCTGCTGGTGCTGGCGCCGGCCGGCGACACCCAGCTCGTGGTCCAGATCGACGAGAAGAACCTCAGCCTGCTCAAGCTCGGCCAGAGCGCGCTGGCGTCCGCCGACGCCTATCCGGACCAGCGGTTCCCCGCGAGCCTTACCTATATCAACCCCTCCGTGGACATCACCCGGGCCTCGGTGGAGGTGAAGCTTACGGTGCCCGAACCGCCGGTCTACCTGCGGCAGGACATGACCGTTTCCGTGGACATCGCGGTGGATCGCCGGCCGGACGCGGTGGTGGTGCCCGCGCGCACCGTGCACAGCCCCACCTCGGCGGCGCCGTTCGTGCTGGTGGCGCGGGACGGGCGGGCGCGGGAGCAGAAGGTCCGCCTCGGCCTGAGGGCCGGCGACCAGGTTCAGGTGCTGGAGGGGCTCACCCCCGGCGAGGCGGTGCTGCCGGTGGCCTCGGGGGTGCGCGCCGGCCAGCGCATCCGGCCGGTGTCGCGATGAACCGCTGGCTGCCGTTCGAATGGATCGCCGCCCTGCGCTTCCTCGGCGAAGGGCGCATGCAGACCGCCTTCATCCTCGGCGGCATCACCATCGGCGTGGGCGTGATCGTGTTCATGTCGGCCATGCTGGCCGGGCTCCAGACCAATTTCATCAAGCGGGTGCTGACCTCCCAGCCGCAGATCCAGCTGCTGCCGCCGGAGGAGGTGGCGCGTCCGCTGCGCTTCGATCCGGGCGTGATCGAGGGCGCGCTGGTGCAGAAGCCGTCCCAGCGCATTCTCTCCATCGACCAGTGGCAGTCCATCGCTGTCGCCATGCGGGCGCGGCCTGACGTGGTGGTGGTGGCACCCACGGCGTCGGGATCGGCCCTCGCGGTGCGGGGCGACGCCAGCCGCTCCATCTCCATCACCGGCATGGAGCCGGAGCAGTATTTCCGCATCGTGCGGGTGCCCGACTATCTGGTGGCGGGGGAGGCGCGCCTCGGCACCGATGACATTCTCGTCGGCACCGAGCTGGCGAAGGACCTGGGCGCTGGCGTGGGCGACAAGCTCAACGTGACCACGGCTAACGGGAGCGGGCGCATCCTCACCATCACCGGCATCTTCGATTTCGGCAACAAGGCGGCCAACGGGCGCAACACCTATGTGGCCCTGCGCACCGCCCAGAGCCTGCTCAACCTCATCGGCGGCGTCACCACCATCGACATGACGGTGACCGACACCTACGCCGCCGAGGACATCGCCCGCGACATCGCCGCCGTGGTGCCGGTGGAGGCGGACAGCTGGATCACCACCAACGCCCAGTTCTTCACCGCGGTGCGGGCGCAGCAGACCTCCAACACCCTGATCCGGCTGTTCGTGGGCATCTCGGTGGCGTTCGGCATCGCCGCCGTGCTGGTGGTATCGGTGATCCAGCGCTCCAAGGACATCGGCATCCTGCGCGCCATGGGCGCGTCCCGCGGGCGGATCCTGCGGGTCTTCCTCATCCAGGGTGGAGTGCTGGGCCTCTTCGGCTCTCTGCTGGGGTCGGCGGCCGGCGCCGGAGCGCTCATCCTCTGGCACCACCTGCTGCGGCAGGTGGACGGCTCGGAGCTGTTCCCGCTGATCCTGGAGCCGAGCCTGTTCGTGGCCGCAGCGCTGCTCGCCACCCTGACCGGCGTGGTCGCCGGCCTTGCCCCGGCGGTGCGCGCCGCCAGCATCGATCCGGTGGAGGCGATCCGTGGCTGATGTGCTGGCGCTTCAGGCGATCCGCAAATCCTACGCCATCGGCACGCCGGTGGAGACCGAGGTGCTGCACGGCATCGACCTCACCCTGCGGGCCGGCGAGTTCGTGGCGCTGATCGGCCCGTCCGGCTCGGGCAAGAGCACGCTGCTCAACATCATCGGCCTGCTGGACAGCCCCACCTCCGGGCGCCTCGAAGTCACCGGGGCCGACACCACGCAGCTCGACGATGCCGCGCGCACCCGGCTGCGGGGCCACGCCATCGGCTTCGTGTTCCAGTATCACTACCTGATCTCGGCCTTCACGGCGGCCGAGAACGTGATGATGCCCATGCTGGTGGACCGCGGCCACCCCGACCGGCAGATGGAGCAGCGGGCCGACGAACTGCTGGACTGGGTGGGCCTCAGCCGCTGGCGCAACAACCGCGCCACCAACATGTCGGGCGGCCAGCAGCAGCGGGTCGCCATCGCCCGGGCGCTGGCCATGGAGCCGGCTTTGGTGCTCGCCGACGAGCCCACGGGAAACCTCGACACCGCCTCCGCCGACAGCGTGTTCGCGCTGCTGCGCCGGATCAATGCCGAGCGGGGCACGACCTTTCTCGTGGTCACCCACAATATGGCGCTGGCCGAGCGCTGCGACCGCATCGTCGAGCTGGTGGACGGCCGCATCCACGCCGAGCGCGCCTGACGCACTGAGCCGGGAGTGGCTTCGTCCGGTTGAGGCCGGCGGGGGCTGGTGGCACCGATCAATCCCATACCCGCGGAACGCGATCGCGTCTTATCCTGAGGCAACCACAAGGAGGAGCGCCATGTCCGAGAATGCCGCGCTGCAAGCCCGCCGAACCAAGGCCATTCCCCGGGGCATCGCCACCGCCTATCCGGTCTTCGCGCAGAAGGCCGAGGGGTCGGAGGTCTGGGACGCCGATGGCACGCGCTACATCGATTTCGCCGGCGGCATCGCCGTGCTCAACACCGGACACCGCCATCCCAGAGTGCTGGCGGCGGTGCGCGCCCAGCTCGACGCCTATACCCACACCGCGTTCCAGATCGTGCCCTACGAGCCCTATGTGGCCCTGTGCGAGCGGCTGAACGCCATCGCCCCCTTCACCGGCGCAGCGAAATCCATCCTGTTCTCCACCGGTGCCGAGGCGGTGGAGAACGCGGTGAAGATCGCCAAGGCCGCCACCGGCCGCACCGGTGTCATCTCCTTTTCCGGCGGCTTCCACGGCCGCACGGCGCTGACCATGGCGCTCACGGGCAAGGTGCTGCCCTACAAGAAGAAGTTCGGCATCTCCCCGCCCGGCATCTTCCATCTCCCGTTCCCCTGCGCCGACCATGGCGTGAGCGTCGCCGACACGCTCAAGGCGCTCGACTACCTGTTCCGCGCTGACATCGGCCCGCAGGACGTGGCGGCGATCATCATCGAGCCGGTGCAGGGCGAGGGCGGCTTCCTGCCGGCGCCCACCGAGCTGCTTGTGGCCTTGCGCCAGACCTGCGACGCGCACGGCATCGTATTGATCGCCGACGAGGTGCAGACCGGCTTTGCCCGCACCGGCCGCATGTTCGGCATCGAGCATTCCGGGGTCGAGCCGGATCTCGTCACCGTGGCCAAGTCGCTGGCCGGCGGCTTTCCCCTGTCGGGCGTGATCGGTCGGGAGGCGATCATGGATGCCGCCGAGCCGGGCGGACTCGGCGGCACCTATGCCGGCAATCCCATCGCCTGCGCCGCCGCCCTCGCCGTGCTGGACGTGATCGCCGAGGAGAAGCTGGTGGAGCGCGCCAACGCCATCGGCGCCCGCATCAAGGACGCCCTTACCCGCATGGCCCTGCGCAACGACGCCGTTGCCATCGGCTCCATCCGGGGGCCGGGCGCCATGGTCGCCTTCGACGTGGTGAAGAAGCGCGGCACCGTGGAGCCCGACGCCGACGCCGCCCGGCGCGTGACCCAGGCGGCTCTGGCCGACGGGCTCATCCTCATCACCTGCGGCGTCTACGGCAATACCATCCGCCTCCTGAACCCGCTGACCATCCCCGACGCGCTCCTCGATGAGGGCCTCGGCAAGCTGGAGCGGGCGCTGGTGGCAGGTGCGGCCTGAAGCTGGCGAGCTTGATGGATTCGTTGAAGCGGGCGGTTTCGGAAGGCCGGCCCGCTTCCTTGGCGCCTACAGTGCGCGGGAGCCCGAAGCAGCGCTCAAGGCGGCACCGCAATCATGTGATGATGTCGGGGGTGGAATGCGTCGCCGAACCCAGCTGCACGTCCAGCTCCGCAAGCGCCGAGCCCATGAGCCCTTATGCCGTGCCGGTGATCGTGCTGTGCGGGGTAGAAATGGCTCCCTGAGCAGGACTCGAACCTGCGACCATTCGATTAACAGTCGAACGCTCTACCAACTGAGCTATCAGGGACCGTGGGTCTTGCGACCGAGGCGGGCGATATAGCAACCGCTTGCCCGCTTGTGAAGTCGAAACGCGCATTTTCTGCGCCCGCATTGCCGCACCCGGTCCGCAGACCGGGTGCAAGGCCTTGTAAAATCAGGCGTGGAGGCGTGTGCCGGTAGCCTCGCCGAGATTGTCCACAGGCGCGCCGGCGCTGCCTTCGGCGCCTTCCTGCTGCTTCTGCTCGTGGGAGAACTGGGCGAAATAGAAGCCGTAATAACGGCCCCGCCGGGCGATCAGCTCGTCATGGGTGCCGTGCTCCACCACGCGGCCATGCTCCACCACGCAGATCTTGTGCGCGCGCACCACGGTCTGCAGGCGATGGGCGATGACGATGGTGGTGCGCTGGTGCTGCAGCTCGTTCAGCGCCCGCTGCACCAGCGCCTCCGATTCGGAATCGAGGGCGGCGGTAGCCTCGTCCAAAAGCAGGATGGGCGCATTCTTCAGGAAGGCGCGGGCAATGGCGATGCGCTGGCGCTGGCCGCCTGAGAGCTGGGCGCCGTGCTCGCCGACCGGCGTGTCGTAGCCGTTCTCGAAGCCCATGATGAAGTCGTGGGCGTGGGCCGCGCGCGCAGCCGCGACGATCTCCTCGTCGGTGGCGCCGGGGCGGCCGAAGCCGATATTGTCCTTCACCGTGCCGGAGAAGAGGTAGACGTCCTGGCTCACCAGGGCGACGTTGGCCCGCACCGACGAGCGGGTCACGCCGCGAGCGTCGATGTCGTCGATGAGCACCGCGCCGCCCTGCGGATCATAGAAGCGCTCGATGAGGTTGATGATGGTGGTCTTGCCGCCGCCGGACTGGCCCACGAGGGCCGTGGTCTGGCCCGGCTCGGCCACCAGGTCGAGGCCGCGCAGCACGTTCTCGCCGGGGCGATAGCCGAACACCACCTCACGGAACTCCACCCGGCCGCGGGGGCGGGGCAGGGCCGGCACGCCGGGGGCGTCACGGTCGGGGGAGGGGGCGTCGAGCAGCTCGAACAGCATGCGCGCGCCCATGACGTGGCTGGCGAGGTCCACATGCATGCGGGCGAGCCGCTTGGCCGGCTCGTAGGCGAGGAGCAGCGCGGTGAGCACCGAGAAGAACTGGCCGGGGGAGCGGCCCAGCTCGATCACATTGTAACCGGCGTAGAGCACCACGCCACCGATGGCGAGGCCGCCCAGGGTCTCCATGAGCGGGCTGGACTTGGCCTGGGTGCGCACCAGGCGGTTGGAATTGGCCTCCACGTCGTCGATGAACTTGTGGGTGCGCTCGCGCATCACCGGCTCAAGCGTGTAGGCCTTCACCGTGCGCACGCCCTGGATCGCCTCCATGGCGATGGAGGACAGCTGTACCCCGGAGCGGAAGCCGGAGGTGAACAGGGTCTTGGTCTTCTTGATCAGCTTGCGGGTGCCGATGACCGCCGTGGGCATCACCACCAGGGCGATGACGGCCAGGAACGGGTCCTGCACGATGGCCACCGTCGCCAGCATGACCAGGGACAGGGCGTCGCGCCCGATGCTGGTGACAACGAGGTCCAGCGCGCCGCGCGCGCCATTGGCGCCGGTCGAGAAGCGGCCGGTGATCTCGGCGGTGTGGTGCCTGGCGAAATAGCTCGCGTCCTGCAGCAGGATCTGGTCGAACGCGCGCTTCTGGTTGTCGGCGACGATGCGGTTGCCCACCCGCGCCATGGTGATGCTCTGGCCGTAGGCCGAGGCGCCCTTGATGATGGACAAAAGCATGACCGCGCCGGACACCGCCCACACCGCCTGGGGCGTGGGGGCGACGAAGATGGCGTTCACCGCGTCCCGCATCAAATAGGCTAGCAGCGCCGTGCAGGCGCCCATGAGGCCCATGAACACGAAGGCCAGCGCATAGCCCTTCCAGTGGGTGCGGCCGTCCGAAAGGAGCAGGCGGCGCAATACCGCCCTGGTCTCGTCCTTTGCGGCGCCCTGGCTCTGGCTCTGGGGGGCTTTTGAACTCATGCCTGTCTCCGGCGGCCAAAGGAGTGGGCCGCATAAGGTTCATCAACCGCCGACGCCTGCGCAAGTCAACGGTGTGTGGTATCGCGATGCGTCATGGATGGGGTGAGAAGGCCCGGAACCGCTGCTTCGGCGGCGTCTGTGGCCCGCAAGACGCGCTCTGGCGCCGGCGGCGATGCCACAGGATGGGGGTCTCGGCGCGCTCTGTCGTGGGTAGTGCGCTCTATCGCGGGGAGTGGAGGCCACGCCCGGAATCGAACCGGGGTGCACGGATTTGCAGTCCGCTGCGTAACCACTCCGCCACGTGGCCTCACGAAGGCGCGTTCTTAAGGTGTTACCGCGGCGGGCGCAAGCAGAGCCTTGAGCTTGTCCCCGGACCATTTACGCATCTTCCGCAGCTCCCGCGTGTCTTTCAGCACGTCGCGTGCCACGTAGCGCACCGCCCGTCTGGCAAGCGAACGGACGGGACCGAAGGCTGTCGCTGCGATGATCGGGCGAACCAGCCGCATCCGACGGCGGACCTTGGGCGCCATGACCGGGATCACCTCCTGAATATCACTCCAGGCCTGTCGCAGGCGCTCGTTGTCCCTGGTCTTTGAGGCCGCGATGAACTCGGTGGTGAGCACGTCCATGAAGCGCGGGCCAATGGCATTTTGGGCGTGAAGGAAGCCGACGCGCGGCTCGTCCGGGAACATCTCCACCAGCTTGTGGAAATAGATCATGCACGAGCGCGTCATGCGCGGACTGTAGGAGGTGGAGCCATCATAGATGCGCCAGCGCGTCACGGCGACATCGAGATAGACCATGCAGAAGCCGAGCGCGAACATGCGCACGAACAGGTCGTCGTCCTCGTAGCCCGACAGTCGCTCGTCGAACAGGCTGGCGTCGATCATGGCCTGCTTCGATACCAGCGCTGCACCGGGGAGGATGAACATGTCGTGCCGCAGGCAGTCGCGCAGCGACCGCTTGGGCTGGGGCGACAGGATATCATCCAGGCAGCATTGCTGGATCAGCCGTCCCTTGCGGTCGATCTGATCGAGATTGCCATAGACCAGGCCGAGCCGGCGCGTGTGGCCCTGCATGAACGGCCGCTTGAGTATTTCCAAGTGCTCCTCGTACCAGGCATCGTCCTGGTCGAGGAAGGCCACGTGGCTGCACGCCGTGTGCTGGATGGCGAGGTTGCGGGCCGACGACTGGCCGCCATTGGGCTTGCGCAGCAGGGTGATGGGGTGATGAAGCGCCATCTCCGCGACGATGGCCGGACCATCGTCGGTGGAGCCATCGTCCACCACGATGATCTCGTCCGCCGGCTCGGTCTGGCTCAAGACGCTGTCCAGCGCTTCCCGGATGAAAGATGCGCCGTTGAAAAGTGGAATGACCGCCGCAACGGTGACTGCATCGCTTCGCAATTCGCTCCCCTCACAACACCCTGCAAATCATCACTCATTTTCCTGATGAGCGGTATCTAGGTAATATCAGGGGATTGCGGCCAAAGGGCGCGACGAATTTTATTTTACAAGTCCTTTTGTTTCGAATCATTGCTGTCGGCCTGCGGCATCCGGCGGGTCGAGGGGCTCACCTGTCTTGCCCCGGTGTGCGGGCGCGCCAAAGGGTGCGCGCGACGCCGAGCGAACGTGCAAGAGGGCTCAAATTCCGGATTCTGTCGCGGTTTTAAAGTCTGCGGCGCCGACCGGCGGGAAGGTCCGGGTGGGTGGTAGACGGTGCTCTATGTCAAAGGGAGATCCGGTCCGAATCCTACCGGACCAGCGGCATCCGCGTGATGTCCTCGCCATTGGGAAGCCGATGGCGAGGCGGAACGAATGGGCCATGCGTTCGGCATGGGCGATGGCTGCCTGCGCCGCATCCGGCGGCAGCACCTCCAGCGCCGTGGGGCGGAACAGGGCGAGCCAGCGGGCGAACTGCGCGTCGCCGGCGTCCGATCCCAGCGCCAGGTGCGGTGGCAGGGGGCGGCCTTCGTAGCGTCCGGACTTCAGCAGCACGGAGGACCAGAAATCGCACATCTTGGCGAGGTGGACTGGCCAGGCATCGTCCTTGATGCGGCCGGAGAAAATCGGGCCGAGCACCGCATCCTTGTTCACCCGCTCATAGAACAGATGGACGAGCCGGCGCACCGCGTCCTCGTCGAGGGTTGATGGGGTGGGACCGGCGGCGGCCGGGGGGAGCGAAGCGTTCATCGTGCGGGTCTCTTCCTGCGTCCTCTACGCCGCCATCAACTGGTTGCCATCTCGTGGCTACCGTATCGTGGCTGCAGCCACCGGCAACGCGCCGGGGGTGTGTCGCCCGGCGCGCGGGCGGCCAATGCGGGGATCAAGCCGGGGCAGGCCGGCAAGCCTCCACCCGCCGCTGGCGCGGGGCCATGCGACTTGCGGCCACATCGGCCGGTCGATCACCGCCCCGGCGCTGTGGAGCGCCTTGCAAAAGGGGCGGCAATATGGCTCTTGAGCCGGGCGGCACAGGCGTTCCGAACCCTCGGCATGCCGGCCGCGCCAGCGCCCGAACCGGGCGGATCGTCTGGCGATCCGGTCGGCTGAAGGGCGTCTTATCGAGAGTTTTGGCACGGAGCCGCCGCCCGGGATGTTTCGGCCGGGCCGCTCCGGGTTTGGCCGGAGACGCATATGATCGATTTCGTCGAGCTTCGCCGCGGCATGGTGGACGGGCAGGTCCGCACCAACAACGTCACCGATCCGCGCATCGTCGCCGCCATGCTGGAGATCCCGCGCGAGAAGTTCGTGCCGGCGCCGCTGAAGTCCCTCGCATATATCGACGACGATCTGGCGCTCACCTCCGGCAATGCCCCGCGCTATCTCATCGAGCCCATGATTCTCGCGCGCCTGGTGCAGCTCGCCGACGTACAGGAGCATGAGCACGTGCTCGATGTGGGCACCGGCACCGGCTATTCGGCCGCCGTGCTGTCGCGCCTCGCGCAGCAGGTGGTCGCCGTGGAGGAAGACGCCGGCCTCGCCGCGACCGCGACGGCGACCCTCGCCGAGCTGGGCGTCGGTAACGTGGCGGTGATGCAGGGGCCGCTGAACGCCGGCTGGGCCGCCGAGGCGCCCTACGACCTCATCCTGCTCAACGGGGCGGTGGACGAGGTGCCGGCCAACCTCTTCGCTCAGGTGAAGGAGGGCGGCCGAGTCGTCGCCGTGGTCGGCCATGGGGGCGCCGGACAGGCCCGCGTGTTCACCAAGGTGGCCGGTGCCATGAGCGAGCGGGTGGCCTTCAACGCCGCCGTGCCCGCGCTGCCCGGCTTCAAGGCCGCGCCACGCTTCGTTTTCTGAAGCACCTGTGGCGCGTTTGCCGCGCTGACCCGAAAACGTCCGTGACATCGAACCGATCGGTTCCCGATCGCGAGCGGTGCAGATATCTTTCGAGAAAGTTACCGCGCGGCAGAGTCGCTGCAGCATGTCTGCATGCCGCGTCGGACCGGGAGATTGGGATGTCGGTTGCGAGACTCGTTCGCCGAAACGGATATGCAATTTTGGCGGGGGCCAGCATCATCGTCCTCGGCATGGGGAGCGCGTCCGCACAGTCTCTCGACGCTGCGCTCGCCATGGCTTACGTCAACAACCCCACGCTGAATTCGGCGCGTGCCGGTACGCGGGCGGTGGACGAGAAGGTGCCGCAGGCCCTCTCCGGCTATCGGCCGACCCTCGGCGCCTCGGCGTCGGCGGGGCCTGAGGCCTACCGCTACCAGCCCACCGGCACCACCGCCTCCAGCGGCAATGCCTGGCCACGCCAGTTCGCCCTGACGGCGGCCTACACCCTGTTCAACGGCTTCATCACCGGCAACCAGACCCGTACCGCCGAATCGCAGGTGCGGGGCCAGCGGGAGACGCTCCGCAACACCGAGCAGACGGTGCTGCTGAACGGCGTGACGGCCTATATGAACGTGATCCAGGCCATCGCGCTCCTCGACCTCCAGCGGCAGAGCCTCGCCGCGTTCGAGCAGGAATTGCGCGCCACCCGAGACCGCTTCAACGTGGGCGAGGTGACCCGCACCGACGTGGCCCAGGCGGAGGCGCGTGTCGCCGACGCGCAGTATCAGGTGAGCCAGGCGGTGGCGAACCTGTCCTCGGCCCGGGCGGTGTACCGGCAGGTGATCGGCGTCGAGCCGGGCAAGCTGTTCACGCCGCGCTCCATCGAGGGCATGCTGCCCCCCAAGGTGGATCGCGTGATTTCGGGCGGGCTGAGCCAGCATCCCGCCATCAAGGCATCTGAATTCGCCGTGGATGCGGCGGTGTTCCAGGTGAAGGTCGCCGAAGGCGCGCTGATGCCGAACCTGAGCCTGCAGGGCCAGCTTCAGCAGTCCTACGATTCGAGCATCGGCGTGGAGCGGGTCGGGACCGCTGCGGCGACCCTTAACCTGTCGGTGCCGATCTACCAGGGCGGCGTGGAGTACGCGAACATCCGCCAGGCGAAGGAGCTACTGTCGCAGGCGCGGATCGACGTGGACGTGAACCGCGACGCCATCCGCGCCCAGGCGGTCCAGTTCTGGGGCGCGCTGGAAGCGGCCAAGGTGCAGATCCAGGCCGCGCAGGCCTCGGTCGCCGCCAACACCCTGGCGCTGGAAGGCGTGCGCGAGGAGTGGCGTGTTGGCCAGCGCACCACCACCGACGTGCTGAACGCCCAGCGCGATCTCACCAACTCCCAGTCCGCCCTCGTGGTGGCGCAGCGTGACCGCGTGGTGGCGGCCTATTCGCTCGTCTCCATCATCGGCCGGCTCGATGCGGTGTCGCTGGGGCTGAAGGTGGACGTGTACAATCCCCAGGTGCACTACAATCAGGTGCGCGACAGCTGGGCCGGCGTCCGCACGCCCGACGGGAAGTAGCCCTCAAAATAACGCTGAATTGGGGTGTGCCGGGCTCTTTTGCAGCCCGGTTCCAGGGTGAATACTTGACATCGCGTTTGGCGATTCTCGCCCACCGGTGCGGCCGCACGCAAAGGTGCGCCGGGACGCCTTCGGCCGAGGTCGAACATGGCTGCGATCCCAAAGGTGCAAGAGCCGTCAATGGAAGACATCCTTGCCTCCATCCGCCGCATCATGGCGGATGACGATGCGTCGCCCGCCGCTGCGCGTCCGGCGCCCGAGCGGGCGGCCCGGCCGGCGCCCGCGGAGCACCGCCGGCCCGACCAGTCCGAACCCGGTCCCGATGCGGCGGAGCGGCCGACCCGTCGCGCCGAACCCCAGGGTCCGGATGCGCGTGATGGAGGGCGCCGCGAAGCCGCCTTGCGCCCCGCGACGGGAGAGGGGCCGGCGCGCACCCGTGCCCGCATCGACCTTGAGGAGCTGAGCGAGCATTTGACCTCCGAGACCCTGTCCGGCGACCAGCCCGAAAGCGACCAGTTTGAACCCCCGCATCCGGCTAATGCCCAGGCCCAGGGTCACGCAGTGAACGGCCACGCGCCCGCGGAGCCGTCGGCCCGCGAGCGTGGCCGGGCGTTCGCGCCCGAGGCCGCACCGCGCGTGGTGCGCGATTTCGAGCGGCGGCCGGCCACCCCGTCCGAGCCGGAGCGGTTCGAGGCTCCGCCCGCGCCCAGGGCTGCGCGGCTTGCCGAGCGCCCGGCCCCGGAGCTGCGTTCCGGCCCGCGCGGTGAAGACCGGGCACCCCCGATGCCACGGCGTCCCGCCCCACCCGTTGCCGAGGAGCCTGCCGCCGTGGATGCCCAGCCTGAAACCGACGACCGCGGGGACGCGGTGCGCCGCCGCGATCTGCTGTCCCCCAACGTGGATGACGTGGTCGCGGCCGCCTTCCAGTCGCTGGGCGACCTGCTGCTGCCGCAGAAGCAGCGCACCATCGAAGATCTGGTGAAGGAGATCCTGCGGCCGATGCTGAAGGATTGGCTGGACCAGAATCTGCCCTCCATCGTGGAACGTCTGGTGCGGGCCGAGATCGAGCGGGTGGCGCGTCGCCCGCGCTGACTGTGATTTTGCAATTCTGTTCTCAAGCCGCCGATCGCGCCTGCTGATCGGCGGCTTTTTTCGTTGCGCCGGGTCCGGACGCGGCACCGCAGGGAGGCGCCACGCGCCGCGTGGTTGACGCCGGCCTGCCGGAGCGGCTTTAACGCCCGCAGACCTGTCCCGTCCGTTGCGGAGGCATGGCCGGCCGCCACGTGCGCCCCTGCACTGCGCCCGGCACCATCCGCGGAGCCTGTTTCATGCTGGAAAAAGTCTTCGATCCCGCCGCCGTGGAAGAGCGCATCGCCGCCCAGTGGGAAGAGGCCGGCGCGTTCCGGTGCGGCCGTCCCGAGCGCAAGGACGCCGAAGGCTTCTCCATCGTGATCCCGCCGCCGAACGTCACCGGCTCCCTGCACATGGGCCATGCGCTCAACAACACGCTGCAGGACGTGCTGGCCCGCTTCGAGCGCATGCGTGGCAAGGACGTGCTGTGGCAGCCCGGCACCGACCATGCGGGCATCGCCACCCAGATGGTGGTGGAGCGCCAGCTCTCCGCCCAGAAGCTGCCGGGCCGGCGCGACATGGGCCGCGTCGCCTTCGTGGAGAAGGTGTGGGCGTGGAAGGCCGAGTCGGGCGGCACCATCGTCAACCAGCTGAAGAAGCTGGGCGCGTCCTGCGACTGGTCGCGCGAGCGGTTCACCATGGACGAGGGCCTCAGCCGCGCCGTGCTGAAGGTGTTCGTGCAGCTCTATCGCGAGGGGCTGATCTACAAGGACAAGCGCCTCGTGAACTGGGACCCCAAGTTCCAGTCCGCCATTTCCGACCTCGAAGTGTTGCCGGTGGAGGTGAAGGGCAACCTCTGGCACCTGCGCTATCCCATCGAGGGCGAGAAGGACCGCTTCATCACCGTGGCCACCACCCGCCCTGAGACCATGCTGGGCGACACGGCCGTGGCGGTGCACCCCGAGGACGAGCGCTATCGCGATCTCATCGGCAAGTTTGTGGTGCTGCCGCTGGTGGGCCGGCGCATCCCGATCGTCGCCGACGAATATTCCGATCCCGAGAAGGGCTCGGGCGCGGTGAAGATCACCCCGGCGCACGATTTCAACGACTTCGAGGTGGGCAAGCGCCATGGCCTGCCCATGATCAACGTGCTGGATGCCGAAGCGCGCATCGACCCGCAGGGCATCCTCGACGATTATGCCGAGCGCCCCGAGGCCTATGTGGATGCGCCCGATGCCGCCGGCCAGCTCTCCCACCTGAAGGGCCAGGACCGCTTCGCCGCGCGCAAGCAGATCGTGGAGCTGCTGACCGGCCTCGAACTGCTGGAGCAGATCGAGCCGCACACCCATATGGTGCCCCATGGCGACCGCTCCAACGTGATCATTGAGCCCTGGCTCACCGACCAGTGGTATGTGGACGCCAAGACCCTGGCCCAGCCGGCGCTGGCCGCCGTGCGCGAGGGCCGCACCGCCTTCGTGCCGAAGAACTGGGAGAAAACCTATTTCGAGTGGCTGGAGAACATCCAGCCCTGGTGTATCTCCCGCCAGCTGTGGTGGGGCCACCAGATCCCGGCCTGGTACGACCCCTTCGGCAATGTCTTCGTCGCCATGGACGAGGACGAGGCCTTCGAGCAGGCGATCGCGCACAACGTCGGGAACGAGACGCTCTCGCCCGAGGGAGCCCAGGCGCTGATCGACGATGCCGACAGGCGCGCCGGCTTCCTCACCCGCGACGAGGACGTGCTCGACACCTGGTTCTCCTCGGCCCTGTGGCCCTTCTCCACCATGGGCTGGCCGGACGAGACCGCCGAGCTGAAGAAGTTCTACCCCACCAGCGTGCTGGTGACAGGCTTCGACATCATCTTCTTCTGGGTGGCCCGGATGATGATGATGGGCCTGCATTTCATGGATGGCGAAGTGCCGTTCAAGGATGTCTACATCCACGCCCTCGTCCGCGACGAGAAGGGCGCCAAGATGTCGAAGTCCAAGGGCAACGTCATCGACCCGCTGGACCTCGTGGAGAAATACGGCGCCGACGCCCTGCGCTTCACGCTGGCGGCCATGGCGGCGCAAGGGCGCGACATCAAGCTCGCCACCTCCCGGGTGGAGGGCTACCGCAACTTCGCCACCAAGCTCTGGAACGCGGTGCGCTTCGCCCAGATGAATGGCTGCGTGCGGGTGGAGGGCTTCGATCCGGCCAAGGTGGAGGGCACCCTGAACCGCTGGATCATCGGCGAGGCCGCCCGCGCCACGGCCGAGGTGTCCGAGGCGATCCTGGCCTACCGCTTCAACGAGGCGGCGGCCGCGATCTATCGCTTTCTCTGGAACGTGTTCTGCGACTGGCACCTGGAGCTGGCGAAGCCCCTGCTCTCCGGTCCCGACGGCCCGGCCAAGGACGAGACGCGGGCCACCACAGCCTATGTGCTGGATGTGGCCATGGCGCTGCTGCACCCCTTCATGCCGTTCCTCACCGAGGAGCTGTGGGCCGAGACCGGCAAGGACGGCCCCGCCCGCACCAGCCTGCTGGCCCTCGCCCCCTGGCCCGACCTGTCCGGCCTTGAGGCGCCCGACGCCGAGGCGGAAGTGGGCTGGGTGGTGGACCTCATCACCGAGATCCGCTCCGTGCGCGCCGAGATGAACGTGCCCGCGGGCGCGCAGGTGCCTCTCGTGCTGGTGGAGCCGGGCGCGGAGACCACCGCCCGTGCCGCCGCGTGGGACGACGCCATCCGCCGCCTTGCCCGTCTCTCCGGCGTGACGGTGGCCGACACCGTGCCCGGCGAGTCGGTGCAGATGGTGGTGCGCGGCGAGGTGGCGGCCCTGCCGCTTTCCGGCGTGGTGGACCTTGCCGCCGAGCTCGGACGCCTGAAGAAGGAAGAGGCCAAGCTCGACCAGGAGGTGGCCCGCATCGACGCCAAGCTCGGCAACGAGAGCTTCGTCGCCCGCGCGCCGGAAGAGGTGGTGGAGGCCGAGCGCGAGAAGCGCGAGGAATACCTCAACCGCAAGGCCAAGGTCCGCGCCGCCATCACCCAGCTTTCGAGCGGGGCGGCCTGAGCGCTGCCGGACGGGGGCGTTGCCCCCTCCGCTCCGGCCGGCGGCGAGCGCCCGCGGCAAGGCGAGTGTGACGCCTTTGCCACGCTCCAGCGCGTCCGCACGGCCCGCGACAGTGTTCGCGTAAAGGAAACCGGCCGTTTTCCCTCTCAATATTGTGACAGCGAAGACACACTCCCGTGCCTTTGAAGTTGCCGCCCCGGCGGGGGCCCCAAGGCGCCGCGAAGCCGCCACAAAACCCCAGTGAAACGGAAAGCAACGCGCGACGTGAGCGTAGCTCGGAAAGTGTTTCCGAACGCCGCGCCTGAGGTGGGTCCTTATGGACGGACGTTGCATTCTCGAAAGGGTGGCGCCGGGGGGCGTTGCGGAGCTCGCCTCCAGGCGACGCCTGAGGGGACGCTCGAAACCTTGCCGCTCCAACGCCGCGGCTCGGCCTTTCCTCGGCCCAGATATTGCCGCCACGCTCCGGCACCTTCCCTCCATCATGATTTTGGGTGGCACAACGAAGATCAGATATGCGGGCCGCGTGGCCGGGCGCCTCGGGCGGTCGGCGGGCGCGCGGCGCGCCTGTGCCGTCGTGTTCGCCAGCGCCATGGCTGCCTGTCTTTCGGTGCCGCTAGCCCACGCCTTCGACGGCACGGCGCAGATTCTGCAGCCCTATGAGACCCAGCCGATGACGCCGCCGGCCAATGTGCCGCTGGCGCCGGCCGTGCGCCCCGTGGACGAGGCCTTCCGCACCGGGGCGCAGGCCCTGCGCGCCGGCCAGACCGCCAAGGGCATCGACGCCCTCGGCTATGCCGCATCCCAGGGCCACGCCATGGCCCAGTGGAAGCTCGGCCGCATCTATGCCGACGGCGATGGCGTGAAACGTGACGACGCCAAGGCGTTCGACTATTTCTCCAAGATCGCCAACACCCATGCCGAGGATTATCCTGGCACGGCGCAGTCCCGTTTCGTAGCCAATGCCTTCGTGGCACTGGGCTCCTATTACCTCGTGGGCATTCCCTCCGCCGGGGTGAAGCGCGACGCCTCGCGGGCGCGGGACATGTTCTCCTACGCGGCTTCCTATTTCGGCGATGCGGATGCCCAGTACCATCTGGGCAAGCTCTATCTGGACGGCGTCGGCGGCCCGCGCGATGCGCGCAATGCCGGCCGCTGGCTGACGCTGGCCTCGCAGAAGGGCCAGTTCGAGGCGCAGGCCATGCTGGGCCAGCTCTTGTTCCGGGGCGACGAGGGGGTGCCGCGTCAGGCGGCGCGCGGCCTCATGTGGCTCACTCTGGCGCGCGATGCCGCGGTGCGGCCCGAGGACAAGTGGGTGGTGACGCTTCAGGAGGAAGCCTTCGCCGATGCGACGGCCGACGAGCGGGAGAAGGCGCTGCTCTACCTTGAAAACTGGCTGAAGACCGCCAAGAGGTGAGGCGCCGCTTCTAGTTTTCCCGCTCCGCCTTATGGCGGGGCAGGCCGGCGCCGAGCCCGGCCGTCATCTCAAGTGCCGATTGCGTCCAGATGTGATGGGTCGGCGTCACTGCGTCCGGATCGTCCAGCGTGCCGACGGTCACGTCCACCGCCGCCTCCTTCGCCATGTCGAACAGGATCGGGCTGCCGCAATGGCCGCAGAACAGGCGCGTCACGCCCGGCGAGGATGAGAAGCGCGCCGGGGTGCCGGCCGTCATCTCGAAATCTGCCCGCGCTACGGTGAGCCAAGGCAATGCGCCGGAGCCGGAGGCGCGGCGGCACATGGCGCAATGGCACCAATAAGCGCTCTCAATGTGGCGCACCCGGTAGCGCAGGCGCCCGCACAGGCAGCCGCCGGCGAGGGATCCTTCCCACATGGCCGACTCAGGCCGCGATGGCGAGATCGGCCCAGATGGGCACATGGTCCGAGGGCTTTTCCCAGGCTCGCACATGCTTGTCGATGCCGGTGGCGATGAGCTTGTCCGCCGCCTGGGGCGACAGCAGCAGGTGGTCGATGCGAATGCCCATGTCGCGCTGCCACGCCCCCGCCTGATAGTCCCAGAAGGTGTAGAGCCTCCCCGCGTCCGAGGTAGCGCGCAGGGCGTCGGTGAGCCCGAGATGGGTCAGAGACCGGAAGGCCGAGCGGGTGCGCGGCAGGAACAAGGCATCCCCGACCCAGGCGGAAGGGTCCGCCGCGTCGCGCGCCTCGGGGATGACGTTGAAGTCGCCGGCGAGGATCAGCGGTTCCTCCAGCTTCAGCCGATCGGCGGCGAAGGCCTCCAGGCGCTCCATGAAGCCGAGCTTGTAGGGGTATTTCTCGGTGTCCACCGGGTTGCCGTTGGGCAGGTACAGGCAGGCGACCCGCACCACGCCACCCTTCACCGAAACCACCGCCTCGATGAAGCGAGCCTGCACGTCGCCGTCGTCGCCGGCGAGGCCGTGGGTCACGTCCTCCAGCGGCAGGCGGGAGAGCAGGGCGACGCCGTTGAAGCCCTTCTGCCCGTGCACGGTGACGTTATAGCCAAGCTGCTCGAACGCCTCCTTCGGGAAGGCCTCGGTCTGGCACTTGATTTCCTGGATGCAGACGATGTCCGGCCGCGTCTCGCCCAGCCAGCGCACGGCGTGGTCCAGCCGCTGGCGGATGGAATTGACGTTCCAGGTGGCGATGCGCATGGGGCGGGCTCCTTCGGTGGCGGAGGATACCCCGGTGCCGCCGGGAGGCAATGGCCGTTGCCGCGGGCGCGGCTCAAATCAGGCCAAGGTGGCGAGTGGTTGCGAGGGCAAGGGTTGCGATGGCGGGCAAAGAGTGGCAGGAACGCCCCCTTGTCCTTCAGTGGCGGCGCAGTGGCATGACGTTCGCGTCCATCGAGTTTCTGTTCTACTTCTTCCCCCTGTTCCTTGCGTCTTATTTCTCCGCGAAGTCCATTACGACGCGGAACTATATCTTTCTGGCCTTCTCGCTCGTATTCTATTCTGCAGGCTACACGCCCCACATCCTGCTTCTCCTGGCGTCGGTGGCGATCAACTTCCTGCTCGCCCGCGCCATTGACGATCGCGACGGTGCGCCGCGCAAGCGCGTGCTGGTCTATGGCGTGGTCTTCAACCTGCTGCTGCTGGGCATCTTCAAATACACCGGCTTCCTGGTGGAGAATGTGAACGCGGTGATCGAGCCCTTGGGCGCATCGCTCCCCATGCCGCGGATCTCGCTGCCGCTGGGCATCTCCTTCTATTCCTTCCATGCCATCTCGTACCTGGCCGACATCTACAAGCGGAAGGTGCACGCCAATCGCGATCCGGCGCAGTTCGCGCTCTACATGTGCATGTTCCCGCAACTGGTCGCCGGCCCCATCGTGCGCTATGCCACGGTGGCGAAGCAGCTGTCCCGGCGGCGCACCACCATGGGGCGGTTCTCGGCCGGAGCGCGTCTGTTCGTCATCGGCCTCGCCTGGAAGGTGCTGATCGCCGACGAGGTGGCGCGGTTGGCCGACGGGGTGTTCGACACCACCACCCACCCCACCTTCGTGGAGGCCTGGCTGGGCCTCTATGCCTATACGGTGCAGATCTATTTCGACTTCGCCGGCTATTCCACCATGGCGGTGGGCCTCGGCGTGATGGTGGGCTTCGTGCTGCCGCGCAATTTCCGCGTGCCCTACACCGCCCATTCCATGACCGACTTCTGGCGGCGCTGGCACATGAGCCTCTCCGCCTTCCTGCGCGATTATCTCTACATCCCCCTTGGCGGTAACCGTCGCGGGGAGTTGCGCACCTACCTGAACCTTTCCACCGTGTTCCTGCTGTGCGGCCTGTGGCATGGCGCCAGCTGGAACTTCGTCATCTGGGGCGCCCATCACGGCGCGCTGCTCATCATCGAGCGGGCCTTCCTCGGCCGCTGGCTGAAGCGGCTGCCGGGGGCGGTGGCCCATTTCTATACCGTGGTGGCGGTGATGCTGGGCTGGGTGTGGTTTCGCGCCGACAGCTTCGGCGGCGCCATGGATATGTTCGCCGGCCTCGCCGGGTTCCATGGGTTCAGCCGGGCCTCGCTGGCGCTGGGCTTCGGGCTGACGCCGCTGGCCATTGCGGCGCTCGTGGTGGGCGGGCTCATCGGTTTCTTCCGCTGGCCGCGCTGGAAGGCGCTGGCCGGGCAGGGGGCCTTCGCCGCCGTGGTAAACTACGCCTTCATCGCCGTGCTGATGCTGGCGAGCGTGGCCTGGGTGGGCGGCACCACCGCCACCCCCTTCCTCTATTACCGGTTCTGAGGAGGCGCCGCCGTGACCCTGCTCTCGCGCCCGCGCCGCTATATCGGCGTCCTCGTGGCCGGCCTGTTCGGCTTCCTGTTGCTGTCCAACCTCATCCCCGATCCGGTGGCCTCGGGCCAATGGCGGGTGGCGATCCCCGACAGCTTCACCTGGGACCAGAAGCTGAACTACAAGTTCCGCAACATCGGCATCTACATCCAGGACAATTTCGGCTTCCGCGCCACTTTGCCGGTGCTGCGGCAGAACCTGCGCGAGGCTCTGGGCTCCCCCGACAGCCGGCCCTTCTACACCGGCCGCGACGGCCAGCTGTTCTGGGGCCGCGAGCAGGCGCCGGCCCAATCGGCGGGGGCGCTGGTGCGTGCTGCCAACGTGGAGCGCTTCGTGACCATGGTCGGCGAGATGCAGCGCGTGCTGGCGCCGAAGGGTACCCGCATCGTGGTCGCGATCCCGCCGAACGCCCAGTCGGTGGAACTGGAGGCGCTGCCCACCTGGTATGACAAGCTGAACTATCCCGTTACCGAGTACGACCTCGCCCTTGCCGGCTTGAAGGCGGAGGGCGTCACCGCCGTGGACCTGCGGCCGGTAATCAAGGCTGGCCCCCGGCCCCGGTATCTGGTGACCGACACGCACTGGAACAGCCGCTCCAGCGTCCTGTCCTTCAATGCGGTGATGGTGGCGGCGGGGCATCCCGACTGGCAGGTGGACCCGGCCGCCGTGCTGGGCCCGACGTCCCCCTCCGCCCGTGGCGACCTGCTGCGCACCACCCGCCTGCCGCCGAAGGTGAAGGAAGAAGACGAACCGTTCGCCATCAAGGACCGCGCTGCTGCGCCGCGCCTCGATCCGGCGCTGAAGCACCACAACGAGCACATTGCCTTCAAGTCGCTAGCCTATGACTACGCGCCCACGGGCCAGCGGGTGCTGATCCTCGGGGATTCCTTCACCGGCGGGGCATGGCCGCGCCTGTTCCTGAATGCGAATGTGAGCGTGGTGGCCTGGGTTCACGAATCCCGGCGGGTCACCGGCTCATGCGACTTCAACTTCGATGATGTGAAGGCCTTCGCCCCGGACCTCATCATCATGGCCCGGACCGAACGCTTCTTCCCGTGCTACGGCGACAATTGGCCGGCCGGCCTGCCGCGGCCGTGGTCCCACGCCGTGCCGAACAACGTGGCGCCCTGACGGCGCACAAATGCCCTTCCA
This sequence comes from Xanthobacter autotrophicus Py2, assembly GCA_000017645.1. Lineage (NCBI taxonomy): Bacteria > Pseudomonadati > Pseudomonadota > Alphaproteobacteria > Hyphomicrobiales > Xanthobacteraceae > Xanthobacter > Xanthobacter versatilis. The sequence goes on from CP000781.1 coordinate 4,706,749, forward strand.
CCCGGACATGCCGGGTGGCTGTCTCTCGGGACGAAAGGCGCTCAGACGCCGAAGCTGGACCCGCAGCCGCACTTGGCGGTGGCCATGGGGTTCGAGATCTTGAAGGCGGAGCCCATCAGGTCCGCCTTGTAATCGAGCTGGGAGCCCTTGATGTAGTCGATCGAGATGCGATCGACGACGATCTTGGCGCCTTCCTTCTCGATGACGAGGTCGTCCTCACCCTGCTCGCGGGTCACATCGTACTTGTAAGAGAAGCCGGAGCAGCCGCCGCCTTCCACGCTGATGCGCAGGAAGGTGCCAGCCGGTTCGGGCGACAGAATCTGGCAGATGCGGCGCGCGGCGGCATCGGTCACGGTGAATTCGGCGTCGGGAGCCGGGAGGTCGGCGGCCGCAGTGGGGGCGAGGGATGTTTCCATGATATCGACTTTACGAATTGAAGCTGGCAATGGCCCATAAGGTAAGTCCATCGGCCCTCGAGTTAAAGGGCGGTGGTGGAAAAACGTCGGCAAGGCTGTCTTATCGGGCGGCCGGCGCCGACGGCATGGGGTGGAAGACGAGGGGGCAATCATGGCGGTGAGCGGCGCGCGGCCCCTCGTTTCGTGGGCCTGCGACGCGGAGCAGGTGCGCGGCCGGCTGGTCCCGGAACGGGAGATGCCGCCGCGCAGCCCGTTCCGGCGTGATTGCGACCGCATCATCCATTCCACCGCCTTCCGACGGTTGAAACACAAGACGCAGGTGTTCGTCTTCAACGAGGGCGACCATTACCGCACCCGCCTCACCCATACGCTGGAGGTGGTGCAGGTGGCCCGCTCCATCGCCCGCGCCCTTGGGCTCGACGAGGATCTGGCGGAGGCGCTGGCGCTGGCCCACGATCTCGGCCACCCGCCGTTCGCCCATGCCGGCGAGCGGGCGCTCGATGCCTGCATGGCGGGGCAGGGCGGGTTCGACCACAACGCCCAGTCGCTGCGGGTGGTGACGCGAATCGAGCGGCGCTATGCCCAGTTCGACGGACTCAACCTCACCTGGGAGACGGTGGAAGGCATCGCCAAGCACAACGGCCCGCTCACAGACCGGGGTGGGCGCGGCATTGGCCGCTATCTCGGCGGCCTGCCCCACGCCATCGAGGTGTATTCGGCCCAGCAGGACCTGGAGTTGTGGAGCCACGCCTCCGCCGAGGCGCAGGTGGCCGCCATCTCCGACGACATCGCCTATGACGTGCACGACCTCGACGATGGCTTGAGGGCGCACATGTTCACCCTCGACGATCTCGCCGGCCTGCCCTTGGTGGGCGAGGCGCTGGGCGAGGTGCGCGGGCTTTATCCGGGGCTCGGGGTCGCGCGGACGGTGAACGAGGTGCTCCGGCGCGTCATCACCCGCCTCATCGAGGACGTGGTGGCTGAGGGCACCCGCCGCGCAGAGGCGGCGGGTGTTGCTTCGGCGGCGGATGTCCGCGCCCTCGACCATCCCGTCATCGCCTTTTCTGACGCCATGCGGCAGAAGGAAAAGGCGCTCAAGGCCTTCCTCTTCTCGCGCATGTACCGCCACGAGCGGGTCGAGCGGGTGATGGATGAGGCCAAGGGCGTGCTGCGCGACCTGTTCGGCCATTTCATCGCCCACCCCAAGGACATGCCGCCCTCCTGGCATGACGACCTCGACCAGCTCGACGACCAGCGGCTCGCCCGCCGGGTGACCGACTATATCGCCGGCATGACCGACCGCTACGCCCTCGACCAGCACGCCCGTTTCTTTGACTTGACGCCGGACTTGCGTTAGGCGCCGGGCCAACCAACCCGATCGGACCCCGCCCCATGAACGTCTACGCGATCTTCGCCGATCACGTGCGCGAAGCCGTCGCCGCCCTCGTCGCCGAGGGCATCATCGCCAAGGACCTCGATCTTGCCCGCGTGGTCGTCGAGCCGCCGCGCGACGCGAGCCACGGCGATCTCGCCACCAACGCCGCCATGGTGCTGGCCAAGGATGCCGGCCTGAAGCCCCGCGAGCTGGCCGAGCGCATCGCCGGCAAGCTGGGGACGGTGGCGGGCGTGAAAAAGGTGGATGTGGCCGGCCCCGGCTTCATCAACATCGCGCTGGACGGCACGTTCTGGCCGGTGGTGCTCGCCGCCGTGCTCACGCAGGGGCTGGATTTCGGCCGCTCGGCGCTGGGCGCGGGCGAGAAGGTGAACGTGGAATATGTCTCCGCCAACCCCACCGGTCCCATGCATGTGGGCCATTGCCGGGGCGCGGTGTTCGGCGATGCGCTGGCGCGCCTCATGGATTTTGCCGGCTTCGCCGTGACCAAGGAATATTACATCAACGACGCCGGCGCCCAGGTGGACGTGCTGGCCCGCTCAGCCTTCCTGCGCTACCGCGAGGCGCTGGGCGAGGCCATCGGCGAGATCCCCGAAGGCCTCTATCCGGGCGACTATCTGGTGCCGGTGGGGCAGAAGCTGGCCGCCGCGCACGGCCCGGCGCTCAAGGAGAAGAGCGAGACGGACTGGCTGCCGCTGGTGCGGGCCGAGGCCATCGCGACCATGATGGTGGCGATCCGCGAGGATCTGGCGGCGCTGGGCATCTCCTTCGACGTGTTCTTCTCCGAACGCTCGCTCTCCACCGGCGCGGTGGATCGCGTGGGCGCCGCCATCGAGGCGCTGCGCGCGTCGGGGGAGGTTTATGAGGGCCGCCTGCCGCCGCCCAAGGGCGCGCCCATCGAGGATTGGGAGGATCGCGAGCAGACCCTGTTCCGCTCCACCGATTTCGGCGACGACGTGGACCGGCCGCTGAAGAAGTCGGACGGCAGCTACACCTATTTCGCCGGCGACATCGCCTATCACAAGGACAAGGTGGACCGCGGCTTCCTGAAGATGATCGACGTGTGGGGCGCCGACCACGGCGGCTACGTCAAGCGCATGCAGGCGGCGGTAAAGGCGGTATCCGGCGGCCGGGCGACGCTGGACGTGGAGCTGATCCAGCTGGTGCGCCTGTTCCGCGCCGGGGAGCCGGTGCGCATGTCCAAGCGCTCGGGCTCCTTCGTCACCCTGCGCGAGGTGGTGGACGAGGTGGGGCGCGACGCGGTCCGCTTCATGATGCTGTTCCGCAAGAACGACGCCCCGCTGGACTTCGATCTCGCCAAGGTGATCGAGCAGTCGCGTGAAAACCCGGTATTTTACGTGCAATATGCGCACGCGCGGGCGAAGTCGATCCTGCGCAACGCGGCCGAGGAATTCGCCGACCTGCCGCAGCAGGCGGCGTCTTTCGCGACCGCGCCCTTGGCCCGACTCGACGACGAGGGGGAAATCACGCTGCTGCGCCGGCTCGCGAGCTGGCCGCGCCTCGTGGAGCAGGCGGCGGGAGCGCGGGAGCCGCACCGCATCTCGTTCTTCCTGCACGAACTCGCCAGCGAGTTTCACGGCCAGTGGAACCGTGGAAAGGACTTGCCTCATTTACGCTTCATTATCGAGAATGATCGAGAGTTGACCTCGGCTCGCTTGGCCTTGGTCCATGGCGTGGCCACGGTGCTCGCCTCCGGTCTCAAGGTTCTGGGGGTGACGGCCGTAGACGAGATGAAATGATCGCTTGTCCCGTGGCTGCGGACGGAGCGGTTGGCCCACCGGGCTAGACTTCTCGGCGCGGTCTTCAATCCGCAGGTTCACGGGCGGCGACAACACATCGAGGCGATATGGTCGACGAAAGCAGGTTCCGCTACCGGCGCGATGCAGGTGCAGTGGAGGGTGGGCAGCGGCCCCGCCCCGCTCCGTCGTCCGCCGCGACGGGGGGCGATCCGACGGGGAGCGATCCCCTGGCCGAGCTGGCCAGGCTGATCGGCGACGACGACCCGTTCGACGATTTCTCGGGCCTCGATCGTGCACCGCAGGATCGTGCTCCGCAAAGCGCCGATCCGCGTGCGGTTGATCCCCGCGTGTCAGACCCGCGTGTCACAGCACAGCGTCAGGCGGCGCCGGTCGCGCCTGCCTATCCCGATCCCCGCGCGGCAGCGGCCCGCGCCCCGGTGCGGCCGGCTCCGCAGCCTGCCCCGACCTATTACGACGATGAGGACGACGAGGAGTGGGAGGCGCCGCCCCGCAGCGCGCCGGCGCCCAGCCCGACCTCCGCGCGACCCGCACCCCAGAACCCGGCTCAGGTTCCGGTGCGCTCCGATGCGGCACGCTATGGCGACGCGCCGTCCCGTCCCGCGCCTGCGGTCCCGCCGCGACCGGCCACCCTTTCGCCTTATGCCCCGCAGTCCGCGCCTCAGCCGGCAGTTCCTGCTGCCCGTGCGGCCCAGCCCCAGGCGGCCCCCTCCTTCGCGCCCGCTCCGGCGGCTGCGCGCGGCGTTCCCGATGCTGCCGTGCGCTCCGGCTACGGGTCGCTGTCCCGCGTCGCGCCGCCCGCCACCGGGCAGGGCAGGGACGAGGACGATTACGACGACGATTATGACGACGTGCCGCCTGCCCGCCCGACGGGTGCCTCGGCCTATGGCCAGCAGGGCGGGTATGCGCCGTCGCGGCAAGATCCGCGTGCCGACCAGCGCGGCGGTGCCGGTGCCCACGGGCGCGGCTATGAGGCCGAGGACGACGAGGCCGGCTATGCCTATTCGGCCGCCCGCCGCGACGACGACGCCTATGACGACTACGACGACACCTACGATCCCGAATATGGGGAAGACGGCTACATGCCGCCCCATGGCGAGGAGATGTACGATGCCGAGCCGCGCCGTCGCAAAGGCCGCCTCGCGCTGATTCTCGGCGTCTCCGTGCTGGGTCTGGTGGTGGCAGGCGCTGCCGGCGTGTTCGCCTTCAACATGGCGGTGGGCAAGTCCTCCGGGTCGGCGTCCGGCACCACCCCGGTGATCAAGGCCGACACCGCGCCCGCCAAGACCGCAACTCCCGCGCCCCAGTCCGCCGACGGCGGGCAGAAGATGATCTACGACCGCATGGGTGCCAACGCCGGCAACGAGCGCATGGTGTCTCGCGAGGAGCAGCCGGTGGATGTGACTTCCGCCGCTCGGGCCCTGCCCGCGACGACGAGCACCCCGGCGCCCGCCCCCATGCAGGCGACCCAGAACCTGACCGAGCCGAAGCGGGTCCGCACCGTGGCCGTGCGCGCTGACGGTAGCCTGGCGCAGACCGTGCCCGGCACCTCGGTCTCGGCCTATGCGGCGACGCAGAACCCCATCCCCGCCGGCCTGCCGGATCCGAACCCGGTCACCACCGTGCCGGCTGTCGCGCCCACGCAGACCGCGTCCACCAGCTCCGCGCCGTCCGCGGCCGGGGCGTATGTGGTGCAGGTTGCGTCGCAGCGCTCGGAGGCGGATGCCATGGGCTCCTGGCGCGCCCTGCAGACCAAGTATCCCAACCTGCTCGGCAACTACCGGGCCACGGTGAAGAAGGTGGATCTGGCCGACAAGGGCACCTATTTCCGCGCCCAGGTCGGACCCTTCGCCACCCGCGACCAGGCCAACGAGTTGTGCCAGTCCCTGCGCGCCCAGGGCGGCGACTGCGTCGTCAACAAGAACTGACGGCGCCGTTCGCAGGCTCAGCCGCAAGTCCCAAAGAAAAAGGCCGCCTTTCGGGGCGGCCTTTTGCGTTTCAGGGCGGGCGATCAGGCGGCCTTGAGCGGCAGGCCGAGGCGGCCGGCCAGATCCTGCACGAACTGGAATGCGGTGCGGCCCGAGCGGGCGCCGCGGGTGGTCGCCCATTCCAGCGCCTGCGGGCGCCACTGCTCTTCTGGCACGCCGAGGCCATGGTGGGCCACATAGCCTTCCACCATGGCGAGATATTCGTCCTGGCTGCACTTGTGGAAGCCCAGCCACAGGCCGAACCGGTCGGAGAGGGAGACCTTCTCCTCCACCGCCTCGCCGGGATTGATGGCTGTGGACCGCTCGTTCTCCATCATGTCGCGGGGCAGCAGGTGGCGGCGGTTGGAGGTGGCGTAGAAGATCACATTGTCCGGCCGCCCCTCGATGCCGCCCTCCAGCACCGCCTTGAGGGATTTGTAGGAGGTGTCGTCGGAATCAAACGAGAGATCGTCGCAGAACACGATGAAGCGGTGCGCGGAAGCCCGCACCAGCCCCATGAGGGCGGGCAGCGCCTCGATGTCCTCGCGGTGGATCTCCACCAGCTTGAGGCGGGACGGCGTCTGAGCGGCGAGGTCGCGGTTGATGCGCGCATGCGCAGCCTTCACCAGCGAGCTCTTGCCCATGCCGCGCGCGCCCCACAGAAGGGCATTGTTGGCGGGGAGTCCCCGGGCGAACCGTGCCGTATTCTCCACCAGTTGATCGCGCACCCGGTCGATGCCCTGCAGCAGGTCCATCTCCACCCGGTTCACACGCGGCACCGGCTCGAAGCGCGGCGGCTCGTTGTGCCAGACGAAGGCGTCGGCGGCCTCGAAATCAGGCGTCGGCACGGCGGGCGGGGCGAGGCGCTCCAGCGCATCGGCGATGCGGGCCAGCACCTCAAGCGTTGCGGCGGCGTGCGCGGGGTCGCTCTGTTGTGTCATCTTGATCCTCCCGCCGGGGGATTAGGACGGGTGGCCAGCCACCGCAAGGCGCCGCCGCGCCGGTGTTGCGCAAAAGCCATGCGGCGCGCGCATGCGCGGAAAATACCGCGCCGCAACAATCTCGCCCTAACTTTTCCGCACCCATGATGGAAGTCGGTTCCTGCCGCTGCCCCGCAGCGCCGTGATCCAACCTGCCCGGAGGCCCTCGCCAATGATGCCACGCACCACCGCCGCACTTTTCCTGCCGGTCGTGCTGCTCGCCGCTGCGCCAGTCCGTGCCGATTCCAGCAGCGAGGTCAAGAAGACGCTGAATGCCGACGGCAGTGTCTCCATGACCTATTGGAGCGCGGTTGAGGATATCGGCACCGTGTTCGGCATGGACCTGTCCAAGTCGGCGACCAGTGCCGCGCCCGTAATCACATCCGGCGCCAGCGATCTTGGCGGTACGGCCTATGCCAAGGTCACCCTCTCCCAGCTGCCCGACTGGCTGCTGTGGCAGAAGGGGACGGTGAACGTCTCCCTCGACCCCAACGGCGCCACCGGCAAGGTCGCCACCACCTTCTCACGCACCGTCACGCTGGCAAGCGGCCTCGACGCGACGCTGGCCGACACCTATCGCGTGGCCTCGGGCACGACGGAAGCGTGGGAGACCGACAAGTCCCTCAGCCTGAAGCTGGTGGAGACCGGCACCACCTTCTCCCTCGCCACCAAGGCCACGCAGGAGACGCCCACCCTGCTGCCGAGCCTCAGCGCGCAGCAGAAGGTGCTGGGCGATATCACCGTCACCACCGCTGTCGCTGATACCGGCTCCACGCTCAACAGGAGCATCACGGCGGGCTTCACCCACCGCTGGTGAGCGGCGCCGGTCAGCCCCAGATGATGGCGACGAGGAAGCGCGAGGCCACCAGCAGCAGGAACAGGCCGAAGCCGATCTCCAGCTGCCGGCGCCCCAGCCGGTGCGCGAGCCGCGCCCCGAACGGCGCCACCAGCGCCGCCACTGGCGCGATGCAGACGAACCCGATCACCGAGACATAGCCCAGCGAAAGCGGCGGCAGCTGGGACAGGTGCGGCCAGCCGGCGATGGCATAGCCGATGACGCCGGGAATGGGGATGATGATGCCGATGCCGGCGGAGGTCGCCACCGCCGCATGGATCGGCACGCCATAGAGCAGCAGAATATTGGTGGCGATGCCGCCGCCGGAGATCCCCACCAGCGACGAGGCGAGGCCGATGACGAAGCCATAGGCCCGCATGGCACCGGGCCCGGGCAGGTGCTCGGCGATGCGGATGCCGTTGCGGCCGAGCAGGCTTTTTAGCCCCAGCAGCGAGATGACCACAACGAACACCGCCTGCAGCACCCAGCCCGCCACCACCGCCGCGATGGCGCTGCCGGTGACGATGCCGGCGATGGCCGGCACCCGCCAGTTGCGCACCACGCCGGGCAGCACCGCGCCCTTCTTCATGTGGGCGTTGTGGGACGAGATGGCGGTGGGAATGATGATGGCGAGCGAAGTGCCCACGCACAGCTGCATACGCAGGCTGTCGTCGACCCCCAGCGCGCCGAACACCTCATACAGCACCGGCACGATGACGCCGCCGCCGCCGATGCCCAGCATGCCGGCGATGAGCCCGGTAAGCACTCCGCCCGCCAGCATCGCGCCCGCGAGCAGGACGAGTTCGTGGGTGGAGATGGAAGAGAGCATGGGGGAGCGTCCGGTAAACGGGAGCGGCACAGGGGAGCCTGCAGCAGTGGCGCGGATCAGCCTCCCTGTCCACCATCGCGCCCGCATACGCGCGTTCGGAAGCCGCGCATGGCGTGCAGATCAGACCGGAAGGAAAGGGCGATCAGGCCGCCAGAGGCTGGCGCCGGCGTACCTCATCCACGGCCGCGCGCAGCACGTCGAGCCCGGCGCCGGGGCGGATGGCCTCGGTGGAGAGATGGCGGCGGAAGATGCGCGCGCCCTTGCGGCCGGTGAACAGGCCCAGCATGTGGCGGGTGATGTCGGAGAGCCGCCCGCCGGCCTCCAGATGGTGCGCCACATAGGGCTCGAAGGCCTCCACCGCGGCGAAGCCGTCTGCATGGGGGGCAGGCGTGCCGAACAGTAGCGGATCGACGCCGAGCAGTAGTTCGGGATCCTGATAGGCGGCGCGACCCAGCATCATGCCGTCGAGACCGCGCGCCTCCTCCAGTCCCTGGGCGATGCTGGCGATGCCGCCATTCACCGCGATGGGCACGTGGGGCAGGCGGGCCTTCAGCCGGCGAACCCGGTCATAGTCGAGAGGCGGGATATCGCGGTTCTCGCGCGGCGACAGGCCCTTCAGCCACGCCTTGCGGGCATGGACGATGAGCGCATCGGTGCCGGCTGCCACCACGGCATCGGCGAGGCGATCGAGGGCTTCCTCCGGGTCCTGGTCGTCCACGCCGATGCGGCACTTGACGGTGACGGGGATCGCCACGACCGCCTTCATGGCGGCGACGCAATCGGCCACGAGGTCTGGCTCGCGCATGAGGCAGGCGCCAAAATTGCCACCCTGAACCCGGTCGGAGGGGCAACCCACGTTGAGGTTGATCTCGTCATAGCCATAATCGGCGCAGATCCGCGCCGCCTGCGCCAGCTCCGCCGGATCGCTGCCGCCCAGCTGAACCGCCACCGGGTGCTCCTCCGGCGAGAACCCGAGCAGGCGCGCGCGATCGCCATGGAGGATGGCCGGCGCCGTGACCATCTCCGTATAGAGCCGCGCCCGGCGCGAAAGAGTGCGGTGGAACGCCCGGCAATGGCGGTCGGTCCAATCCATCATGGGGGCGACTGAAAATCTAAACGGCTGTGACTGCATCATTTTCTGTACGGCTTGTCAGGACGGCGACGCGCGATTTGCATTCGCTCCGGCGCCGTGGCTCGCCCAATTCTCCGGTTTCCGACGCTTCCGCCATACGGCGTGCGCACGGTTCGACCTTTTCCTAACCTAAAATCCGGCTTCTGGAGAGCCCATAACAGTCGCGAGGGGCACAGGCCTTGGCGCGGCGGTGAGGACGTCCCAGGCCCACGATCGATCCAGTCGCCAGCCTGCCGATCCTCCTCGCTGCCGGCGTCCTCGCCGCTGCAATCATCGGCTTCCGCGCAATCAGCAGGTTTTGCCAGATGCTCAATTTCGGGCATTCGCGTCGGCAGGCGCCCTCATTTTCAGCACCCGACTGCCGAAATAGAAGCATAAGCGCAATTTTTACTCATAGAAGCGCGTCGATATTTCCGGATGTGGCCACGGTTCAAACGTCGAATATAATATTGAATTGACTGCACTCGTGCCGGCTTGAATATGTCTCATCTGACGTCTGGAGCCGTGTCGGCTTCTTGCCGGGGAGATTGCTATGGGCATGCAGTCGATGGTCGATTTCAAGTGGCCGGGCCTTGCGCGCCCGGATGGTGAGCGCATCATCATGAACAGCGGCGCCTTCGTCGCCGTCGATCGCTATCGCGACATTTCCTACGATCCCATCTACCGGCCGCAGGCCCTCTACCATCGCGCCCTGGAGGGTCTTCGCGCCAACAACGACGCCTTCCTGCTACAGGAAGTGGCGACAAACCTTCCCATCTATCGTGACGATACCGGGCCGACGGATTTTCATCTGCATCTCCCGCCGGGTGGATTTCAACTCGTCCTCGTCACCTCGGGCCTGTTCACTTTCGACTATGACGGCAAGGTGCATTATGTCGGTCCCGGCGCGGTGATGCTGCAAAGCGCCATCGTGCATCGCCAGCTGTTCTACACCTGGGCCGGCCTGTCGACGGAAGAGAACCTGAAGACGCCGCAATCGGTGGTGCCTGATCCATTGTGCATGGGCTATTCGGGCAAGTTCATCGAAGCCTTCATCACCGATCCGACCACCTTCCCCAATCCGACCGTGGTGGGCTCGGACCACATCAAGGAAGACGAGACCCCTCGCACGGCCTGGAAGCACCCGCTCCACAACCGCCCGGCCGGCGCTAGCTTCTGGTTCCAGGATCCGCTGGCGCTGGATGCGCTGTTCCGCGCCTATCCCGCCGATGCGGCCGACGGCCCGGTCAGGGCGGCCTCGCCGGTGCATGTGCGCGATCTAGGCATCGAGGCGCCCAGCGGTAACCTCGTGACGGGGCACATCATCGCCACCGATCCCCGGGGTGCATCGCTGCTTCCGAAAAATGCCTCCGCCAAGGCCGACGCTGAGGGGCTCGCCAAGGGAGAGGTCGTCATCTACCGCATCATCCGCGGCACCGCCGCCTTCGCGGACGGCTCCGGCAAGCCGCTGGAGCTCGCCACCGGCGACACGGTGACCGCCGGGAAGGGCGCCATCCGCCTCACGGACGTGGGCGAGGACACCCAGATCCTCCGCCTCGGCCTGCTCAAGGGCATCGAGGACCTCAGGATGTGGACCCCCACCCAGCGCGACGAGATCGACGCCCTGGCGGGCCAGATCATCACCCGCGCGGACCTCCGCAGCGACCGGGTGGCCGGCAAGCCCGTGGGCTACCTTTACGAGTAGGCGGACCATCGCACTTTTCACCCGGCTGCGAAGGTGTGTTGCCCAAGATCGATATCCGGGCAATGCCTTTGCGGCGTAGAACAAGCGGGCGAGGCTGCTGGCGTCTCAGACGGACCAGCGCTCCTCAGGATGTACCTCGCCCTGGGAAAAGGACGACACGGAGTGACCATGGCAAGTGGGACCGAGGCCCGGGTGGAACGCGCCGGGCTGCAAATCGCGCGTACTCTGCACGACTTCATTGAAACCGAGGCATTGCCCGGCAGCGGCATCGAGGCGGACGTCTTCTGGGAGGGCCTTTCCGCCATCGCCCACGACCTGGCACCGCGCAACCGCGAACTCCTGGCGCGGCGCGAGGAGCTGCAGAAGACCCTCGACCAGTGGTATCGCGACAATGGCACCCCCCTCGATCTGGAGGCCTACAAGGCCTTCCTGACAAAGATCGGCTATCTGGTGCCCGAAGGCCCCGCCTTCAGCGTGACCACGGCCAATGTGGACCCCGAGATCGCCGAAGTGGCCGGCCCGCAGCTGGTCGTGCCGGTGATGAACGCGCGCTACGCGCTGAATGCCGCCAATGCGCGCTGGGGCTCGCTCTATGACGCGCTCTACGGCACCGACGCCATCCCCGAGACCGACGGCGCCGAGAAGGGCAAGGGCTACAATCCCGTCCGCGGCGCCAAGGTCATCGCCTGGGGCCGCGCGTTCCTCGACGAGAGCGCGCCCCTGAAGGCCGGCTCCTGGGCCGATGCCGGTCCGCTGTCGGTCAAGGACGGCGCCCTTGCGGTCGGCGCCACCGGCCTTGCGGACCCGTCCCAGTTCGCCGGCTATCGGGGCGAGGCCTCGGCGCCGTCCGCCGTGCTGCTGAAGAAGAACGGCCTCCATGTGGAGATCGTGGTGGACCGCGCCAGCGTCATCGGCAAGGACGATACCGCCGGCATCTCCGACCTGGTGCTGGAAGCCGCCCTCACCACCATCCAGGACTGCGAGGATTCCGTCGCCGCCGTGGATGCGGAGGACAAGGTCGCGGTCTACCGCAACTGGCTCGGCCTGATGAGCGGCGACCTCAAGGAGGAGATCGCCAAGGGCGGGCGCATCTTCACCCGCAGCCTGAATCCCGACCGGGAATATACCGCGCCGGACGGCTGCACCCTGGTGCTGCCGGGCCGCTCGCTCATGCTGGTGCGCAACGTGGGCCACCTCATGACCAATCCGGCCATCCTGCTGAAGGACGGCTCGGAAATCCCCGAGGGCATCATGGATGCCGCCGTCACCGCGCTCATCGCCCTGCGCGACATCGGCCCCAACGGACGCCGCGCCAACAGCCGCGCCGGCTCCATGTATGTGGTCAAGCCCAAGATGCACGGGCCGGAAGAGGTGGCGTTCGCGGTGGAGATCTTCGACCGCGTCGAGGATCTGCTGGGCCTGCCCAGCGACACCATCAAGATGGGCATCATGGACGAGGAGCGCCGCACCACGGTGAACCTGAAGGAGAGCATCCGCGCCGCATCCAGCCGGGTTGCCTTCATCAACACCGGCTTCCTCGACCGCACCGGCGACGAGATCCACACTTCCATGGAAGCCGGCCCCATGGTCCGCAAGGGCGACATGAAGCAGGCTGCCTGGATCAGCGCCTACGAGGCCCGCAACGTGGACATCGGCCTGGAGTGCGGCCTTGCCGGCCATGCCCAGATCGGCAAGGGCATGTGGGCCATGCCGGACCTGATGGCCGCCATGCTTGAGCAGAAGATCGCCCACCCCAAGGCCGGCGCCAACACCGCCTGGGTGCCGTCGCCCACTGCCGCCACCCTGCACGCCACCCACTATCACAAGGTGGACGTGCATCAGGTGCAGGCCGCGCTGCGCAGCCGCCCGAAGGCCAAGCTGGACGATCTCCTGACCATCCCGGTGGCGGTGCGGCCGAACTGGACGCCCGAGGACATCCAGCACGAGCTGGACAACAATGCCCAGGGCATCCTCGGCTATGTGGTGCGCTGGGTCGACCAGGGCGTCGGCTGCTCCAAGGTGCCGGACATCCACGACGTGGGCCTGATGGAGGATCGCGCCACCCTGCGCATCTCCGCCCAGCACATGGCTAACTGGCTGCGCCACGGCGTGTGCAGCGAGGCGCAGGTGCTGGAGACACTGAAGCGCATGGCGGCGGTGGTGGACCGGCAGAATGCCGGCGATCCGCTCTACCGGCCCATGGCGCCGGACTTCACCTCCATCGCCTTCCAGGCCGCCTGCGACCTCGTCTTCAAGGGCCGCGAGCAGCCGAGCGGCTACACCGAGCCGCTGCTCCACCAGCGCCGGCTGGAGCTGAAGGCGCAGAGCGCCGCGGCCTGACACGCCTCTCACACACGAACCGGAGCGCGGCCGCAGTGTTGCGCTCCGGTAGTGGGCGAGAACCCAGCGCGTCGGCGCGGGCCACGCCAAAAGGGTCGTTCTGACGGGTCCTGCCGATGGATCACGCGGCGTGGTCGCGCGGGGTGCTGTGGCTTGGTATGGAAGCCGTCGGCACACTCAAGATGCCATCACGCGGAACCTTCCATGCGCGCGCTCGCCACGATCTTCGCCCCGGCTCGATTTACGCCGGTTCTTGCCGCGGTCGCCATCCTCGCCCAGGTCCAGGGCGCCCGGGCGGACGATTGCCAGACCATCTACAATGCCTATGAGGCCCTCTCCAAGGCCCCGGCCTATCGGCAGACGATGACGTTCGCCGGCGTCCCGCCCATGGAGCTCATCGCCGTCGGCGACGCCATCTACATGAAGCACGGCCCGAGCTGGCAGAAGATGTCGGTGGAGCCGGGCATGCGCGCCGCCATGCAGAAACAGACTATGCCCAGCGCCGCCGCGCTGAAGGCGTGCAGCCAGGTCGGAACCGAGACCGTGCGCGGGCAGGCGGCGACCATCTATCAATATACGCCGCCGCCGCTGGAGGGCGCAGATCCCCTCGGCCCGCAGCGGGTCTGGATCGGCGACAAGGGTCTGCCCCTGCGCATGACCTCGCAGCAGGAGAATACCGACGTGAACCTGTTCTACGACAACGTGGTCGCGCCGATCCCGTAGGGTGGTGGTGACCGGCCGGGCGTCAATTGCGCCCGGCCGCGAACACCTGGATCGGCAGCTGGAAGGGGGCGGCGACCACCGTGCCCACCGCCCCGCCCACGGCCTGGACGGCGGTTGAACCAGGCGTGACGTCGTCGGAGATGCTCTGGCCGGCCATCAGCCGGTCGCCGAGCAGGCGCACCATGTCGGGCTGGGTGGCGAACTTGCTGTGGTTGAGCGCGTCGCCCCCCTGCAAGGCGGTGAGATCCAGCACCACGATGCCCGTCGCCTGCTCGAGGCGGGCGCTATAGGCGGGGTTGGTCAGGTCCACCGCGCCCACGCGCGTCACCTGTCCCGAAAGCAGTCGCGACACCCCAAGCGCCTGGTCGTTGCGGGAGACGAAGAGGGTGAGGTGCGGCCGCTTCGGCCCCAGCTCCTGCACCTGCCGCTCGAACACGTCGATGTCGAGGTCGGGGGAGGCCAGCACCACATTGGTGATCTTGGCCGGCACCCGCCCTTCGCGCAGGGCGAGCTGGCGCAGGGATTCCATGGCGAGCCAGGCACCCATGGAATGGGCCAGCACCACCACCTCGTCCACCTGCGGGCTCTTGACCGCGGACGAGAGCACATAGGCAAGGTCCGAGCGCGAGAAATTGGCGCTTTCCCGGTCGTAGAGATAATCCGTGATGCGGCCGCGGGACGGCCAGGTGAACAGCACCGGCATGTAATCGGCGCTGGTATCGTGGATGAACTGGGCAAAGCGGAACACTGACGCATCAAAGCGGGTGTTGAAGCCGTGGACGAAGATCAGCACCCGGTGCTTGGCGCGCGGCTGCTGCCTGTACCAGGACGCAACCTTGTTATTGGGGATGGGATCGACCCGCGTCACCGCGAATTCCCGCGCCGGGTCCGCCGGCACCCGGCTCGGCCACTGGATCGAGCCGACCTCGCGGTTGGGCGGGATGGACACCACGATGTTGGTGAAGGCGAGGCCATCGCCCCGCTCGCCGGTGAAGAGCACGCCCTCCGCATCGCTCGGCGCGCGGGTGGTGGCCACCAGCATGTCGACCTTGCCCGCGGGCGGGGTGTCGATCGCAACAGGAACGAGCAGGCCCTCGGGACGCGCGCAGCCGGCGAGCGCCAGGATCATCAGCGGCGCCAGCAGGCGCGCCCATGCCGATGCCTGTCGCCTTGACCCTTTAGTGCCGTCCAATGCGACCACCCTCGATCATGCAGCCCCGCCATTCTTCAAGGCCCATCACCCCTTGTAAGGGATGAGAAGCGCAAGGCAAGCATGGGCCATGGCGGCGCCTTTGGCGGCGTGTCCCATGGTGAACACCCTTAAAATCAAGGCCACGGCCGAGTGGACACAACGGGTTATGCTCTTCCACCGACCGTGCGCAGGTCTTATGGTCGCCGCGATCTTCAATTCTGGAATACCGTATGCCAAAGATCGTCACGCTCCCCAATGGCGAAACCGTGCCGGCCCTCGGCCAGGGCACCTGGTACATGGGCGAGAGCGCATCGGCGCGGGCAGGGGAGGTGGCCGCCCTTCGCGCGGGGCTGGACCTCGGCCTCACCCTCATCGACACCGCCGAGATGTATGCGGACGGCGGCGCGGAAGAGGTGGTGGGCGAGGCTATATCCGGCCGGCGGAATGAGGTGTTCCTGGTCAGCAAGGTCTATCCCCACAATGCCAGCCGGGCCGGGGTCCAGGCCGCCTGCGAGCGTAGCCTCAAGCGGCTGAAGACCGATGTGATCGACCTGTATCTCCTGCACTGGCGCGGCAGCCATCCGCTCAAGGAGACCATCGCTGGATTCGAAGCGCTGCAAGCGGCCGGCAAGATCCGCCTGTGGGGCGTCAGCAATCTCGACACCGACGACATGGAGGAACTGCTGGCGGCCCCGGGCGGGCGGGCCTGCGCCGCCAACCAGGTGCTCTACAATCCCAGCCGCAGGGGGCCGGAATTCGACCTGCTGCCCTTCCTCGCCGAAACCGGCATTCCGGCTATGGCCTACAGCCCCATCGAGCAGGCTCGCCTGCCGCGCGGCGGGGCGCTGGGCGCGGTGGCGAAGAAACACGGCGTGGATCCGTTCCAGGTGGCACTGGCCTGGGTGATGCGGGCCGGCGACGTGATCGCCATACCCAAGGCGAGCCGTATCGCCCATGTGCAGATGAACGCAGCGGCCCGCGACCTCGTGCTTGATGCGGACGACCTCGCTGCCATCGACCGTGCCTTCCCCGCGCCACGCCGCAAGGTGGGGCTGGAGATGCTTTAGGGAGAAGTGGATCCCGGTTCGCGTGAGGAAAATACGTCCATCGAATTTCGAGTGCTTTCTGTGAGCCGGTGCGAACGCAAAGCACTCCGAGTCCCCGGGACACCCTCTCGGCGCGGGGATCTTCGAGCCGTGATGGAACTGGGGCGGGGCTGCGGCGTTGACGCGAGATCGGAGAACGGCTGGAGGGCCGCATCCCTGAAAGGGGAGTTTCCGCCATGTCCCACACCACCCAACGCCACGCGTTCGGCGCCGCGAGCCTCGGCATCGCGGTGGCCATCGCCTGCCTGCCCGTCTGGCCCGGCCCGGCGCAAGCCCAGTCCCCATCGCAGGGCATGACCCGCTCGGTGAGCGCCGAGGAGACCTATCGCGACATCGAGCAGACTCTCGGCCTCGTGCCGAGCTTCTTCAAGGCCTTCCCCGATGCGGGCATCGCCGGAGCCTGGGCCGAGTTCAAGGCGGTGCAGCTCAACCCGCAGACCCAGCTTTCCGGCAAGGAGAAGGAGCTGATCGGGCTCGCGGTCGCGGCGCAGGTGCCGTGTCACTATTGCGTCTATTTCCACACTGCAGCGGCCCGCCTTCACGGGGCGAGCGAGGCGGAAATCCGCGAGGCCGTCGCCATGGCCGCCATCACGCGCCATTGGAGCACGGTGCTGAACGGCATGCTGGTGGACGAGGCGCAGTTCATGAAGGAGACGGACACCGCCATGGCCATGGCGGCTGCGAAGATGAAGGGCGGTACGGCACCGACCTCGGCCAAGGGCCAATAGGACGTTTTTGCGCGAAGCGAATGCTGATTCGCTCGAAAAAGCGCTCTAGCAGGCAGGTGAGAAGTCGTCGCGGCGGGGCAGGGACGATGCCTCGGCGATCACCACCACGTCGGCCTCCGGGATGGCCGCTTCCAAGGCGGAGCGCAGGCCGGTGGTGACCGTGCTCACGTCGGCGATGGTCCGGCTCGGCGCGAAGCCCAGGGTGATCTCCACATGGGCCACCGCGCCGGACTGGCGCGTGCGCACGGCGGTCAACTGCTCATACTGGTCGAAGAAGGCGGCGAGCGCGCTGTTCACCTTCATCTGCACCGGCTCGGCGAGGGCCCGGTCCAGCAGGTCGGGCAGGGATTCGGAGATCATCCGCCCGCCCACCACCAGCATGAAGGCCGCGCCCACGAGGCCGCCGAAATCATCCGCCATCTCGGCCAGCCTCGTATCAGGCATCAGCACATCAATGAGGACGCAAGTCACCACGGTGACGGAGGCCGCCGCCTTGGCCATGCGCGCCCGGAACTGGGACAGGACGATGATGGAGGTGCCCGCGCGGGTGGCGCGCCACAGCGGGATCAGCGGAATGAGGTTGGCCGCAAGGTTGGCCAGCACCAGCACCATGGCGGCCGCCGCCCAGAACGGAGCCAGTGGCTGCGGCTCCGTGGACTGCAGCACCTTCGCCACCACGAACACCGCCGCCATCACCAGCAGCGCGCCGATGACGATGGAGAACATCCGCTCCAGCTTGCCGACGCCGAAATCATAAAAATGCACCTGGCCGCGATGCACCGCGCGCAGGGCCATATAGGCAGTGCCTTCCACCAGCAGCAGCAAGCCACCGCGCAGGATTTCCGCCAGCATGGCGAGGGAGCCGGTGTAGGCCGTCGTCACCGCATAGGGCAGGAACAGGCCGAGATCGAGCAGGACCGCCAGCAGGACGGCATGTTCCTTCTGCCGGTCCGTGACGCTCGGAATACGCATGGCAACGACTCGCGCGGGGATGTTGCCCGCGACGGTAAGCCAAGGCGGTACGGACGTAAAACGGAAGGACGCCTTACCGGTCGCCGCCGCGCATGAGCAGGCGGTCGCCGCGGAACTCGAAGGCCTGGAGCCGGGACAGGAAGCTCATGCCGAGCAGGCTGGTGCGCAGCATGCCGGGCGGGGAGACCAGGGCCGGCACGTGGCGCTCCACGATGCCACCGATGATGATGTTGTCGAGCACCACGCCGGCCGCCTTGATGCGTCCGCCGGCGGTGTCCACCGGCACGTCGTATTTCAGGAAATCCACCGGCAGGCCGGCGGCCTTCGCCGCCTCGTGGGTCAGCACTACGGAGGAGGCGCCGGTATCCACCAGCATGTTCACGCTGGTGCCGTTGATGGCGGCGCGCACGCCGAAGTCACCGCCGCTCGCGCGTGTCACCTCCACCGCGTTGCTGCCCGACTGGGCGACGTTCACCGCATAGCCCGGTGCCACTTCCGCCAGCACGCGCTGGCCCACCTGCTTCAACGGCTCGCGATAGGTGTAGCCGAGGGCCAGCAGGGCGGCGAGCACCAGCCAGAAGGCCGCGGCCATGAGGGATTCGCCGATGCGGCCGCGCACCACCGACCACAGCCCCGCGCCGATGAAGACGGCGATGGCAAGCTGGCTCACCAGCGCGCTGAACTGGTTGAGGTCGATGCCCGCCACCTGGCCCTGCTCGTGATGGACGGCAAGCACCACCACCCCGCCGAGCAGGCCGAGCAGCAGGATCCACAGGAGCCGGTCGCTGCGCATGACTTCAGTCCGGAACACAATCGCGCGCCTCCGCCCGCAATCGGGCGAGGCGCTGGGGCAGGGTCGCCATGATGGCAGCACGGGTGTCAGGCGAATAGGACATCCAGCCGCCGATTTCGCGCATGGAACGGCCGCAGCCGAGGCAGAGCCCGCTCAGGGGTTCGATGCTGCACAGCTTCACGCACGGTGTCGCGATGGCGTCCGTTTCGGGCATCTGTCCGGTTGGTCTCGACGTCAAGGGCGCGGCGCTCGTTCGGTTCGATCAACGCAAGCCGGTGGCGACTCGTGCCCCGTCTCACCTGCCGGGAAAGATAAGCACGCCGAGGAGGAAGACAATCACCGCCACCTGCTGGGTGGCGCCGGCCACGTCCCCGGTCTGCCCGCCGATCAGCCGGCCCGACAGCCGCATCATGGCAAACAGGGCCACCAGCGGGGCGATGAGGCCGGCAAAGGCGGTGCTTATGCCGAAGCCCGGCACCAGGATGACCACCACCAGCAGCGCGGCGACGAGAGCGCAGGCAAGTCCCGCAGATTCCGAGGGGCGTCCGAACGAGGCACCGGCGCCATCGGCGCGGGCCGGGGGCAGGGCGAGGAGCAGCAGCACCCCTGCCGCCCGCGAGGCCGCCTCCGCCACCACCAGCGCCAGCGCGGCGCGGAACATCCCGGCCGAGGCGACGAGGGCCTCAAGCGCTGCCACCCGCAGCAGCAGGGCCAGGATGAGGGCGCAGCCGCCATAGGTACCGATGCGGCTGTCGCGCATGATGGCGAGGCGCTGGGCCTTGTCCCGCCCGCCGCCGAGGCCATCCGCCGTGTCGGCCAGCCCATCCTCGTGGAATGCGCCGGTGGTGAGCACCAGTGCGGTCACCGCCAGTACCGACGCCAGGAACGCCGGCAGCTTCAGCGCTAGGGCCCCCACCAGCACCACGGCGCCGATGAGCCCGATGACCGCGCCGGCCAGGGGAATGGCATAGGCGATGCGGTTGAGGCTGGGCACGGCGAAGGCGTCGGGGTCGTCGCGTCCGGCGGGGAGGGGCAGCCGCGAATAGAAGCGCAGGGCGGCGACGAGGTCTTGTGCGATCCGATCGAGCTGCATGGCGTTCCGGCTGGCCGTGGCGGGGCGCGCCGGGCCGAACCCGCCGCCCGCCCTTGGGACCCTGTCTTGCGGCCGGGGTCAAGGGGCGCCCCCCGCGCCAGCGCGCCCCACTGGCCAAACCGCGCCCCATGCCCCTATATGCCGGGCACGGACGGGCCTTCTGGCCCGGCCGACGCCGTGCTTTGGAGGCATCGAGATCATGTCCGGCTTAACGAGGTCCAGCGACGGTCTGGACGAGCGCCGCCGCCGCATCCTGTTCCGCGCCTGGCATCGCGGCATGCGCGAGATGGACCTCATCCTGGGCGGCTTCGCCAATGTGGAGATCGAGACCCTCTCCGACGCCGAGCTGGACGCCTTCGAGGCGCTGCTGGAGCCCGATGACCAGAAGGTCTTCTCCTGGATCAGCGCCAGCGAGCCCACGCCGGCGGAATTCGACACCCCCCTGTTCCGCAAGATCCGCGACTTCCACCTGTCCGGACGCGGCCTGCCGGCCTGACCGCGCTGCCGCCTGCTTTTGATCCCGGAGTCCCCCTCGTGAAGCGTCCCCAGCTCCTTGCCGATGCGCTGGCCGAAGGCCGGCCGCTCATCCTCTCCCGCGTCGCGGACGGCATGGAGGGCATGGTGGTGGCGGACCTCGCCCGCTCCCTGGCTGGGCGCAAGAACGCACCATGGCCGAGCCTCACCGTCATTTGCCGGGACGGCCAGCGTATGGCGGCCGTGGAGCGGGGCCTTGCCTTCTTCGCGCCGGAGCTGGAGGTGCTGAGCTTCCCCTCGTGGGATTGCCTGCCCTACGACCGCGCCTCGCCCAACGCCTCCATCGTGGCCAGGCGCATGGCGACGCTGGCGAAGCTCGCCCGCATCAAGGGCGGCAATGCCAGCGTGCTGCTCACCACCGTGAACGCCACGGTGCAGCGGGTGCCGGCCAAGGGGCTGGTGGCGGCGCAGTCGCTGGTGGCCGCGCCGGGCAATACCATCGACCTTGAGGGCGTGACCCAATGGGCCGAGCAGAACGGCTTCCTGCGCACCTCCACCGTGCGCGACACCGGCGAATATGCGGTACGCGGCGGCCTCATCGACCTGTTCCCGCCGGGGCTCGACGCGCCCATCCGCCTCGATTTCTTCGGCGACACGCTGGAGACCATCCGCGCCTTCGATCCCGAGACCCAGCGCACCACCGGTCAGGTCCGCTCGCTGGATCTGGTGCCCATGGCCGAGTTCCAGCTGACCACCGAAACCATGCGCCGCTTCCGCATGGCCTATGTGGCCGAGTTCGGCGCCGCTCGGAAGGGCGACACCCTCTATGAGGCGGTGAGCGAAGGCCGCCGCCACGCCGGCATGGAACATTGGCTGCCCCTGTTCCACGAGCGCATGGACACGCTGTTCGACTACCTGGAAGGCGGCACGCTGCTGCTCGACCCGCTGGCGGAAGAGGCCGGTGGCGAGCGCATCGCCCAGATCGCCGATTATTATGACGCCCGAAAGGGCGGGCAGGAGCTGGGCGGCGGCACCATCTACAATCCCCTGCCGGCGGACCGGCTCTATCTCTCCGGCCCGGAATGGAACAAGCGGCTGGCCCGCCACAGCCTCGCCCGGCTCAGCCCCTTCGCCGCGCCGGAGGGGGGCGATAACCGCGTCATCGATCTCGGCGGCGTGCAGGGCCGCTCCTTCGCCGCCGAGCGGGCGGAGCCGGAGGCCAATGTCTTCGATGCCGCCATCGCCCATGTTCGCGAGCTGCAGAAGTCCAGGAAGGTGATCCTCGCCGGCTGGTCCGAGGGCTCGCGGGAGCGGCTGGGCACGGTGCTGGCCGACCACGGGCTGAAGGGTCTCGCCGCCATCTCCCGCTTCGACAGCCTCGCCGCCTTGCCCAAGACCCAGGCGGCACTGGCCGTGTTCGGGCTGGAGGCGGGGTTCGAGACGCCGGACTTCGCCGTCATCGGCGAGCAGGACATCCTCGGCGACCGGCTGGTGCGCCCCAAGCGCAAGGCCCGCCGCCCGCAGGACGTGCTCACGGAGCTGACCGCGCTCACCGCCGGCGACCTCGTGGTGCATGTGGACCACGGCATCGGCCGCTTCATCGGCCTGAAGACCGTGGAGGCCATGGGCGCCCCGCACGACTGCCTGGAGATCCACTACGCCGGCGGGGACAAGCTGTTCCTGCCGGTGGAAAATCTCGAACTCCTGAGCCGCTACGGCTCGGAGGACACCGAGGCACAGCTGGACAAGCTGGGCGGCGGCGCGTGGCAGGCACGCAAGGCGCGGATGAAGAAGCGCATCCGCGAGATGGCGTCCGAACTCATCAAGATCGCCGCACAGCGCCAGCTTGGCGAGGCGCCCAAGCTGGTGCCGGCCATGGGCCTCTACGACGAGTTCCGCGCCCGCTTCCCCTATGAGGAGACCGACGACCAGGACGCCGCCATCGACGCGGTGCTGGACGACCTCGCCTCCGGCCATCCCATGGACCGGCTGATCTGCGGCGACGTGGGCTTCGGCAAGACCGAGGTGGCCCTGCGCGCCGCCTTCGCGGTGGCGCTCTCCGGCAAGCAGGTGGCGGTGGTGGTGCCCACCACGCTGCTCGCCCGCCAGCATTTCAAGACCTTCTCCGAGCGCTTCAAGGGCCTGCCGGTGAACGTGGCCCAGGCCTCGCGCATGGTGACGGGCAAGGACCTCACCGCCGTGAAGAAGGGCATCGCCGACGGCACGGTGGACATCGTGGTGGGCACCCACGCCTTGCTCGGCAAGGCCATCAGCTTCAAGGACCTCGGCCTCGTCATCGTGGACGAGGAGCAGCATTTCGGCGTCTCCCACAAGGAGCGGCTGAAGCAGCTGCGCGCCGAGGTGCATGTGCTGACCCTCACCGCTACCCCCATCCCCCGCACCCTGCAGCTGGCCATGACGGGTGTGCGCGAACTCTCCATCATCGCCACGCCTCCGGTGGACCGCCTCGCGGTGCGCACCTTCATCACGCCGTTCGATCCGCTGGTGGTGCGCGAGGCGCTGCTGCGCGAGCGCTATCGCGGCGGCCAGAGCTTCTATGTGGTGCCGCGCATCGAGGATCTTGCGGAGGTGCGCGAGTTCCTGGCCGCGTCCGTGCCCGAGGTGAAGGTGGCGGTGGCCCACGGCCAACTCGCCGCCGGCGCGCTCGAAGACATCATGACCGCCTTCTACGACGGCCAGTACGACGTGCTGCTCTCCACCACCATCGTGGAATCGGGCCTCGACGTGCCCAATGCCAATACGCTGATCGTGCACCGGGCCGACATGTTCGGCCTCGCCCAGCTCTACCAGTTGCGCGGCCGCGTGGGCCGGGCCAAGGCGCGGGCCTATGCCATCTTCACCGTGCCGGCGACCAAGCCCATGACGGTGCAGGCGGAACGCCGCCTCAAGGTGCTGCAATCGCTGGAGACGCTGGGCGCCGGCTTCCAGCTGGCGAGCCACGACCTCGACATCCGCGGCGCCGGCAATCTGCTGGGCGACGAGCAGTCCGGCCACATCAAGGAAGTGGGTTACGAGCTGTACCAGGAGATGCTCCAGGAGGCGATCGCCCACCTCAAGGCCGGCATCACCGACTATGTGGACGACAAGTGGTCGCCCAACATCACCATCGGCATGCCGGTGCTGATTCCCGAGGACTATGTGGCCGACCTCCACGTGCGCCTCGCCCTCTACCGCCGCCTCGCGGACATCCAGGACGACGGCGAGATCGACGCCTTCGGGGCGGAACTGGTGGACCGCTTCGGCCCCACGCCGGAGGAGGTGGGCCAGCTTCTGAAGCTCACCCAGATCAAGGCGCTGGCCCGCAAGGCCAATGTGGAGAAGGTGGATGCCGGCCCCAAGGGCGTGGTCCTGGGCTTCCGTGACAATGAGTTCGCCGACCCCTCGGGCCTGGTGAAGCTCATCGGGCAGGAGGGTAACCAGGCCAAGGTGCGGCCCGACTTCAAGGTGGTGTTCCTGCGCGACTGGCCCACCGCCGAGGCCCGGTTGAAGGGCACGCTGGTGGTGCTGAAGAAGCTCGCCGCGCTGGCCAGCAAGAAGGCGCTCTGAGAACCAATCCGGACAATCAAAAGGGTACGGCTGCGACCACACCCGTCCTGCCCGGGCTCGTCTGGGGCATCCACGCCGAACCGCTTGGGGTAGCGTGTGAAAGTCGTCCCCAGCCGCACCGCGTGGATGGCCGGGTCGAGCCCGGCCATGACGGTGACCGAGTGCCTGCGATGGGAGCCCGGACATGAAAAGACCCGCCAGGGCGGTGCCGCGGCGGGTCTTTTTGTTCTGTCGTTTCAGATGGGTCGCGGGGCGTTCGGCTACTTGACGCCGAGCACGCCACCGACGGCGCCGCCCACGGCACCGACGGTGCCGCCGACCACAGCACCCACGGGGCCGGCCGCCTTCTCGCCAGCGCGGGCACCTTCCTTGGCGCCTTCGCCGGTGCCCTTGACGCCGCCGGCCACGCCGCCCGTGACGGCGCCACCGACGCCACCCACCGTGCCGCCCACGGCGGTGCCGACCGGGCCGGCCGCCTTGTCACCCACTTCGGCACCCTTGTTGGCACCCTGCTCGGCGCCCTTGACCACGCCCTGCGCTGACACGGCGGTTGCGCCCAGCGCCAGTACGAGGGCTGCCGCGACAATGGTCGTCTTCATGACTGATCCTTTCGTGCTCAACACTTCCCGATGGCCGGACGGACAAGCCATCCCGGCCGGGCGCGCGACCTTGAGGGGCATTTGGTCTGCTCTCCCTGCTCGACCATAGCGTGCCCGAGGGACACCCGCCATGGTGTCAGGGGAGGGATCAGCGGGAGTTGAAGGGAGAAGATGGCGCCGGCATACGGCGGGGCGACGCCGGTCGCGCAAAACGAAACGGCCGGGCGCAAGGCCCGGCCGTTCCATTTCAATCTTCTGTCGCCACCCGAGCAAACCGGCTGTTGCCAGTTTGCGTTACGCAAAGACTCGCCGGGCGGCGTCAGAGGCTCTTTTTACCTCAGAAGTCCATGCCGCCGCCCGAGCAAACCGGCTGTTGCCGGTTTGCGTTACGCAAGGACTCGCCGGGCGGCGTCAGACGCCTGCTCTACCTCAGAAGTCCATGCCGCCGCCCGGCATGGCCGGGGCCGCGGGGGCGTTCTTCTTCGGCAGCTCGGCGATGAGCGCCTCGGTGGTGATAAGCAGGCCGGACACGGAGGCCGCATCCTGCAGGGCGGTACGCACGACCTTGGTGGGGTCGATGATGCCGGCCTTCACCATGTCCACATATTCACCGGTCTGGGCGTTGTAGCCGAAGCTGTAGTCCGAGGACTCCAGGATCTTGCCCACCACCACGGAGCCGTCGTCGCCCGCGTTGAGGACGATCTGGCGAGCCGGAGCCTGGATGGCGCGGCGGACGATCTCGATGCCGGTCTTCTGGTCGGCATTGTCGACCTTCAGGCCTTCGAGCGCCTTGATGGAGCGCAGCAGGGCCACGCCGCCGCCGGGGACGATGCCTTCTTCCACCGCAGCGCGGGTGGCGTGCAGGGCGTCGTCCACGCGATCCTTCTTCTCCTTGACTTCCACTTCCGTGGAGCCGCCCACGCGCACCACGGCGACGCCGCCGGCGAGCTTGGCAAGACGCTCCTGCGCCTTCTCACGGTCGTAGTCGGAGGTGGTGGTCTCGATCTGGGCGCGGATCTGGGCGATGCGGGCCTCGATCTCGGCCTTCTCGCCGGAGCCGTCGACGATGGTGGTATTCTCCTTCTCGATCACCACCTTCTTGGCGCGGCCGAGCATGGAGAGGTTCACGCTGTCGAGCTTGATGCCGAGATCGTCGGAGATCACGGTGCCGCCGGTCAGGATCGCGATGTCCTGCAGCATGGCCTTGCGGCGATCGCCGAAGCCGGGGGCCTTCACGGCCGCGACCTTCAGGCCGCCGCGCAGCTTGTTCACCACGAGGGTGGCCAGCGCCTCGCCTTCCACGTCCTCGGCGATGATCAGCAGCGGACGGGCCGACTGCACCACCGCCTCGAGCACGGGCAGCAGTTCCTGGAGGCCGGAGAGCTTCTTCTCGTTGATGAGGATGTAGGGCTCCTCGAACTCAACGCGCATCTTGTCGGCGTTGGTCACGAAGTAGGGCGAGAGGTAGCCGCGGTCGAACTGCATGCCCTCGACCACGTCGAGCTCGGTCTCGGCGGTCTTGGCTTCCTCGACGGTGATGACACCCTCGTTGCCGACCTTCTTCATGGCCTCGGCGAGAAACTTACCGACCTCGGCGTCGCCGTTGGCGGAGATGGTGCCGACCTGGGCGATCTCGTCGTTGGAGGTCACCTTGCGCGAGTTGGAGGCCAGATCCTTGACGATGGCGTCCACGGCGAGGTCGATGCCGCGCTTCAGGTCCATGGGGTTCATGCCGGCGGCAACCGCCTTGGCGCCCTCGCGGACGATGGCCTGGGCCAGCACGGTAGCGGTGGTGGTGCCATCGCCGGCCAGATCATTGGTCTTGGAGGCGACTTCGCGCACCAGCTGGGCACCGAGGTTCTCGAACTTGTCCTCAAGCTCGATTTCCTTGGCCACCGACACACCGTCCTTGGTGATGCGGGGGGCGCCGAAGCTCTTCTCGATCACCACGTTGCGGCCCTTGGGACCGAGGGTGACCTTCACGGCATTCGCGAGGATGTCGACGCCGCGCAGAACCTTGTCGCGCGCATCAACGGAGAATTTTACGTCCTTGGCAGCCATGTGGCCTGCTCCTTCAGATTGGGACGGAAGAGGGGGTGTGGATGAAAACCGCGGTCAGCCGGGCTGACTCAGGCGGCCTTCTGGGCGTTGGCCGAAGTCTCGAGCACGCCGAGGATGTCGCTCTCCTTCATGATCAGGAGATCCTGGCCGTCGATCTTCACCTCGGTGCCCGACCACTTGCCGAACAGCACCAGGTCGCCGGCCTTCACGTCGAGGGCGACGAGCTCGCCCTTCTCGTTGCGGGCACCCGGGCCCACGGAGACGACTTCGCCCTGCTGGGGCTTTTCCTTGGCGCTGTCGGGAATGATGATGCCGCCGGCAGTCTTCTGCTCGGCTTCGATGCGCTTCACAACCACGCGGTCGTGCAGAGGACGGAAACCCATCGGGAAACCTCCGGTTCGATGCTTCAATTCAAGGCGCCGGGCCTAAGAGCACCCGGCCCGACCGCGATCTAAGACCGCGGTTTTCGTCCCGCAAGGGGGTGCGGAAAAAATTTAGCACTCGCGGATGTGGAGTGCTAGCAGGGCCGAAATCCAAATGAAATCAAGGATGGGGGAGCACCTCGCCTGATTTCTGTGCGCCCACCCCTTCAGCAATGGGGCTGTCAGCAGTCCTGGCCCGAGGCTGCTAGAACATTGTTTTTGCAGACAGAAACCAATCTTTAGCCTTGGCCGTCCGAAACTTTGGAGCCGACAATGCAGTTGTCTGGTCCCGACGGCCTCCACACTGGCGGCGAGACGTTCCGGGACAGGGATATGGAGGTGTGCCCCATGGTGTCCCATCCGTCCAAGGTGTCGCGTGATTTCGTCCTGCAGATGGAGGGCTACGGTCTCGCCACGGCCGAGATCCTGTACCGGATGCCCGACCATCCCGCGCTTCTTCAGACCTATCTCTGGCAGGAATACGACCTCTGCCCGCGTTTTCCGGAACTCAACAGGTTTCTTGAGTTCTGGCAGCGGGAGATCGAGGGCCGGCTTCATTCGGTGCGGGTGGCCCATAGCGGGCTCATCAAGCCGGCGGAGCTGCGGACCGTGGACGGGATGTTCCTCCTGAACTGACCAGCCCGGCGCCGGCGGCTGTCGCAACCGGATAACACCCGGCGGGCGATGCGCGTCCTAACCTTGCCCCCACGACGCCGGCCGCGTTCATGCGCCGGCGCAGCAGGGGAGAAGGCAATGGCGGGCAAGCGCATTTTGATGATCGTCGGCGATTTCGGCGAGGATTACGAGATCATGGTGCCCTACCAGGCGCTGCTGGCGGTGGGGCATACGGTGCATGGCGTCTGCCCCGGCAAGAAGGCGGGCGACAAGATCGCCACCGCAATTCATGATTTCGAGGGCCATCAAACCTACACGGAGAAGCCGGGCCACCTCTTTGCCCTCAACGCCACCTTCGCCGAGGTGGATGTTGCCAGCTACGACGCCCTGCTGGTCCCCGGCGGTCGCGCGCCGGAATATCTGCGGCTCTATCCCGAGGTGATCGCCGCGGTCCGCCACTTCTTCGACGCGGGCAAGCCGGTGGCCGCCATCTGCCACGGCGCGCAGATGCTGGCTGCCGCAGGCGTCCTCAAGGGCCGCACCTGCTCGGCCTATCCCGCCTGCCGCCCGGAAGTGGAGCTTGGCGGCGGCACCTATGCCGACATTCCCGTCGATACAGCCGTCACCGAGGGCAACCTGGTGAGTGCGCCCGCATGGCCGGCCCATCCGGCCTTTATTGCGCAGTTCCTTACCCTATTGGGAACATCCATCTCGCTTTGAGCCGCCCATCGGGTTATGGATGGCGCAGGGCGGCGAAACGGCATACGCGCAGCGCGGGGGTTGCGCGTATGCCGGCCGCCCGGTTGATCTCATACCGTCGACCTTGCCGCCGGCCTTGATCGATGACCGATGCGGCGTGGTACGCTCAAACACCGCGCCGTGATCTTCAGTATCAGGGTGCAGGTGAGCGGGAGGATCATCCCATGTGCCGTTTGTTCAGTGAGGCCGATGCCGCCCTTTGGGTCCAGGAGACCCGGGCGCTGCGCCTCAACGGCTTCAGCACCAGCGTGCGGCTGGAAGCCTTCTTCTGGAACGTGATCGAGGACATCGCCGCCCGCGACGGCCTCTCCGTGAACCGGCTGCTGGCGCGGCTCTATGACGAGAAGGCCGAGGCCGGCCGGGACATCGACAATTTCACGTCCTTCCTGCGGGTGTGCTGCGGGCGCTATCTGGCGCTGCGGGCGCAGGGCCTTGTGCCCGAAGCGGGAGCGCTGGCGGCGCTCGACGTCAACCGTATCCTCCATGCCGAGCGTGACACGCCGCTGCTTGCCCGCCGCCCCTCGCCAGCGGCCTGAGGGCGCGCGGGGGCGTCATCGTTGTGTGGACGCGGGCGGGGCGTGCGGCTTCGACGCCCTGACACCGCCGTTTTCACGATGCTAAGAGTTAAGGTGACCCATGGAAACGAGGTCCCGTTGGATCACCGCACGCCCCGAACGTCCGAACTGCTTGCCGCCGTCCTTGCCGCCCAGGAAGAGGACAAGGTGGCCATTGGCGACCTCGTGAACGCCTTGCGCAATCGCGCCTTCGGCATTCTCTTTCTCATCTTCGGCATTCCCAACTGCATCCCCATGCCGCCCGGCATTCCGGTGATCTGCGGCACCATCCTCGGCCTCATCGGCCTGCAGATGGCCATGGGCCGGCAGGAATTGTGGCTGCCGGAGCGCATCGCCCGGCGCACCTTTTCGCGGGCCATGCTGGAGAGCATCGTCACCCGCTCCCGGCCCTGGATCGAGCGTTTCGAGAAGCTCTCCCGGCCGCGCTATGAGCAGTTTGCCGGCCCCACCGCCCGCCGTGTGGTGGGGGCGACGGTGGTGCTGCTGGGCTTCATCCTGCTTCTGCCCATTCCCTTCCTCGGCAATCTGCCGCCCGGCTTTGCCGTGTGCATCTTCGGCCTCGGGCTGGTGGAGCGGGACGGCCTCGTGATCCTCGCCGGTTTCGGCGCCACGGTGCTGGGGCTGCTGATCACCGCCGCCATGAGCTGGGCCATCTACCAGGGCGCGGTCGCCATCTTCTGATCCCGCCGCGATTCCCGCCAAACGAGCCAGCAGCCCGATCCCATGCGCGTTGACGCCTTCGACTTCGATCTCCCGGAGGAGCATATCGCCCTGCGCCCGGCCGAGCCGCGCGACGCGGCGCGGATGCTGGTGGTGCGTCCGGGCGGGGCGCCGGAACTGTCCGACCTGAAGGTCCGCGACCTGCCGGATTTCATCACCGCCAACGACGCGCTGGTGGTCAACGACACCCGCGTCATCCCCGCCGCCCTTGAAGGCGTGCGCGAGCGGGATGGCGGCTCCGCCGTGCGGATCGAGGCCAACCTCATCAAGCGGCTGGATGCCTCGCGCTGGCAGGCCTTCGCCAAGCCGGGCAAGCGCCTGCGCGTGGGCGACCGCGTCCGCTTCGGCGGGGAGGGGAGTGCCTGCCTGCTCGGTGCCCTCGATGCGCAGATCGCGGCCAAGGAGGACGACGGCTCGGTCATCCTCGCCTTTGATCTCGCCGGCACGGCACTGGACGAGGCGGTGACGGCGGTGGGGCACATGCCCATCCCGCCTTATATCGCCGCCCGGCGCGCCGAGGATGACCGCGACCGCGCCGATTACCAGACCCTGTTCGCCCGCGTGTCAGGCTCTGTGGCCGCGCCCACGGCGAGCCTGCATTTCACCCCCGAGCTGATGGCCCGCATCGCCGCCACCGGCGCCAGCATGCACACGGTGACGCTCCATGTGGGGGCGGGCACCTTCCTGCCGGTGAAGGCGGAGGACACGACCGGCCATCGCATGCACGCCGAATGGGGCGAGGTGAGCGCCGATACCGCCGCCGCCCTCAATGCGGTGAAGGCCAAGGGCGGGCGCATCTTCACCGTCGGCTCCACCTCCACCCGCCTGATCGAGAGCGCGACGGGGGAGGACGGCACCATCCGCCCCTTCGTGGGGGAGACGGACATCTTCATCACCCCCGGCTATCGCTTCCGGGCGGTGGACGGCATGCTGACGAACTTCCACCTGCCGCGCTCGACGCTGGTGATGCTGGTGGCGGCCTTCGTAGGGCACGAGGCTCAGAAGCGCGCCTATGCCCATGCCATCGCGGCCGGCTATCGCTTCTATTCCTATGGCGATGCGTGCCTGCTTCTGCCAGAAGGCGGGCCATGACCGCCCACACTCCTGTCGACACCTTCTCCTTCACCCTGTCCGCCACCGACGGCGCCGCCCGCACCGGCTTCGTCTCGACCCCGCGCGGGGCCATCCGCACACCGGCCTTCATGCCGGTGGGCACGGCGGCCACCGTGAAGGGGCTCTATTTCGACCAGGTGAAGCAGACGGGCGCCGACATCGTCCTCGCCAACACCTACCACCTCATGCTGCGCCCTGGCGCCGAGCGGATCGCAAAGCTCGGCGGGCTGCACAGCTTCATGCGCTGGGACGGGCCGATCCTTACCGATTCCGGCGGCTTCCAGGTGATGAGCCTGTCGAGCCTGCGCAAGATGAGCGAGCAGGGCGTCACCTTCCGCTCCCATGTGGACGGCGCCTACTTCGAGATGAGCCCGGAGCGCTCGGTGGAGATCCAGGGACTGCTCGGCGCCGATATCCAGATGCAGCTGGACGAATGCGTGCGCCTGCCCTGCACCGATGAAGAGGCCGCGCGCGCCATGCGCCTGTCACTGCGCTGGGCCGAGCGCTCGAAGCGCGCGTTCGAGGCGCAGCCGAAGGGCCGGGCGCTGTTCGGCATCGTGCAGGGCGGGGCGGTGCCGGCGCTGCGGGTGGAATCGGCCCGCGCGCTGGCGGACATGGACTTCCCCGGCTATTCCATCGGCGGCCTTGCGGTGGGCGAGCCGCAGGAGGTCATGCTCGCCATGATCGAGACGGTGGAGCCGCATCTGCCGGTCAACAAGCCGCGCTACCTGATGGGTGTGGGCACGCCGGACGACCTTCTGGAATCGGTGGCGCGCGGCATCGACATGTTCGACTGCGTGATGCCCACCCGCTCCGGCCGCCACGCTTTGGCCTTCACCCGCTTCGGCCGCATCAACCTGAAGAACGCCCGCCACGCCGACGACCCCCGTCCGCTGGACGAGGAAAGCGACTGCCCGGCCCTGCGCGACTATTCCCGCGCCTACCTCCACCACCTCGTGCGCTGCGAGGAGATGCTAGGCTCCATGCTGCTCACCTGGGCCAATGTCCATTATTACGAGCAGCTCATGGCCGGTGCCCGCGCCGCCATCGCCGAGGGGCGGTACGCCGATTATATGGCGCAGGTGAAGGACGGCTGGGCGCGGGGAGATATTCCCGTGTGGGCAGGGTAGGGATGTGCCCCGGACAAGCGACGGTGCAGCCGGAGCGCTGATCCGGGGAACCAAAGACTCCCGCCCAACCCCATTGAATAAACGGACAACCGTTTTATTCTAGCGCCGCTTCCCCGCTGGCGCCTGCGCCCGGTGCAATAAGATCCGGGGAGCGTGGGAGGGACAACAAGATGCTGCCGAACAGCCAAGCCGGCTTCGATTTCGACCTCGGCGAGACCGCCGACATGCTGCGCGACACCGTGCGTTCGTTCTCGGACGCCGAGATCGCCCCGCGCGCCGCCGAGATCGACAGGACCAACCAGTTTCCCCGCGACCTGTGGCCCAAGCTCGGCGCGCTGGGCCTGCTCGGCGTCACGGCGGAGGAGGAATATGGCGGATCGGGCCTTGGCTATCTCGAGCACGTCATCGCCATGGAAGAGATTTCCCGCGCCTCGGCCTCGGTGGGCCTGTCCTATGGCGCGCACTCCAATTTGTGCATCAACCAGATCAGCCGCAACGGCACCGCCGAGCAGAAGGCGAAGTACCTGCCCAAGCTGATTTCCGGCGAGCATGTGGGTGCGCTCGCCATGTCGGAGCCGGGGGCGGGGTCGGACGTGGTCTCCATGCGCACTCGCGCCGACAAGAAGGGCGACCGCTACATCCTCAACGGCTCCAAGATGTGGATCACCAACGGCCCCATCGCCGAGACTCTGGTGGTTTATGCCAAGACCGATCCGGCCGCCGGCCCCAAGGGCATGACCGCCTTCCTGGTGGAGAGGGACTTTCCCGGCTTCTCCACCGCCCAGAAGCTCGACAAGCTGGGCATGCGCGGCTCCGACACCGGCGAACTGGTGTTTCAGGATTGCGAGGTGCCCGAGGAGAACGTGCTCGGTGCCGTGGGCCGGGGCGTCAACGTGCTCATGAGCGGGCTCGATTATGAGCGCGCGGTGCTGGCGGGCGGCCCCACGGGCATCATGCAGGCGTGCATGGATATCGTCCTGCCCTATGTCCACGAGCGCAAGCAGTTCGGCCAGCCCATCGGCACGTTCCAGCTGATGCAGGGCAAGATCGCCGACATGTATGTGACCATGAATGCCACCAAGGCTTACGTCTATGCTGTGGCCAAGGCCTGCGACCGTGGCGCCACCACCCGCGAGGACGCAGCGGGCGCCATCCTCTATGCGGCGGAAAAGGCCACGTGGATGGCGCTGGAAGCCATCCAGACCCTGGGCGGCAACGGCTATATCAACGACTATCCCACGGGCCGCCTGCTGCGCGACGCCAAGCTCTACGAGATCGGCGCCGGCACCAGCGAGATCCGCCGCATGCTCATCGGCCGCCAGCTGTTCGACAAGACGGCCTGAGCGGGCGCCGCGCCCGCATGGTGGCAAGGTCGGAACCCGGATCACGCCGGGTTCCGTTCGCGCAAGCGCGGACGCCGACTTCGGCCGCACCCGATGCCCCTCAAATTCCGTTAGGGGATACACGGCAATGTTGTTGCCATGGCCGTGCACATCTCCCTGCGGCATGCAGCCGCTAGACCTGAGAAGTTCTTAAGGGTTAGCGTCCGCGCCGAATGGGCTTATAAAGGAGGCAGCCAGCCAACCCCGTTGCCAGGGATCGCCAGCAAGTCTTGCACATTTGATTGGTGACGCGCGATGCCTGTTTGCTTGATGTTGCGCATGCCGTTTTGGCGTGCCCTGTTCCAGGTGCCTGCTGGCGCTGCTCTGTTGTTCCTCGCCCTCGTGCTTTTGCCGGGCCTATCCCTCGCCCAGCCCGCCGCGCCCGCCGAACAGCCCGCAGCTGCTGCACCGGCCCCGAGTGCGCCAACCGCCTCTCCAGCCGCAGCCACGCCTTCTGAGGCGCCGGCGCCGGTTGCGGCCCCTGATCACGCCGCCGAGCACGCTCCCGCCCAGGAGAGCCCGTCCATCGACGCCCGGCTACCGCATGATCTGTCCCCATGGGGCATGTTCATGGCGGCCGACCTGGTGGTGAAGGCAGTGATGGTGGGGCTTGCCTTCGCCTCTCTCGTGACCTGGACCGTGTGGTTCGCCAAGTCGCTGGAACTGGTGTTCGCCCGCCGCGCCGTGGCGCGCACGCTGGATGCGCTTCAGGCTGCGCCGACCCTGTTCGATGCTGCGGCGGCCATGCCCAAGGACCGGGGCGCCGCGCCCGCCACCGTCAAGGCCGCCCTCGCCGAATGGAAAGTCTCCGAGGGGTTGCCCGTGGAGGGCATCAAGGAGCGCGTCGCCGTCGCCCTGAGCCGGATCGAGGCGCGGGCCGGCCGTCGCCTGTCGGGCGGCACCGGCGTGCTCGCCACCATCGGCGCCACAGCCCCGTTCGTGGGCCTGTTCGGCACCGTATGGGGCATCATGAATGCCTTCATCGGCATCTCGAGGGCCCAGACCACCAATCTCGCCGTGGTGGCGCCGGGCATCGCCGAGGCGCTGCTGGCCACCGCCCTCGGCCTCGTCGCGGCCATTCCGGCCGTGGTGATCTACAATCTGTTCGCCCGCGCCATCGCCGCCCAGAAGGCCCGCCTCGCCGACACATCGGCCGAAGTCATGCGCCATCTGTCCCGCGATCTCGACCGGGCGGCCAGCGGCATGGAGCCCCGCCGCCTGCACGCCGCTGCGGAGTGAGTCACCATGGCCGCCAAGCTCGACCATGGCGGCGGGGACGACCTCGCCGAGAATCACGAAATCAACGTCACGCCCTTCATCGACGTGATGCTGGTGCTGCTCATCATCTTCATGGTGGCGGCCCCGCTCGCCACGGTGGACGTGAAGGTGGACCTGCCGGCCTCCAACGCCCAGCCCCAGCCGCGGCCGGACAAGCCCCTGTTCCTCACCGTGAAGAAGGACCTGTCGCTGGCGCTGGGGGATGATGTGCTGGAGCGGTCTCTGCTCGGCCAGGCGCTCGACGGCAAGACCTCCGGCGACCGCCAGCAGCGGGTGTTCGTGCGCGCCGACAAGGCGGTGCCCTTCGGCGACGTGATGGAGGTGATGAACCTGCTGCGCTCGGCCGGCTACCTCAAGGTGGCGCTGGTGGGCCTGGAAGGGGAGGCGGCGCCCGTGCCCCCGGCACCCAATGCGCCAGCCACAGCCCCCGCGCCAGCGACCGCCCCGGGGGCGCGGCCGTGAGCGCGGTCCATCATTGGCACGATTTCGACCGCAACCACGTCCGTGACACGGTGCTGCGGCTCGCCGCCGGCGCGCTGGTCATCGTCACGGTCCATGCGGTGGCGGTCTATGCGGCGCTGTTCTGGCGCAAGGTGGAGGCTGGCGAATCGGCGCCGCCCGCCGCGATCATGATCGAACTGGCCCCGTTGGCGGTGAGCGAGCAGCAGCAGGTGGAGGACGCCGCCCCCGGACCGCAGATGGTCCAGGCGCCCGAATCCGTTCCCGATGCGCCGGACATCCCGGCCGAGGCCGCGCCGCCGCCGGAGCCGGTGGTGAACGAGGTGGTGGAAAAGCTGCCGGAGGTGGAGCCATCCAAGGAACAGGCTGAGGTGGTGCTACCCAAGCCTGAGCCGAAAAAGGAAGTGGTAAAGCAGCCGCCCAAGGAAAAGGTAGAGAAGCCGAAGAAGGACGCCAAGCCGACCCGGCGAGCGTCGGCCCCGGCCACCACCGCCGCGCCACGCTCGGATGCGCCGGCGGCTCAGGCCACCGCCGCGCCCTCTCCGGGGGCCGCCGCCGTGCGTTCGGCGGCGCTGGCGGACTGGCGCTCGCGGGCCTCGGCCCATCTCAATCGCTACAAGCGCCCGCAGGGTAGCCTTCTGGGCCGGCCGAGCGTCTCCATCTCCCTCAGTGCGTCGGGCTCGGTCACGAGCGTGAGGCTGTTGAACAAGTCGGGGAACGAGGTGCTGGACCGGGAGGCGGTAGCCATGGCGCAGCGCGCCTCGCCCTTTCCCGCGCCTCCGGACGGCAAGCCGCTGACCTTCTCGGTACCGATCAACTTCACCTCGCGGTGAGCCGGCACCCTGCGCCGGCCTACATCCGTAGCCGGCGCAGGGCTGCGACGCTGCTGCCGCATGCCCGGGCTTTGGACTTCACCTCGACCCTGTGATAAGCGCAGGGTCCGCTCCCGAGGGCCGCTTGAACATGCGTCCCGCCGGGGTGCCCCGACATTACCGGAGACCTGCCATGGCCTCGCAGGACGCGAACCGCTCCTCCATTTCGGAGGAAATGAACCGCTTCTTCACTGCCCCTCTCGCCGAGAGCGATCCCGAGATCGCCGGCGCGGTGAAGGCGGAGCTGGGTCGCCAGCGCGACGAGATCGAGCTGATCGCGTCCGAGAACATCGTCTCGCGCGCCGTGCTCGAGGCCCAGGGCTCCGTGCTCACCAACAAGTATGCCGAGGGCTATCCGGGCAAGCGCTACTACGGCGGCTGCCAGTTCGTGGACGTGGCGGAAAACCTCGCCATCGAGCGCGCCAAGAAGCTGTTCGGCTGCGGCTTCGCCAACGTCCAGCCCAATTCCGGCAGCCAGGCCAACCAGGGCGTGTTCTTCGCCCTGCTGCAGCCGGGCGATACCTTTCTGGGCCTCAACCTTGCCGCCGGCGGTCACCTGACCCACGGCTCGCCGGTCAACATGTCCGGCAAGTGGTTCAAGCCCGTGCCCTACACGGTGCGCGAGGACGATCAGCGCATCGACTATGACGAGGTGGCGCGGCTCGCCGACGAGCACAAGCCCAAGCTCATCGTGGCCGGCGGCTCGGCCTACCCGCGCGTCATCGATTTCCCGAAGATGCGCGCCATCGCCGACAGCGTGGGCGCCAAGCTCATGGTGGACATGGCGCATTTTGCCGGTCTCGTCGCCGGTGGCGCCCACCCGAGCCCGTTCCCCCACGCCCATGTGGTGACCACCACCACCCACAAGACCCTGCGTGGGCCGCGCGGCGGCATGATCCTCACCAATGACGAGGACCTGGCCAAGAAGATCAATTCGGCCATCTTCCCCGGCATCCAGGGCGGGCCGCTGATGCATGTCATCGCTGCCAAGGCGGTGGCCTTCGGCGAGGCGCTGCGCCCCGAGTTCAAGCTCTATGCGAAGAACGTGGTGGAGAATGCCAAGGCGCTGGCCGAGACCCTGAAGGGCCACGGCTTCAACATCGTCTCCGGTGGCACCGACACCCACCTGATGCTGGTGGACCTGCGCCCCAAGCGCCTCACCGGCAAGACCTCGGAAGGCGCGCTGGGCCGGGCGCACATCACCACCAACAAGAACGGCATCCCGTTCGATCCCGAGAAGCCGTTCGTGACCTCCGGCATCCGCCTCGGCACGCCGGCCTGCACCACGCGCGGCTTCGGGGTGGCCGAGTTCCAGCAGGTGGGCGACTTCATCGCCGAGGTGCTCGACGTGCTCTCCCAGAAGGGCGTGGACGAGGATTCGCTGGTGGAAGCCACGGTGCGTGAGAAGGTCTCGGGCCTGCTCGCCCGCTTCCCCATCTATCCCTGAGGGCAAGTCCCCGGAGGGGCAAGTGCCAGCGCGTCTTGGTCTCGCGGACCGGTGTCCCCGTGCGAAGACGCCTGAGCGCCGGAAAGGGTGAAGCATGCGCTGTCCCTATTGCGGCGGTCTCGACACGCAGGTGCGCGATTCCCGGCCGACGGAAGACAACACCGCCATCCGCCGTCGCCGCATCTGCCCGGATTGCGGCGGCCGCTTCACCACCTTCGAGCGCGTGCAGCTGCGCGAGCTGATGGTGCTGAAGCGCTCCGGCCGGCGGGTGCCGTTCGATCGCGACAAGCTCGCCCGCTCCGTGGACGTGGCCCTGCGCAAGCGTCCGGTGGACGGCGAGCGGGTGGAGCGCATGTTGTCCGGCATCGTCCGGCAGCTTGAAAGCATGGGCGATAGCGACATCACCTCGCAGACCATCGGCGAGATGGTGATGGAAGGCCTGAAGCAGCTCGACGACGTGGCCTATGTCCGCTTCGCCTCGGTCTACCGCAATTTCCGCGAGGCCAAGGATTTCGAGAACGCGCTGGCCGAGCTCTCCCAGCCCGAACTGGCACAGTCCGATGACGTGAAAGCCGAAGGCGGGGCTGAAGGCGGCCGGGACAAACCGAAGGCCGCCGGCAAGCCGCCCCGGAGCGCCGAATGAGCGTGTCCCCCCTGTCCGCCCATCCCGTCACCTCGCCGGAGGACGACGAGCGGTTCATGGCCGAGGCCCTGAAGGTGGGCCAGAGTGGGCTCGGGCGTACCTGGCCCAACCCCTCCGTGGGCGCCGTGGTGGTGCAGCATGTGGACGGCCGCCCGCACATCGTCGGCGCCGCCGCAACCGCGCCCACCGGCCGCCCCCATGCCGAGCCCATCGCCCTTGCCCAGGCGGGGGAGGCGGCGCGGGGCTCGACGCTTTATGTGACGCTGGAGCCCTGCTCCCACCACGGCCGCACCCCGCCCTGCGCCGGCGCGGTGATCGCCGCAGGAGTGCGCCGGGTGGTGGCCGCCATCGAGGACCCGGACCACCGGGTAAAGGGGCGCGGCGTCGCCCGCCTGCGCGCCGCCGGCATCTGGGTGACGGTGGGGGTCGGCGCCGAGCAGGCGCTGGCCGACCACGCCGGCCATATCCGCCGCGTCACCGAAGGCCGGCCCCATGTGCTTTTGAAGATGGCGGTTTCCGCCGACGGCAAGGCCGCTCTCGCCGGGCCCCGGCCGGCGGTGGTCACCGGACCCGAAGCGCGGGCGAGGGCCCATCTCATGCGCGCCCATGCGGACGCCATCCTGGTGGGCCTGGGTACCGTGACGGCCGACGATCCCATGCTCACCTGCCGGCTGGAAGGCCATGAGGACCGTTCCCCGGTGCGCCTCGTGCTCGACAGCGGGCTCGATATTCCGCTTGAAAGCGCCCTGGTGCGTACTGCCAGCGATGTCCCGGTCTGGGTGATCGCGGCGGAGGATGCCCCGGCCGAGCGCGCCGCCGCCCTCATGGAACGCGGCGTGGAAGTGCTGCGCGCCCCGCGTGGCGGCATCGAGGGGCGGTTGCACCTGCCGGCGGTGCTCAAGCTCTTGGGCCTTTTGGGCATCACCCGGCTGATGGTTGAGGGCGGCCCCGCCACCGCCGCCGCCTTCCTGGAGGCGGGCCTGGTGGACGAGGTGGCGGTGTTCCACAGCCCGGTGCTGCTGGGGCCGGATGCCTATCATGCGCTGGCCGGCCGTCCGCTCGGCCGCCTTTTCGCCCCCGTGGGCTTCGCCGAGGTGGAGCGCGCCGAGCTTGGCGCCGACCGCCTCGTGCGCTTGTGGAGACGCTGACATGTTCACCGGCATCGTCACCGACATGGGCGACCTCGTCGCCGTGGAGACGAAGGGGGAGGTCAAGACCCTCACCATCGCCACCGCCTATGAGGCGGCGGGGATCGACGTGGGCGCCTCCATCGCCCATGCGGGGGTGTGCCTTACCGTCACCTCGGTGACGGCCGGCGGCCCGCGCGGCACCCTCTTCACCGTGGATGCCGGACCGGAGACGCTGGCGATCACCACCGTGGGCGGCTGGACGCCGGGCCAGCGCATCAATCTGGAGCGCTCGCTGAAGCTGGGCGACGAGCTGGGCGGCCATATGGTTTCCGGGCACGTGGACAGCACCGCCAGGGTGGTGTCCCGGGAGGACCTCGGCTCCACCACGCGCTTCGTGTTCGAGGTGCCGGAACAGCTTGCCCGTTTTGTCGCGGTGAAGGGGTCGGTGGGCCTCGATGGCACCTCCCTCACGGTCAACACGGTGGAGGGCAACACCTTCTCCTGCCTGCTCATTCCCCATACGCTCGCGGTCACCACCTGGGGCGGCGTCAAGGCGGGGGACACGGTCAATTTCGAGGTGGACCTCATGGCCCGCTATGCCGCCCGGCTTGCGGAGTTCCCCCGGGCCTAGTACGCCTCGCGACCAATTCCGGCACCGCACGCGGTGCCAAACGGTTCTGGAGAGACAGTCCATGGTCACGACGCGCAAGGAAAGCGCCGGCGACGCCTCGCTCAATGCCGGCCTTGAAGGCGCCCGGGTGCTCATCGTGGAAGGCCGCTATTACGAGGCCCTCGCCGACGAGCTCCTCGCCGGCGCCCGCGCGGTGCTGGAGGCGGCCGGCGTCGAGGTGGAGGTGATCACCGTGCCCGGCGCCCTCGAGGTGCCCATCGCTGCCGAGATCGCCCTGGAAGCCGCCGAGATCACCGGCAATGCGGTGGACGCGGTGGTCGGCCTCGGCGTGGTGATCCGCGGCGAAACCTATCATTTCGAGATCGTGGCGGGGGAATCCGCCCGCGGCCTCATGGATCTGGGCATGGCGCACGCGCTGCCGGTGGGCAACGGCATCCTCACCGTGGACACCGAGGCCCAGGCCTGGGAACGCGCCCGTGTCTCCGAGGGCAACAAGGGCGGCGGGGCGGCGGAAGCAGCGCTCACTTTGCTGCGCCTGCGGCGGCGGCTGGAAGCATGAAGGACGTGACCGCTTCCCAGGGCGCCCCCGCCAAGCCCATGAAGAAGAGCGCGGCCCGCCTCGGCGCGGTGCAGGCGCTCTACCAGATGGACCTCGCCCAGACCCCGCTGAACGACATCCTCGCCGAGTTCGAGAGCCACTGGCTGGGCCAGGAGGTGGAGGGCGTCGAGTTCCCAGAGGCCGACGTGCGCCTGTTCCGCACTGTGGTGGAAGGGGTGCTGAACGACCAGCGCCGCATCGACCCCATGGTGGACAATGCCCTCACCAAGGGCTGGCCGCTGAAGCGGGTGGAAGCCGTGCTGCGCGCGGTGCTGCGCGCCGGCGCCTTCGAGCTGTCGGCCAAGCCCGACGTGCCGGCCCGCGTGGTCATCACCGAATATGTGAACGTGGCCGGCGCCTTCCTCGATCGCGACGAGACCGGCATGGTCAACGCCGTGCTGGACGCTCTGGCCCACGACCTGCGCCCCGACGAGTTCAAGGGCGGCTGACATGGCGGAAGGCGGCGACGGGGCAGGGGGATCGGGCGAGGATCGCTTCATCGCGCGCTTCCTGCGTCCCATCGCCGGTTCGTCCGCCGCCCTGGGCCTGCTCGACGATGCCGCACTGCTGACCCCGCCCGAGGGCTGCGACCTGGTTCTCACCAAGGACGCCGTGGTGGCAGGGGTCCATTTCTTCGCCGACGATCCGCCCGCCTCCATCGCCCGCAAGGCGCTGCGGGTGAACCTCTCCGACCTTGCCGCCAAGGGCGCCGACCCGCTCGGCGCCCTGCTGGCGCTGGCCCTGCCCAAGGGCACGCCAGACGCCTGGATGGAAGCCTTCGCCGCCGCGCTGGGCGAGGATACGGAGCGCTATCTGTGCCCCATTCTCGGCGGCGATACAGTCTCCATCCCCGGTCCGGTCACCATCACGCTCACCGCTTTGGGCTCGGTGCCGAAGGGGGCCTTCGTGCCTCGCACGGGGGCCAGGCCCGGCCAGGCCATCCTCGTCACCGGCACCATCGGCGATGCCGCGCTGGGCCTGCGGCTTCGGCAGGACGGCAAGGCTGCGGCCTTCGCCGGCCTCAGCGACGAGCAGCGCGGCCATCTGCTGGACCGCTATCTGCACCCCCAGCCCCGTCTCGCCATCGCACCGGTGCTGCGCCGCTACGCCAAGTCCGCCATGGATGTGTCCGACGGGCTTGCCGGCGACGTGGCGAAGATGCTCGCCGCTTCGGGCTGCGGCGGGCGCATCGAGGCGCGGCGGGTGCCGGTGTCGGCCGCCGCTGCGGAGGCCATCGCAGCCGACGCCGGCCTGTTCAGGACCGCGATCACTGGCGGGGACGATTACGAGGTGGTGGCCTGCGTGCCCCATGCCCTGGTCCACGTCTTCACCGCCGAGGCGGCGCGGGTGGGCGTACCGGTGACGCTGATCGGCGAGACGCGGGAGCAGCCCGGCCTTGATGTGACCGATGCCGGCGGCCATCCCCTCGACCTCGGCGCCGGCAGCTTCAGCCACTTCTGAGCCGGCGGGTCCGCGGCGCTATCCTAGCGCCACCAGCGCCGCCCCGGCGGCGATGAGGACCACGCCGAGGGTCGCCAGCGCGCTCAGGCGCTCGCCCAGGAAAATGACGCCGAAGATGGCGACCAGCACCACGCTCAGCTTGTCCACCGGCGCCACCCGCGCCGCATCGCCGAGCTTCAAGGCGCGGAAATAGCACAGCCACGACGCTCCGGTGGCGAGGCCCGACAGGATCAGGAAGATCCACGTCCGCGCCGGGATCTCGCCAGGCGCCTGCCACGACCCGCCGAACCCCACCATGGCCGCCACCAATGCGAGGATGATGACGGTGCGCAGCAACGTGGCGAGGTCGGAATGGATGTGCGCCACCCCCACCTTGGCGAAGATGGCAGTAAGCGCCGCGAACGCCGCGGACAGGAGCGCCCAGAACAGCCAGGAGGTGGACCAGGATTGAGACATGCCGTCACTCGGCTATGGCGTGGCGATCACCATGACACCACTTGAGAGAACAGCGGGGAAGACCCTGCCGGTTGGTGCCGGTGACCGGCATCCCGGTTACCATGGGGTGGCCGTTCGACTCAGCTCCGCCGCAATGAAGTAAACCATGCCCGATCCCGGCTTCATCCATCTTCACGTCCATTCCTCCTATTCGCTGCTGGAGGGGGCGCTTTCCATTGGCAAGCTGGCCGACCTCGTGAAGGCGGATGCGCAGCCGGCCATTGCGCTCACCGATACGGGCAATCTGTTCGGCGCGCTGGAATTCTCCGAGAAGATGTCGGGCGCCGGCATCCAGCCCATCGCCGGTGTGTCCCTCGCCCTGGACCTGCCGGAGCCGGCAGGCCCGCGCGGGGCGATCCGGCCGAAGCGGCCGCGCATCGTGCTGCTGGCCCAGTCGGAGCCGGGCTGGCGCAACCTGATGCGACTGGTCTCCCGCTCATTTCTTGAAACCGCCAGCGAGGACGAGCCGCGCATCCTGCCCGACTGGCTGGCCGATGCCCATGACGGCCTCATCGCCCTCACCGGCGGGCCGGCCGGCCCCATCGACAAGGCGCTGGTGTCCGGCCATCCGGAGCTGGCGGCGGAGCGGCTCGACCTGCTCGCCTCGCTGTTCGGCGACCGGCTCTATGTGGAAGTTCAGCGCCACGACACCGACGCCGAGCGCCTCGCCGAAGCCGGGCTGCTGGAACTGGCCTATGCCAAGGGCCTTCCGCTGGTCGCGTCCAACGAGCCCTTCTTCGCCAGCAAGACCGATTATGAGGCCCACGACGGGCTCCTGTGCATCGCCGAGGGCCGGCTTTTGTCGGAAGGCGACCGGCGCCGGCTGACGCCCGAGCACCGATTCAAGACCCGCGCGGAAATGCTCGCCCTGTTCGCCGACCTGCCCGAGGCCACGGCCAACACGGTGGAGATCGCCCGGCGCTGCGCCTACCGGGTGCGCACCGTGAAGCCCATCCTGCCGCGCTTCACCTCGGGTGGAGGGGACGGCGATCCCCTGGCCGAGGAGGCCGCCGAGCTGGAGCGGCAGGCGAAGGAGGGCCTCGCCCAGCGCCTCGAAAAGCACGGGCCGGCGCCGGGGCTGGACATCGCCACCTATGAGGAGCGGCTCGCCTACGAGCTTTCCGTCATCACCAAAATGAAGTTCCCCGGCTACTTCCTCATCGTGTCGGACTTCATCAAGTGGGCCAAGGCCCACGATATCCCGGTGGGGCCGGGGCGTGGATCGGGCGCCGGCTCGCTGGTGGCCTATTCGCTCCAGATCACCGACCTCGATCCGATCCGGTTCGGCCTGCTGTTCGAGCGGTTCCTGAACCCGGACCGCGTGTCCATGCCCGACTTCGACGTGGACTTCTGCCAGGAGCGCCGCGACGAGGTGATCCACTACGTGCAGGAGCGCTACGGCCGCGCCCAGGTGGCGCAGATCATCACGTTCGGTACGCTGCAGGCGCGCGGCGTGCTCCGGGACGTGGGCCGCGTGCTGGAGATGCCCTATGGGCAGGTGGACAAGCTGTGCAAGCTGGTGCCGCAGAACCCGGCCAATCCGGTCACACTGAAGCAGGCCATCGAGGACGAGCCGCGCCTCCAGGCCTCCCGCGACCAGGAAGAGGTGGTCAAGCGCGCCTTCGACATCGCGGTGAGGCTGGAGGGCCTCAACCGCCACGCCTCCACCCATGCCGCGGGCATCGTGATCGGCGACAGGAAGCTCCACGAGCTGGTGCCGCTCTATCGCGATCCCAAGTCCGACATGCCGGTCACCCAGTACAATATGAAATGGGTGGAGCAGGCGGGCCTGGTGAAGTTCGACTTCCTGGGCCTGAAGACGCTGACCACCATCGACAAGGCGGTGAAGCTGATCCACCAGCGCGGCATCGATCTGGACATCTCCAAGATCCCGCTGGACGACCCCAAGACCTACGCCATGTTGGGCAAGGGCGAGACGGTGGGCGTGTTCCAGGTGGAAAGCGCGGGCATGCGCCGGGCGCTGGTGGACATGAAGGCCGACCGGGTCGAGGACCTGATCGCCCTCGTGGCGCTCTACCGGCCCGGCCCCATGGCCAACATCCCGGTGTATTGCGACTGCAAGCACGGCCGCGCCAAGCCGGACTATCTCCATCCCATGCTGGAGCCGTACCTGAAGGAGACGTTCGGCGTCATCATCTACCAGGAACAGGTGATGCAGATCGCCCAGGCCATGGCGGGTTACTCGCTGGGCGAGGCCGACCTGCTACGCCGCGCCATGGGCAAGAAGATCCGCGCCGAGATGGAGAAGCAGCGCGAGCGCTTCGTCTCCGGCTCCGCTGGGCGGGGCATCGAGAAGGCGCAGGCCGACACCATCTTCGACCTTCTGGCCAAGTTCGCCGACTACGGCTTCAACAAATCCCACGCCGCCGCCTACGCCATCG
The DNA here is from genome assembly GCA_000017645.1 of Xanthobacter autotrophicus Py2. Classification (NCBI taxonomy): domain Bacteria; kingdom Pseudomonadati; phylum Pseudomonadota; class Alphaproteobacteria; order Hyphomicrobiales; family Xanthobacteraceae; genus Xanthobacter; species Xanthobacter versatilis. The sequence continues at coordinate 4,751,543 of CP000781.1, forward strand.
TCGCCTACCAGACGGCCTGGCTGAAGGCGAACTACCCCACCGAATTCCTCGCCGCCTCCATGACCCTCGACATGGGCAACACGGACAAGCTCGCGGAATTCCGGCAGGAGGCCCAGCGCCTCGGCATCGAGGTGGTGCCGCCTAATATCAACCTGTCGGCCCGCGAGTTCGCGGTGAAGGACGGCAAGATCATCTACGCCATGTGCGCCATCAAGGGCGTGGGCGGGGCGGCCGTGGACGCGCTGGTGGCGGCGCGCGGTGACCGGCCGTTCCGGAGCTTCGCGGATTTCGCCTCGCGCCTGCCGGTGAAGCTGGTCAACAAGCGCACGCTGGAAAGCCTGATGGCCGCCGGCTGCTTCGACGTGCTGGAGAAGAACCGCGCCCGGGCGTTTGCCGCCATCGAATCCATCGTGGCCGAGGCCCAGCGCGTGGAGGCGAACGCCCAGTCGGGCCAGAACGACATGTTCGGCTCCGGCCCCTCGGCGGTCTCCCTGCCCATTCCGGAGGTGGCGCCCTGGCTGCCCTCGGAGCGGCTGCAGAAGGAATATGACGCCATCGGCTTCTTCCTCACCGGCCATCCGCTGGACGATTATGCCGATGCGCTGAAGAAGATGCGGGTGCAGTCCTTCTCGGACTTCTCCCGCGCCGTGCGCTCGGGCGCCGCGGCGGGGCGGCTCGCTGCCACCGTGGTCTCCAAGCAGGAGCGGCGGACCAAGTCCGGCACCCGCATGGGCATCGTCGGCCTCTCCGACCCCTCGGGCCATTACGAGGCGGTGATTTTCTCCGAAGGCCTCGCGCATTATCGCGACCTGCTGGAGCCGGGCACGCCGCTGCTGATGATGGTGGCAGCCGAGCTGAACGGCGAGGATGTGCGCGTACGCATCAATTCCTGCGAGAAGCTGGACCCCGTCACCGCCCGCCACCAGAAGGGCCTGCGCATCTTCCTGCGCTCCCCCGAGCCCATCGAGGGCATCGCCCGCCGCCTCGCCGACGGCAAGACCGTGGATGCGGGCTCCGGCGAGGTCAGCCTGATCCTGATGGTGGAGGATGCCCGGGCCGAGGTGGAAGTGAGCCTGCCCGGCAAATATCCCATCTCGCCGCAGATCGCCGGAGCCATCAAGGCCATTCCGGGGGTGGTCGCGATTGAATCCGCATAGGGACGATGGTAAATCTGCGGGCGTCATCGGGGCGGCTGAACAAAATCCAAGGGTAACTGGACTTTGGAAAACGCCAAGCGCGCCGTGCTGGTGCTGGGCATGCACCGCAGCGGTACATCGGCTCTCACCCGCGTCGTCAATCTCATGGGGTTCCGCGCCCCGCGCACCTTGATGCCAGCCAACGAGGGGAATGCGGACGGCTACTGGGAATCCCTCGTCATCGTGGATCTCAACGAACGGCTGCTGCAGGCCTGCGGCGGTTCCTGGCATTCGCCGGGGCGGCTGAAGGCGGAGCCCCTTGAAGTCGCGCGCCGTTCCGGACTTTACGATGAGATGCGCCGCGCCCTTTCCGACGAGTTCGGGACTGCGCCCCACATCGTGCTCAAGTGTCCGCGCATCTCACGGCTGATGGGCGTCTACGGCCCGCTGCTCGACGAGGCGGGCTACCGGGTCTCACCCCTGCTGGCGGTGCGCAACCCGCTGGAGGTGGCGGCCTCCCTCGCCAAAAGAGACAAGTTCGGTCTTTCCAGAGGGCTCGGCATCTGGCTGCGGTACACGCTGGACAGCGAGCGCGCCACCCGTGGCCGACCGCGCGCCGTGGTTACCTTCGATGGGCTGCTCGCCGACTGGAAAGGCACCATGTCCCGGGCCGAGCATCAGCTCGCAGAGCCGTGGCCGCTGCTCGGCGCCGAGCCGACCGACGAGATCAGCGCCGCGCTGAAGCCCGGCCTGCGCCACCATAGGCAGGGGGAAAGCCGATCCCGCGCCGACCGACTCTCCTGGCGCGGCTTCCTTGCCCGTCAGGCCTACGGTGCCATGCAGCGCCTGGCGGCCGATCCAAAGGATGCCAGGGCTTTCCGCATCCTCGACGGTATCCGCCTCGTCTACCAATCCCGGTAGGCCGGCGCGGCAGCGCGGCGGTGTCCAAGCCGTGCCGAATGTCCCATATTGGCCTGCCCTTCCGGCTGCGAGGGGGCGCGGGGGAGGTGAGGCATGGCGTTGGACTGGCTGGCGGCGCGCCGCGTCGCCATGGCGATCCTCGTGGCGGTGGCGTTTTATTTCGCGTTCCGGGTGGTGGATGTCATCCTGCAGGTGTTCGCGGCTGTGCTGGTGTCTCTGGCGCTGCACGCGCTGGCGGAGCCGTTCGCGCGCCTTACCCGCTTTCCCGAGCGGTATGCCGTGTTCCCGGTGGCGCTGCTGGTGTTCGGCGGCATCGGGCTCACCCTCTATCTGTTCGGCTCGACCATCCAGGTGCAGGTGACCGAGCTGTTCAACGAGCTGCCCGCCGCCTGGAGCGCCTTCGAGAAGCGCTTCCATCTGGAAGGCATGAGCGACGACCTGCTGCGCCGCGCCGAGGCGGCGGCGCCCTCCGGCGAGACGGTCATCTCGGCGGTGCAGGGGCTTACCAGCAACCTGTTCCAGGTGGTGCTTGGCAGCTTCCTGGTGGTGGTGGGCGGCATCTATTTCGCTGCCTCGCCGGACCTCTACCGGCGCATGTTCCTGTCGCTCTGGGCCGAGCCGGAGCGGGCGGCGGTGGCGCGGCGGCTTGCCGCCATCTCCGAGGACCTGCGGCATTTCCTGAAGGCCCAGCTCATAGCCATGGTGGTGGTGGGCGTGCTCACCTTCATCGGCCTCACCATCGTGGGGGTGCCTTCCGCCCTGGCGCTGGCCCTGTTCGCCGGGCTCGCCGAGTTCGTCCCCATGATCGGGCCGGTGGTGGCCGCGGCCCCCGCCGTGCTCATCGCGCTCACCCTGGGGATGGACTCGGGGCTGTGGACGCTGCTGGTCTTCGTCATCGTGCAGCAGTCGGAGAGCAATGTGATCACCCCGCTGCTGCAGCAGCGCATGGTCTCTCTGCCGCCGGCGGTGACGCTGTTCGCGGTGGTGGCGTTCGGCAATGTGTTCGGCGCCCTTGGCGTTTTGCTCGCCACCCCCCTTACCGTGCTCGCCTTCGCCGCCTTCAAGGCCCATGGCGAGCCGGAGGCGAAGCCGGAGGCGAAGCCGGAACAGGATGCGCCGGCCTAGTTCGGCAGCACCAGGCTGCCGATGGTCCGGTCGAAGCGCCACATGGCGCCGGGCATCAGGTGCGTGCCGCCGATAGAGCGGTCCACCGCATTCTGGCAGGCGTGGTCGAAGCCGCCTTTCAGCGCCGCGGCTCCCGTGGGCGTGAGCGCGATCTCGGCCGAGGCATAGGCCCGATAGGAACGCTCGGCTGCGCTCTCGTCGCCTGGGGAAAAGCGCATGCCGGCCGCCTCGCTGGAGCGGAAGGGCAGGCCGAAAATCAGCGGCTCGTGGGCAAAGGCGAGCCCGTCGAGCCGCAGAAAGAAGGGCAGGTCGGCGAGGAACTGGGCTTCGTCCATGGAATGCACGGCGGCATAGAGGTGCGCCACCTTCATTGGCCCATCCTGAAGATGCCGCAGGATGCGCTCTTCCGTGAGTGACAGCCCGCTTCTGGGCGCCGGCAACTCGGCAATAAGCCGATGGAGCGCGGGCGCAAGGTGGGGCAGCACCTCATAGACGCGGGACACCTGCGATCGGGAAAGGAAAGTCGCGAGCGGCCGCGGGGTGGGGGCGGTGAAGGCCTCCCACGCCTCCCGCGCTGTCTCCATCATCAGGTGGGTGACCGGCGTGCGATGCGCCTCCAGGGCGCGCATCTCGCCGGGCGCCATGACCCCAAGATAGTGCGAGGCCTGAACCAGGCTCAGACCCATGCGTTCCGGCTCGTGGGAGAAATAGGAGAGCAGCTGGATCAGCTGGAGCTGGTCGAACAGGTCATGCTCGAACCACAGCTCCACTTGCGAATAGGCGATGTGCACTTCCACCTGCGCGTCGCGGTGGGCGAAATCGGCCCGCACTTCGTCGAACGGCAGGCCCAGCGCCTGGGAGAGGAAATCGGCGCGCACGTCCGACACCTCCTCGAGGTCGGTGCCCGGCGGCACCGGCCCGTCGTGCAGCATGTCCTGCCACGGCAGGATGTGGCCCTTGATGCCCGCCGCGCGCAGCCGCTCGGCAGCGGATTCTCCATTGGTGACAATGAGCTTCGGCATAACCCGTGCCCTCCGTCCTCCCCCGGGCCGCTCAGGTTTTTCTGGCGTCGGCGGCTCCGGAGTCGACAGCTTCACCCGCGACCGCGGTAGGGCGCAACCCCCGTATCCGGCAACCACACGCCCTCGGCCAGCTTTCCGGTCTGCCAGAACACGTCGATGGGGATGCCGCCGCGCGGATACCAGTATCCGGCGATGCGCAGGAAGCGCGGCTTGAGCAAGTCCACCAGCCGCTTGCCCACCGCCACGGTGCAATCCTCGTGGAACGCGCCATGATTGCGGAAGCTGCCGAGGTACAGCTTCAGCGACTTGGACTCCACCAGGAACTGGTCCGGCACATAGTCGATCACGATGTGAGCGAAATCCGGCTGTCCCGTCACCGGGCAGAGCGAGGTGAATTCCGGGCAGGTGAAGCGCGCCACATAATCCACGTCCGGATGCGGGTTTGGCACGCGGTCGAGCACCGCCTCCTCCGGCGAGGCGGGCAGGGCGGCGCTGACGCCGAGCTGCAGCGGGCGATCGGTCATATCTCTTGATCCTGCGGCGGAAGAGCGGGTGCTCTACCCGCGCGGGCCATAATGTTCAACCGCCGTCCGGCCGTTTTGCGGCGAAGCCCGCCTGGAACGCCACACGCCCCCTTCGCAGGCGCAATAGATCGCGCTAGAAGCACCACGCCCGCAAGGCTGGGGCTTTGGGCATCCGGGGTGCGGCAGGGCAGGGACGGCGACAGATCCTGTGTTTGTTGCGCCGCACCATTCGACGCAGGGAAGGAGTCTTCATGACCGCCATCGTGGACATCATCGGACGCGAAATTCTGGACAGCCGCGGCAATCCCACCGTGGAAGTGGACGTGGTGCTGGAAGACGGCGCGCTCGGCCGCGCCGCCGTGCCCTCGGGCGCATCCACGGGCGCCCACGAGGCGGTGGAGCTGCGCGACGGCGATGCTAGCCGCTATCTCGGCAAGGGCGTCGGCATGGCGGTGGATGCGGTCAACGGCGAGATCTTCGACGCCATCGGCGGCTATGAGGCCGAGGACCAGGCCCACATCGACGCCGCCCTTCTCGCTCTCGACGGCACGCCCAACAAGGGCCGCCTGGGCGCCAACGCCATCCTCGGCGTGTCGCTGGCGGTGGCCAAGGCCGCGGCCGAATCCAAGGGCCTGCCCCTCTACCGCTATGTGGGCGGCGTGAACGCCCGCGTTCTGCCGGTGCCCATGATGAACATCATCAATGGCGGCGCCCACGCGGACAACCCCATCGATTTCCAGGAATTCATGATCCTGCCCGCCGGCGCCCCCTCCTTCGCCGAGGGCCTGCGCTGGGGCGCGGAGATCTTCCACACCCTGAAGAAGGGTCTGAAGGACGCCGGTCACAACACCAATGTGGGCGACGAGGGCGGCTTCGCCCCCAACCTTGCCTCCGCCGAGGCGGCGCTGGAATTCGTGCTCAAGGCCATCGAGAAGGCCGGCTTCAAGCCGGGCGAGGACGTGTATCTCGGCCTCGACTGCGCCTCCACCGAGTTCTTCAAGAACGGCGTGTACAATTACGAGGGCGAGGGCACTGTGCGGGACATCGAGGCCCAGGTGGCCTATCTCGCCGAACTGGTGGCCAAATATCCCATCGTCACCATCGAGGACGGCATGGCCGAGGACGACTGGGTGGGCTGGAAGCTGCTCACCGACACGGTCGGCTCCAAGTGCCAGCTGGTGGGCGACGACCTGTTCGTCACCAATGTGGAGCGCCTGTCGCGCGGCATCAAGGATGGCGTGGGCAACTCCATCCTGGTGAAGGTGAACCAGATCGGCTCCCTCACCGAGACGCTGGATGCGGTGGAAATGGCCCACAAGGCCGGCTATCGCGCCGTCATGTCCCACCGCTCGGGCGAGACCGAGGACGCGACCATCGCCGACCTGGCGGTGGCCACCAACTGCGGGCAGATCAAGACTGGCTCGCTGGCCCGCTCGGACCGCACCGCCAAGTACAACCAGCTGCTGCGCATCGAGCAGGAGCTGGGCGACAGTGCCCGCTACGCCGGCAAGGCCGCGCTGAAGGCGCTGGCCTGAGTCTCAAGCGACAGCCGCCCTCACCCGCTTGGGGTGAGGGCGGTTGCCCTCAGTCCGCCTTGTGCACCGCCACCGGGTCGCTGGCCGGGAAGCTCTCCTCCAGCGCCTCGTCGAGCCGCTCGCTCAGGTCCTGCTTCTCCTCCACCGCATCATGGGCGCGCTTCAGCGCCACGATCTGTGTCAGCAGGGTGTCGCGCCGCTGCGCCAGTTCGGCGATGGACCGGCCGCCGGCTTCCTCCGTCACCCCTTCCACCAGCTTCGCCTGAAGCTCCGGCGTCACTTTCGGCGTGCCGAGATCGTCCCACCAGGTTTCCACCGCCGGCAAAAGGTGGTGCATGAAATGGGCGAGGCCGCCCGCGCCGCCGCCGAGGTGGAAGGTCATGTGCTGGCCCATGAGCGCCCAGCGCAGGCCGGGGCCTTCCGAGACCGCCGCATCCACGTCCGCCACCGAAACCACGCCCTGCTCCACCAGATGGATGGCCTCGCGCCACAGCGCCGCCTGCAGGCGGTTGGCCACATGGCCGGCGACCTCCTTGTGGATCTCGATGGGGTGCTTGCCCATGGCCCGGTAGAAATCCATGGCGGTTTCGATGGCGGCGCGGCTTGCCTTCTCGCCGCCCACCACCTCCACCAGCGGAATGAGGTGCGGGGGATTGAAGGGGTGGCCGATGATGCAGCGCTCGGGATGCCGGCAGCCCTCGGCGATGCGGCTCACCAGCAGGCCTGAGGAAGACGAGGCGATCACCACCTCCGGCGGCAGCACCGCGTCGATGGCGGGAAACAGCTTCTGCTTCAACTCGTAGCGCTCGGGCGCGTTCTCCTGCACGAAGTCGACGCCCGCCACCGCCTTTACCGGGTCCGGCTCGAAGCGCCAGCTGGTGGGGTCGATCGCGCCTTCGCCGCCCAGTTCCATCAGAATCGGCCAGGCGGCCGAGATGAGGCTCTGGGTGGCCTCGGCCGCGCCCGGCGCGGGGTCGCTCACCACCACGTCGAGCCCGCGCGCGAGGAACAGCGCAGCCCAGCTCGCGCCGATGGTCCCGGCTCCGATGACGGCGACGCGGCGGATGGGGTGGTTCGGTTGGGACATGGCAACTCCTGCCTGAGGCTCGGGGGGATTCCCGGTCTTCTAGCAGGAGGAATTCTCTACCGGCAGAGCTGCGACGGTATGACTGCCCTGTTCGGCCGGCGGCCTCAGCGCCCCGGAATCTCGCCCAGCAGGTCACGGGCACCGAGCCAGATGATCTGCACGCCGATGGCGAACAGGATGAAGGCGAACAGCCGCACCAGCACGTTGGTGCCGTTCTTGCCCAGCACGCGCTCGATGGTGGGCGCCTCCCGGAAGGCGAAATAGACGGTGAGCGCCACCCCGATCAGTCCCGCCACCGCCCCGATGAGGGACGACACGGACATGGCCAGATCGGTGTCGAAGGTGGACCTGTGGCTGGCGGCCAGCGCGATGGTGGTGGCGATGGAGCCGGGCCCCACCGTGAGCGGCAGGGTCAGGGGATAGAAGGCCTGGTCCTTGGCGTGGGCATCATCCAGCGGCGTGCCGTCGGCGCGCTTGGCCGGCTCGTCGCCCTGGTGCAGCAGGTTCCAGCCCACGGAGGTCACCACCACGCCGCCGGCCACCCGCAGCACCGGCAAGGTGATGCCGAAGAACAGGAGCACCTGCGCGCCGATGATCAGCGAGCCCAGAAGCATCAGGAAGCCGTAGACGGCGACGGAGCGGGCCAGCAGTTCCCGGGTCGACGCGGAGCAGCCGCGCACGAAATTGAGGAAGATCGGTGCCCCGCCAAGCGGGTTCACGATGGGAAAGAGGGCAGCGAAGACGGCGAGGAAGATATTGATGGAATTGCTGAAATAGCCCACGCGCATGTCTCCCGCGCCCCGTTGGGGGCTATTTCTCCACCCGCTCCCAGCCGTGCGGCGTCAGGCGCTCCTGGGGCAGGTAGCGGCGCTTATAGTCCATCTTGCGCGAGCCCTGAACCCAATAGCCGAGATAGACATAGGGCAGCCCCATCTGCCGTGCCCGGGTGATGTGGTCGAGGATCAGGAAGGTGCCGAGCGAGCGGTCGTGCACCTGCGGGTTGTAGAAGGAATAGACCATGGACAGGCCGTCCGTGAGCACGTCCGTCAGCGCCACCGCCATGAGGTCGCCGGTGCCGCGGGGGATGATGCGGCTGTCCGGCCCGCGCTTGCGGTATTCCACGAGGCGGGTGTGGACATGGGTGTCCTCCACCATCATGGCGTAGTCCAGCACGCTCATGTCGGCCATGCCGCCGGTGCCGTGCCGGCCGGTGACATAGCTGCGGAACAGGGCGTATTGCTCGGAGGTGGGGGTAGCCGGTTTGATCTGGCCGATGAGGTCGGAATTGTCCGCCTGCACCCGGCGGAAGCTGCGGCCTGGAGTGAAGTCGTCCACGCAGATCCGCACCGAGACGCAGGCCTTGCAGCCCTCGCAGGCCGGGCGGTAGGCAATGGACTGGCTGCGCCGGAACCCGCCCTGGGTAAGCACGTCGTTGAGGCTGGCGGCCTTGTCGCCCACAAGGTGCGTGAACACCTTCCGCTCCTCCCGCCCCGGAAGGTACGGGCATGGGGAAGGGGCCGTCAGATAGAATTGCGGTGTATCGCGCGGATGCTCGCTCACGACGTCCTTGCCTCAAGAACACACAGCATCGCCGCTGTGTGGGACGAGGTCAAAGGCGAAGGTGCCCCTGTGGCCAAAATTCAGCGCCTGTACCGCAAGGCGTCCGCGCGGATGGCGTTGTTCACCACCACCGTGCCCACAAGGAAATCGTGCAGCAGCCGGCGCCGGTCGTTGAACAGGGCGACCAGCAGCACGAACGGAGTGAAGATGGAAACCGACACCCAGAAGCACACCGCATGCACCGCGCCGAGCACGCTATAGCAGGGCGCGCCGTACCATGTGCGCACCTCGATATCCATGAGTCGCATGCCGAGCGTCGCCGAGGCTGGGGAGCCGAGAGTGAGCGCGTTGTAGGCCAGCGCCACGATCACGAAGGTGGGCCAGATGAAGAAGAAGGCGATCCAGCTCAGGCCGAACGTCACCAGCCCCATCACCAGGACGAACAAATAGAAGAGCACCACCGCGCCCACGACGATCATGGCATCCACCATAAAGGCCATGAGCCGGCGGGAGAGCACGCCCTCGAAGAACTCCGGCTGCGCCACCGGATCAAAGGCATGGGGACGCGCACCGTCCGGATAGCCGTAGGGGGGCGGCTGGCGGGACGTGTCGCTGGTGTTGCTCATGGGTTGAAGACTCCTTCCGACACCTTCAGGTGGTGAAGGCCTCCCTGCAGCGCAAGATCACGGCATCACCAGTCCGCGCCGCCGGCGCACTTCACCAATCGGCGCCTCCGGCGCCCAGGCGCTGGACCGGCAGGCCCTCGCCCTCCAGCGCCTTCTGGATCAGCTCGGCATGGGCCTGGTCCCGGGTCTCCACGGTGAGGTCGAGCCGCGTGCCCTTGGCCGGCACGTCGAGGAAGGTGCGCCGGTGGTGCACCTCCAGGATGTTGGCCCCGAGCTTGCCGAGCAGCGTGGCGATGCGCCCCAGCATGCCAGGCCGGTCGAGGATGGTGAGGCGGAAGGAGACGATGCGCTCCTCCCGCTCCAGCTCGCGCAGCAGGATGCCGGCAATCATGCGCGGATCGATGTTGCCGCCGGAGACCACCAGCCCCACCGTCTTGCCGCGGAAGCGCTCGGGTTCGGCGAGGAGCGCGGCAAGGCCGGCGGCGCCGGCGCCTTCGGCCAAGGTCTTCTGGTGCATGAGGAAGGCGTTCACCGCCCGCTCCAGCGCGGTCTCGTCCACCAGCACCACGTGGGGTACCAGGCGCCGCACGATCTGCGAGGTGATGACACCCACGTCGCGCACCGCGATGCCCTCCGCCAGCGTCGGCCCGCCGCAGGGGCGCGCCTCTCCGGTCATGGCGGACCACATGGCGGGATAGAGCTGGGTCTCGACCCCCACCACCTGCGTCGCCGGCGAGCGCCCGGCGAAGGCCAGCGCCATGCCGGCGATCAGCCCGCCTCCGCCGATGGGCACCACCACGGCGTCGAAGGCCGGCCCGTCCTCCATCATCTCCAGCGCCAGCGAGCCCTGGCCGGCGATCACGTCCACGTCGTCATAGGGGTGGACGAAGATGCGCCCTTGCGCCTTGGAGATGCGCGTTGCCTCCTCGAAGGCGTCGGCGACCGTATCGCCGAACAGCACCACCTCGGCGCCGAAGGCTTCAGTGGCGGCCACCTTCACCTGGGGGGTGGTCTCCGGCATGACGATGAGGGTGGAAATCTTCAGCCGCGTACCGTGATAGGCCACCGCCTGGGCATGGTTGCCCGCCGACATGGCCACCACGCCCCGCCGCGCCTCCTCGGGGGTGAGGCGCGCCAGCTTCACCAGCGCGCCGCGCTCCTTGAACGAGGCGGTGACCTGGAGATTCTCATACTTCACGTACACATCCGCACCGGTGAGGGCGGACAGGCGCGGGGCGTGCAGGGTGGGCGTGTGCAATACCGCGCCGCTCACCAGCGCCCGCGCCGCCTCCACGTCCGCGAGGGTGACGGGCAGGTCGACGTTGAGGTCGAGGGGGCGGTCGCTGGAGGCGACGGCGGGGGCTGTCATCTTGTCTCTCCCGGCGCGGGCGCTTTGAGCATTTTCAAGCGAGGGGGACTCCGGTCCGCGTGACGAAAATGCGCAAGCTCGAAAAGCTGGAGCGTGAAGCGCTCTAGCCCTGCGCGGCCAGCCGCTCGGCAACGCGCGGCGCGAAATAGGTCAGGATGCCGTCGGCGCCGGCGCGCTTGAAGGCGAGCAGGCTCTCGGTGACGATGCGGTCACCGTCCACCCAGCCGTTGCGGATGGCGCCCTCGATCATCGCGTACTCGCCGGACACCTGATAGGCGAAGGTGGGCAGGCCGAAGGTCTCCTTGAGGCGGTAGACGATGTCGAGATAGGGCAGGCCCGGCTTCACCATGAGCATGTCGGCGCCTTCCTCCACGTCGAGGGCGGCCTCGCGGATGGCTTCCAGGCCGTTGCCGGGGTCCATCTGGTAGGTGCGCTTGTCGCCGGAAAGGGTCTTGGCGGTGCCGATGGCGTCGCGGAACGGGCCGTAGAAGGCGGACGCATACTTGGCAGCGTAGGACATGATCTGCACATCGGTGAAGCCCGCCGCGTCCAGCCCGGCGCGGATGGCGCCGATGCGGCCGTCCATCATGTCGGAGGGTGCGATCACGTCCGCCCCCGCCTGCGCCTGCACCACCGACTGCCGCACCAGGATTTCCACGGTCTCGTCATTGAGGATGCGCCCGTCCTCCAGCAGGCCGTCATGGCCGTGGCTGGTGAAAGGGTCCAGCGCCACGTCGGTGATCAGCCCGATCTCGGGGATCTCCGCCTTGATGGCGCGCAGGGTCTGGCAAACCAGGTTGTTGCTGTTCAGCGCCTCGCTGCCCAGGGGATCGCGCAGGCTCGGGTCCACATAGGGGAAGATGGCGATCGCGGGGATCTTCAGCTTGGCGGCCATCTCGGCCGCGCGGACCGCCTCGTCCACGGTCAGGCGCTCCACCCCCGGCATGGAGGGGATGGGGGCGCGGGTGGCGGTGCCGTTCATCACGAAGATCGGCCAGATCAGGTCGTCCACGGTGAGGGTGTTCTCACGCACCAGCCGCCGCGCCCAGTCGGTCTTGCGGTTGCGCCGGGGGCGGTGGACCAGGTCGAGGCCTTGGAGGTCGAGACCCTGGGTCCGGGCCAGCTCGGCTTCGGAAACGGGACGGATGCGGGGCGTGGTGAAGGCCATGATGCGCTCGTTGTTCAAGGGCGCCCGTCTGCGGGCGCGCGGGGATCCTTATACCCCCCCGGGCACTGACCGGCGAGGGGCGGGAATGCCGGGCAGGGATGTGAAGCCGCGCACGGTGGAGGTGCGCGCAGTCGCGTTGACGGTCCGCAGGGCCACGTCTAACCCTGCCCGGGGAACCGCTCAGCGGCAATCGGCGGCGAAGGGGAGAGGCGCAGTGACAACGGAACCTGAGGTTCTGCTGGAAGAGAAGGGCGCAGCCGGCATCATCACGCTCAACCGGCCCAAGGCGCTCAACGCCTTGAACCTTGCCATGGTGCGCGAGATCCTGCCGCGCCTTCGGGCCTGGGCGAAGGATCCCGCCATCACCCGCGTCATCATCAAGGGTGCCGGCGAAAAGGCCTTCTGCGCCGGCGGTGACGTACGCTCCATCTACGACCTGGGCCTCTCCGGCCGCGCCGAGGAAGCGCTCGGCTTCTTCCGCGAGGAATATGTCCTCAACGACTATATCGGCAGCTTTCCCAAGCCCTATGTGGCGCTGATCGACGGCATCTGCATGGGCGGCGGCTTCGGCCTCTCGGCCCATGGTGCGCACCGGGTGGCGGGCGACCGCTACCTGTTCGCCATGCCGGAGGTGAATATCGGCCTGTTCCCCGATGTGGGCGGCACCCATGTGCTGCCGCGCCTGCCCGGCGCCTTCGGCGTGTTCCTGGCCCTGACCGGGACGCGAATCCGCGCCGCCGAGGCTCATGCCTGCGGGCTCGCCACCGACGTGGTTCCCTCTGCCGCCTTCCCCGCATTGGAGGAGGCTCTCGTGGCAGGCGGCGACGTGGAGCGGATTCTCGCCGAGCATCGTATCGATCCGGGGCCGGGGACATTCGCCAGCCGCGCCGATTTCATCGCCGACACGTTCGGCCGCCCCGATGTGCCGGCCATCCTCGCCGCCCTCGATGACGCTGCGGTGGCCGGTGGGGAGCATGGGGAATTCGCCGCAGCCACCGCCCGCGAGGTGCGCCTGCGTTCCCCCACCAGCCTGTGCATCGCAATGGAGCAGATGCGCCGGGGCCGGGCGCTGGATCTTGGCGCCTGCCTGAAGCTGGAACTGCGCGTGGTGACGCGCGTCATGGCCGGCCACGACTTCTACGAGGGCGTGCGCGCGGTGCTGGTGGACCGCGACAATGCCCCGAAATGGCAGCCGTCAAAGCTCGAAGAGGTGGACAGCGCCGTCATTGCGGCGCATTTCGATCCCATCCCCAACGAACTGGAATTACTGGCACCGGGTGCATGAGCCATTACGATCCCATCGATGCCAGCGCCCGCGCCCAGTGGGAAAACCTGACGCCCTGGCGGCGGCGGCTGTTCCTGTTCCTGCGCGGCGTCGCTGCGTTCCTGCTCATCGAGGGAATCATCCATTGGGCGGTGATCCTCGGCATCGGTGACGGGCCGGAGAGCCGGTTCGAATCCATGCCCACGGCGGCGCAGGCGGCCATCATATGGGCCGCCATCGTCGATCCCATTGCCGGGGTCGGGCTGTGGCTTCGGGCGGGATGGGCGGTGGTACTGTGGCTCATCGCCACGCTGGCGCAGGTGGTGCTCGGCGCCTGGGCGCCGGCGGGCATGACACGGCTGCTGCTGTTCACCCTGGTGGAACTGGCGCTGGTGGTGGCCTATGCGGTGCTCTCCATCCGCGCCGCGCGCGAGAGCGATCAGGACTGACCGACTTTATACCATCGGCATCGGTCGTTGACCGATGCCGAGTGGGTTTCGCTCAGGAGCCGCGCGGGCTTTACCAAAGGCCCGTGAGCCAAGCTCAAGGGCCTTTGGTATTACTCCCCGGAATGCACGGAGACGGAACCATGAGCGCGACCCTCTGGGCCGAGATGGACGACTATATCGTCGAGCGCCTGCTGCCGGCGGACCCCGTGCTGGACGAGGCGCTCGCGGCCTCCGCCAAGGCCGGGCTGCCGGCCATCTCCGTGTCGGCAGCGCAGGGGCAGATGCTGCATCTCTTCGCCCGCATGATCGGGGCGAGGCGCATCCTGGAGATCGGCACCCTGGGCGGCTACAGCGCCATCTTCCTCGCCCGCGCCTTGCCGGCGGATGGCAAACTGGTGACGCTGGAATTCGAGCCGCGCCATGCCGAAGTGGCGCGCGCAAACCTCGCCCGTGCCGGCCTTTCCGACAAGGTTGACCTGCGCGTGGGCCGGGCCATCGACACCCTGCCCAAGCTGGAAGCGGAAGGGCAGGGGCCGTTCGACCTCATCTTCATCGACGCCGACAAGCCCAGCAATCCGGACTATCTCCATTGGGCGCTGAGGCTGTCGCGTCCGGGCACGGTCATCATCTGCGACAATGTGGTGCGCAGCGGCAAGGTGCTGGATTCCGAAAGCAGTGACGCCAACGTCATCGGCGTGCGACGCTTGTTCGACCTCGCGGGCGCCGACCCGCGCCTGTCCTCCACCGCGGTCCAGACCGTGGGCGCCAAGGGCTATGACGGCTTCGCGCTGCTGCTGGTGGAGTAAACCCAGAAAAAGGGCGCCGGAAGACTCGGTCCCGGCGCCTCGTCCTCAGGACCAGCTGCCGAGATAGGCCAGCGTGGCGATGATCAGGATGATCGCGACGAGAATCCAATGCCGTGCGGCGACTTTGTGCAGGATCATGGCGCTGCTCAGTCGTCGTTTGAGGCGTTGAGGTCTTCGGTGCGCAGGCCTTCGCCCTTCTGCACCAGCTGCACGCCGATGCTGCCGCCGTTGAGGAATGCCACGCCTTCCGCCGCCAGCACGTTGCAGAGGCGGGCGCGGGTCGAGGCCAGCTCGTCGAGCACGCCCGAATCCTGCTCCACCACCTTCACCGTCGGAGCGGTGACGCCGGTGCGGTCCGCCAGTTCGCTGCGCGACCAGCCGAGCAGGGCCCGCGCGGCCTTGATCTGGCGTCCGCTCACCAAGGAATACGGCAACAGTCCTCTCCCCTTTCACGCCGGTCCAGATGGGTCGCCCATCCACCGGCCGCGCCCGTTCGGCGCATGAGCAAAGAGCCCCCGGAGGCATCAGCCGGTCCGGGATCTCCTGCAAGAGGGGGAAGATGGCACGCCCTCAGGCCGCCCACAACGCTCGGGAGGGGCTGTGCACGGGCAGGCTTGATCAGAACTTCTCGACCCAGGGGCGCAGTTCCATCTCAGCCGTCCAGGCCGAGCGGTGCTGGCGATGCACGGCCAGATAGGTCTCGGCGATGGCGGCGGGATCGAGCCATTTGTCCGGCGGCCCGGCCTCTCCCTGCGTCGCCCACGACGAGGAGATGCCGCCGTCGATGATGAAATGGGCCACGTGAATGCCGCGCGGCCCCAGCTCCCGGGCGAGGCCCTGGGCGAGGGCGCGCAGGGCGAACTTGGCCATGGCGAACGGCACCGAGTGGGGCATGGCCTTCACGCTGGCGGTGGCGCCGGTGAAGAAGATGGAGCCGCTGCCGCGCTGGAGCATGCGCCGCGCCGCCGCCTGGGCGGTGACGAAACCGGCAAAGGCGCCCACCGCATAGGCGTCCATCACGTCCGCCGGGTCCAGCACCTCGATGGGGCCGCGATAGCGCATGGCGGCATTGAAGACCACGAGATCGGGCGGCCCGAAAGTGCGGTCCACCTCGGCGAACATGGCCTCGATGGCCTGCGGGCTCTGCGCGTCGGCAGATATGGCCTGGCCGCCGGTTTCCGCCACGAGGGGCGCAAGCTTCGCCACGTCGCGGGCCACGAGCACGACGCGAAAGCCATCCTTGGCGAGGCGGCGGGCGAGGGCGGCGCTGAGGCCCTTGCCGGCACCGACAATAACGGCGGTTTCCTGTGTCACGGATCAAACTCCGGCTTGCGACCGCTCCACCCGCGAGCGGTGCGCTCCCGGCGGGGATGGCCTCAGCATCCATCATCTTACGGATCAACCGGCCCGGCGGTTACAGCCGGCGGGGCCGGCCCCCGGCTCAGGGGGCCGCGAACAGGGGCGTGACGCCTTCGGTGTCGATATAGACGACGCCGTCCTCGACCTTCACCGGATACTGCGCGAGCGGGCATTCCTGCGGCTCGACGGGATCGCCGCTGTTGAGGTCCCAGGTCCAGTAATGCAGCGGGCAGGTGATGATCGTGCCGTCGAACTCGGCCTCGTTGAGGGGCGTGTTGGAGTGGGGACACACGCCCTGGAACGCCTTCATCTCCTCCGCATTGTCGGGCCAGGCCAGGACAATGAGGTGATTGTCGGCGATCACGAGCCGCATGCCGCCTTCGGGCACGGTTTCTGCTTTGCAGACGCGGGTGAACATCTCAGAAAAATCTCTCGGGCGAAGAATAGCGCCATGATCGCTCGTGATGGCGCCCGAGGGAAGAGGAAACCATGCCGCGCCCCAACCGCGACGGTGGCGAAGCGCGGCAAAATCTGGGAAGTTCAAGGGGCATTTTTCGCGCCGGGGCGTCTTTGCCCCGTTGGAGACGGACGTTTTTCATGATTTTGCCAGACGCCAGCCCGCTCAAGCCCTTCATCCTCCAGCGCCGCGACCAGCTCGCGAAGGCCAAGGTCCGCCGCTCCCTCGGCCAGATCCAGGGCAAGGTGGGCGACATGCCCATGACTCGCGGCTTCCAGGGCGCCCTTGCCGCCTCCTTCAAGGCCAATGGCGCGCCGGGCATCATCGCCGAGCTGAAGGGCGGCTCGCCGTTCGACCCCTCCTTCCGCACCATGGTGCCCTACAAAGCGCTGGCCGAGGATTTCGATGCGGTGGGCGCGGCGGCGCTTTCGGTGGCGGTGGAGCGGCAGGCGTTCCGCGGCTCCTATTCGGACCTCGCCACGGTGCGCGACGCGGTGGACATCCCGCTTCTGGCGCAGGACATCATCTTCGATCTCTACCAGATCCTTGAGGCGCGCCTCGCCGGCGCCGACGCGGTGGTGCTCTCCGCTGCCCTGCTCGGCCCGCAGCTGGCCGAATTCCGCGAGCGGGCGGCCTCCGTCGCCATGGATGCGCTGGTGCAGGTCCACACCCCGCAGGAGGTGGAAGCCGCGCTGGCCGCCGGGGCGGATTTCGTCTGCGCCACCAACCGCAATATCCACACCTTCGAGCTGGTTCCGGGCACCTGCGAGACGCTGATCCCGCTCATTCCAGCGGCCAAGGCGCTGGTGGTGGCGGAAGGCGGCCTTGGCACCGCCGCCGACCGCGAGCGGCTCGGTGCCGCCGGGGCCAAGGCCCTGCTCATCGGCACCGCGATGATGAAGGACGCCGACCCCGCCGGCGTGCTGGAACAGGTGCTCGGCATCGAGACCGAAGCCGCTGACTGATCTGGCCCGCTTCCTGCTTGTCCCACACGAGCGCAGCCGCACCGGGCGACGACGGTGTGGCGCGCGACCGTTCGTCTTTGGCGCAAATGCACCGCAGATCAATGATTTGCGGGCATTGAGCCGGACGTGACCATGGCAGGAACGGAGATACGGCGGTGCCGCTCTACAACTTTCATTGTCCCGATTGCGACAAGGACACCGAACTGCTCGTGGGCGCGTCGGAAACGCCCGTCTGCCCGTCCTGCGGCAGCCAGAAGCTGGAGCGGATGATCGGCCGCATCGCGCCGGAGGCGAAGCTCGCCGCCGCCGCCAAGGTATGGCGCGCCCAAGCTGCGCGGGAAGGGCACGCGAGCAATTTCAGCTCTTCCGAACGCAAGCGCTGACCGGTACGGCTGAACCGCTGCTACCGCGTTCGCGCCATCCAGCCTGCCACCGTGTCCAGTTCCGCCTCGGGACGGTCCACGACACTCTCGCGGCGGCCGACGAAGACTGTTCCTTCGTCGCCGTCCAGCGATAACCAGTCGCCCTCTTGGACCTGCGCTCGGCCGAGGCGGGCACTGCGTGAGTCGAGATCGATGGCCAGCGGCGCGCACCCCACCACGCAGACGCGCCCGAGCTGGCGCGCGACCACCGCCGCATGGGCGGTGCGACCCCCGACACGGGTGAGCACGCCGGCCGCCAGCGCCATGCCGGCGATATCGTCGGTCGCCACGTCAGGCCGCACCAGGATGACGGGATCGCCGCCTTCCGAGAGGCGCTTGGCGGCCTCGCCGTCGAAAGCGACACGCCCGCTTACCGTGCCTGGAGAGGCGGCCACGCCCCGCGCCGCAACCTCCGCCGTCCCGGTGAAACGTGTGGTTCCCACTTGCGACAGGTCGATGCCGTCGAGCAGGGCGAGGCCCTCCGCCTCTGTGCGCATCCCTTGGGCCACGAGATCCACCGCGATCTTCAGCGCCGCGCGGGGCGTGCGCTTGGCGGAACGGGTCTGGAGGAAGAACAGGCGGCCATCCTCGAAGGTGAATTCCACGTCCTGCACGTCGCGATAGGCCGCTTCCAGCGCGCCAACCCCTGCGGCGAGCTGTGTCGCCACATCCGGCAGCAGGGCCTCGAGCCGGCCGAGCCCCACCGGCTGGCGGCGGCCGGAGACCACGTCCTCGCCCTGGGCCTCGAACAGCATGTCCGCATAAAGGCCATTGGCCCCCGTCGCGGGATCGCGGGAGAAGGCGACGCCGGAGCCCGAGCGGGCGCTGGCATTGCCGAACACCATGGCCTGCACCGTCACCGCCGTGCCCGACAGGTTCTCCAGGTGGTTGAGGCGGCGATAGTCCTGCGCCTTGGGCGCATCCCAGGAGCGGAACACGGCCTCGGCCGCCGCCCGCAACTGGTCCATGGGCTCCTCCGGGATGGCGGTGCCGAACCGGTCGCGGGCAAGATCGAGATAAAGGCCGGCGAGCCGGTCCAACGCCTCTGGATCCAGCTCCCGGTCGGATGTGACATCCTCGGCGGTCTGAACGGCGCGCAGCACGTCCTCGAACGGTCCGCGCGGCAGGCCCGCCACCACCTCGCAATAGCCTTCGATGAAGCGCCGCCGGCAATCGGCCGCAAGGCGCGGATTACCGTAAAGGCGCATCAGGCCGCGGGTGGTCGCTGCGGTCATGCCCACGTCCAGCACCGTTTCCAGCATGCCGGGCATGGACTTTTCCGCCCCCGAGCGCACCGAGACGAGGAGAGGCCGGCGCCGGTCGCCGAAGCCGCGTGCGGTGACGCGTTCGAGATAAGCGATGCCCTGCTCCAGCAGGGAGCCTATGCGCTTTTCGGCATGGGGCTTCCCGCACAGGGCGGTGGAGAGCACGAAGGCCGGCGGCACGTTGAGGCCGAGGGCATTCATGCGCCACAGCTGCGCGGCCTTGGAGCCGAAGGCGTGGGCGGAGAGCGGCTGGGTGTCGCCGCCGGGACCGATGAAGCCAATCAGGGGCGAGGCTGCCCGGTGGGAGCCGTGCGGTTCGTCCGCGTCGGACAGGCGCGCGCTGAGGGTTGTCACGATCCCACCTCCTCCAGAACACAGCCGCGCAGCGCCAGGGCGGCGCGGGCGAGATGGTCGGTGCCGGTTTCCATGGCGCGGGCCACCTCCATGGTCGCGACCAGCGCGGACGCCGGCACCGGAGCCGGATCGCCAAGCACGGCTGCCACCACCCGGCGATGGGCCTCATCGGCGCGGCGCTCGCCTTCCATCACGGCGTCGATGGCTTCGAGCGCGTCGGTGATGTCCTCGCGCCGGCCCGCCGGTCCCTCGCAGGCGGCGGCCACGGCGCGTACCAGGTCGCCGCAGCAGGCCATGGCCACGCTCACCAGCTCCGCGAGCGGGGAGGCGGCATCCGTGGTCTCCCGCCTTGAACGGGTACCGAGCAGGAAGGCGGCTTCCTCGAACGAGTCGGTCGCCTCCTCCACCCATTCGGCGAGCGGCAGGAATCGCCGGCCCCGGCCGAAGGGGCCGCTCGCCAGATCCCGGGCCGCCAGCACCTGCCGATCCGCCTTCTCCTCCAGCCGCTTGGCCCGTCGCTGGAAGGCGGCGCGGACGCCGTCGGTGCTCTCGCCCGGTTCGTCAAGGGCTTCGGCCACCTCGGCGGCGAGCATCCGGGCGAGGCCGAGCTGGGTGAGCGCCATGGCAAGCACTTCCTGCTCGGCCGAGCCGAAGCTGCGGGCCAGTTCCGCCCGCACCTCGTCCTTGATGAGCCGGACCGAGCGCTGGGCTCCGAGCCCCTCGCTGGTCAGCCGCAGCACCTCGCCCAGCAACCGCGCCACCGCGCCAGCTCCGAGAACCCGGTCGAGACGGGCGCCGTAGGGCACGCGGCCCTCGGCGCTGCGCCGGACCGCGTCGAAGATCAGTTCCGCCCCGCCCAGCTCCAGGAAGGCCCGGTGGCCGAAGCGGACCCGCGCGGCATCGGTGAGGAGGCGGATGGCTGTGGCCTTGTCGACGAAGGTCTGGAGCGTCTTGCGCGCCTTGTTCCAGTCGATCAGGAAGACGAGGTGGGCGCCCACCGCATCGAGGAAGGAGTCGAGATCAGCCGTGTCCCGGGCGGTGTAGCGGCCCGTTACCAGGAAAAAGCTCCCGCCCTCGGCGAGGCCCGCCACGCTGCGTTCGGCCAGCGGCGTCCAGGTGGCGGAAAAATCCCGGAACAGGGAGATGAAGAACTTGGCGCGCGAGCGGTGCACGTCGGTGTAGGTGACTGTGGCGTCAAGCCCCTCCACCGCCAGGATGATCACATGGGCATCGGTGGTGCCGATGTCGTTCTGGAGGATCAGCCGTGCGCCCGAACGGCTGGCCGTGGTGTCGAGCCCGGGATGGCCGAAGGCAAGGCCGCGGGTACGGTTGAGCCCGGCCATGAAGGCTTCGATCCGGTCGTGGTCCTCAGCACGCACGCCGAGCGCGCGGGCTCCAGCAATGGTCTCGGCGGCGACGGCGGCGGAAAGCTGGTTGAGCGCCTTGTGCAGGTCCATGACCACGAGGTGGGCGCTGTCCTCGCCGCCGCGCCGGGCGGAGGTGAGGCGCACCAGTGCAGGCTCATCCAGCATATCTCCGGTGATGCTGGCGAAGGCCGAGCGCAAGGCGGCGAGGCGATCGGAAAAGCCGGAGGCGGCGGGCACCTGAGCCGCATCCAGCGGCGCGGCCATGGTGGCGATATCGTCGAGGATGCCATCCATCAGCCGGCGCGCGCCGGGGATGGCATAACCTCCGCCGTCCACAATCTGGGCGCCGGTGACGGTCGCATCGAGGCCATCCTCGGTGGCTCCGGCGGCGCGGGCCTCCGCAGCCATCAGGCGGACCGGGCGCAGCGGCGCCTTGGCGTGGGCCACGGCTTCCTGAAGCGCGGTCATGCGCAGCTTCGCCCGGTCGTTGGCCTGAAGCGCCGCCTCTATGAGGGCGGGAAGCAGCAGTTCGCCTTCCCCAAGCTCTTCGACGATCTGGGATTTTCGCATGGCACCGCCTTCCCCAGCCGGATCGGGTCCGGCGCGCGACTTTGAAATCCGGCTCGCATGGGGCGGCACGGCCCGTCCGGGCCGATGGAGCTGGATCTTCGAGCGTGCTGACTACGACCTCTTCTTGACACTTCGACGACACAGCTCCGTGTCATTGCGAAGTGTCAGCAGCGGCGCGGCTTCAGCCCGCATTGCCCGGCCGGCCGACGGGTCTATAAGGCGCCATGCCCGCCTTTGAAGCCGCCCCTGATTCCGATCCGCTCCGCGTCCTGCGCCATGTCTTCGGCTACGAGGCCTTTCGCGGGCATCAGAAGGAGATCGTGGAGCACGTGGCGGCGGGGGGCGATGCCCTGGTGCTGATGCCCACGGGCGGCGGCAAGTCCCTGTGCTATCAGGTGCCGGCGCTGGTGCGGCCGGGCACCGCCATCGTCGTCTCGCCCCTCATCGCCCTGATGCACGACCAGGTGCAGGCCCTGCGCCAGCTGGGTGTTAAGGCGGCCATGCTCAATTCGTCGCTCGCCCCCGGCGAGGCGCGGCAGGTGGAACGGGCCCTCGCCATGGGCGACCTCGACCTGCTCTATGTGGCGCCCGAGCGGCTCCTGACCGACAGCTTCCTCACCCTGCTCGACGGTGCGCGCATTTCGCTCTTCGCCATCGACGAGGCGCACTGCGTGTCCCAGTGGGGGCACGATTTCCGGCCCGAATACCGCCAGCTCACCATCCTGCACGAGCGCTTCCCCGGCGTGCCGCGGCTCGCCCTCACCGCCACGGCGGACGGGCCCACCCGCCGCGAGATCATGGAGCGGCTGGCGCTGGAGGAGGGCAGGGTTTTCCTTTCCTCCTTCGACCGGCCCAACATCCGCTACCGCATCGAGCCGAAGGCCAATCCCCGGGCCCAGCTGCGGGCCTTCCTCGACGCCCACGCGGACGAGGCGGGCATCGTCTATTGCATGAGCCGGGCGAAGGTGGAGGCCACCGCCGAGATCCTCTCCACCGAGGGCCGCACCGCGCTGCCCTACCATGCCGGCCTCGACGCCGACACCCGCGCCCGCCACCAGGACCGCTTCCTGAAGGAGGAGGGGGTGGTAATGGTGGCCACCGTCGCCTTCGGCATGGGCATCGACAAGCCGGACGTGCGTTTCGTGGTCCATCTCGACCTGCCGAAAAGCATCGAGGCCTATTACCAGGAGACCGGCCGCGCCGGTCGTGACGGCCTGCCCTCCGAAGCGCTGCTGCTCTACGGCGTGGAGGATGTGGCGAAGCTGATCCAGTTCGTGGAATCCTCCGACTCGCCCGAGGCGAGGAAGCGTGTGGAGCGCGGCAAGCTCGATGCCCTGCTCGGCCTGTGCGAGACCGCGAGCTGCCGCCGCCAGGTGCTGCTGAAATATTTCGAGGAGGACCTCCCCGAGCCCTGCGGCAATTGCGACACCTGCCTCTCGCCTCCGCGCACCTTCGATGGGACCGAGGCGGCACAGAAGCTCTTATCCTGTGTCTACCGCACCGGCGAGCGCTTCGGCGCCGGCCACGTCATCGACGTGCTCAAGGGCGAGGCCAACGACAAGGTGCTGAAGTTCGGCCACGAGAAGCTCTCCACCTTCGCCATCGGCAAGGATTTCTCGCGGGACGAGTGGCGCGCCATCGTCCGCCAGCTGGTGGCCATGGGCCATTTGTGGGTGGACGTGGAGGGTCACGGCAGCCTCGGTCTCACTGAGAAATGCCGCGCCGTGTTGCGTGGCGCCGAGAAGGTGGAGCTGAAGGCGGAGGCGCGCACCCGCCCGGCCCGGGTCACCGGTGGCGCACGGGGGGCGGGGCCGGTGCTGTCGGACCCGGCGGACGAGGCCCTGTTCCGCAAGCTCAAGGCTCTGCGGCTGGACATCGCCCGCGCCCAGGGGGTGCCGCCCTATGTGATCTTCCACGACACCACGCTGATGGCCCTGGCCGAGCTGAAGCCCGATTCCATGAAGGCGCTGGGCATGATTTCCGGCATCGGCGAAGCCAAGCTCACGCGCTACGGCAGCCAATTCCTCGCCGTGATCGCGGAAGGGTAGGGCGCACTTAAAACGCGTTCCGCGTCAGGACGCCGCGCGGGCCAGCAGGTCGAGGGCTTCCAGCACGGAGAGCTGGCGAATCTCGCCGCGCCCGATTTCGCCAAAGCGCCTTTCCCGGTGCTCCACGGTGCCGTCCTTGCGGGCACAGGCGAAATGCACCAGCCCCACCGGCTTTTCCGCCGAGCCGCCGCCCGGCCCGGCAATTCCGGTGATGGCCACCGCCGCATCCACGCCGGCCGCCTCCAGAGCGCCCTTGGCCATGGCACGGGCGGTCTCCTCGCTCACGGCGCCATGGGCGGCAAGCGTCGCCTCGGGAACGCCGAGCATGGCCGTCTTGGCGGCGTTGGAATAGGTGACGAACCCCCGGTCCACCACATCGGACGAGCCCGGCACCTCCGTCAGCGCCGCCGCCACGAGGCCGCCGGTGCAGGATTCGGCGGTGGCGAGGGTGAGGCCGCGGGCCCGAAAGGTTTCGAGCACCGTGACGGCACGGCCATAGGTTTCCTCATCCATGGGTCGGTCTCCCCTGATGCGCCGGCCGGTCTGCTACCGGGCCGCGCCCTTGCGCGCACTGGCTCGGGCAGGCGGCACCACCCTACCCGGAGGTGGCGTAACATGAGGGTCCGGCCTGCCCACCGGCCTCGCCTTTTCAACAGTTCCGTGATCGCCTCGGCCCCTCGTTTGCATTCGACGGGCCGGCCGCTATAGTCCCGCCGCCCCGCCGGACCCCGGCGCGGCAGGGATTCCCACCACCGACCGAACGAGGACGCAAATGTTCATTACGCCCGCTTTCGCCCAAGGCGCCACGGGAGCCGGCGGCGGGGCCGACATGCTCATTCAGCTCGCTCCGTTCCTGCTCATCTTCGTGGTGATGTATTTCCTCATCCTGCGGCCGCAGCAGAAGCGCGCCAAGGCCCACCAGGAAATGGTCGGCGCCCTGCGTCGCGGTGACGTGATCGTCACTGCCGGCGGCCTCGTGGGCAAGGTGACCCGCGTGGTGGACGACGCCGAGATCGAGCTGCAGATCGCCGACAATGTCCGGGTGCGGCAGCTGCGCACGCAGATCGCCACCGTCCGCGCCAAGGGCGAGCCGGCCAAGGACGAAGCGCCCGCGGCCTGAGCCGCCGATTCCCTTTTGAGATAAACGCGCGACATGCTGCACTTCTCCCGCCTCAAGACCACGGCGATCCTCCTCACCATCGCCGTGGGACTCTTGTTCGCGCTGCCCAACGTCCTGCCCCAGAGCGCGCTGGCGCACCTGCCCTCGTGGCTGGCCTCCAGCCGCGTGACGCTGGGCCTCGACCTTCAGGGCGGCTCGCACATCCTGCTCGAGGTGGACGGTTCGGCGCTGCGCAAGGAACGCACCGAGCAGGTGCGCGACGAGATCCGCCGCGTCCTGCGTGACCAGAAGATCGGCTATTCCAACCTCGCGGTGCGCGACACCTCGGTGAGCCTGCGGCTGCGCGATCCCGCCGACACCCAGAAGGCGGTCGCCGAACTGCGCAAGCTGGCAGTGCCGGTGACCAACGCGCTGTTCGGCAATTCGTCCGGCGAGTTGGATCTCCTGGTCTCCTCCAGCTCCGACGGCGCCGTGACGGTGCAGCTGAGCGAGGCCGGGCTCAACGCCCGCATGCGCTCGGCGGTGGAGCAGTCCATCGAGATCATCCGCCGCCGTATCGACCAGCTCGGCACGGTGGAACCCAACATCCAGCGCCAGGGCCTCGACCGCATTCTGGTTCAGGTGCCCGGCCTTCAGGACCCGCAGCGGCTGAAGAATCTGCTCGGCCAGACCGCCAAGCTCTCGTTCCGCATGGTGGACCAGTCCATGTCGCCCCAGCAGGCGCTGGAAGGCCGCCCGCCGCCGGACTCCGAAGTGCTGCAGGGTCAGGACGGCCAGCCCTATCTGGTCGAGAAGCAGGTGCGCGTGTCCGGTGAGGACCTGGTGGATGCCCAGCCGGGCTTCGACCACAATTCCCGCGAGCCCATCGTTTCCTTCCGCTTCAATAACAATGGCGCCCGGCGCTTCGCTGCCACCACCCAGGACGCGGTGGGCCGGCCCTTCGCCATCGTGCTCGACAACCAGGTGATTTCCGCCCCGGTGATCCGCGAGCCCATCCTCGGCGGCTCGGGGCAGATTTCCGGCTCCTTCACCGTGCAGCAGGCCAACGACCTCGCCATCCTGCTGCGCGCCGGCGCGCTGCCGGCCCCGCTGAAGGTGGTGGAAGAGCGCACGGTTGGCCCGAGCCTCGGCGCCGACTCGATCCATGCCGGCAAGGTCGCCGCCTATGTGGCGACGGCGCTGGTGGCGGTGTTCATGATCGCGGTCTACGGCCTGTTCGGCCTGTTCGCGCTGGTGGCGCTTGCGGTTCACATCATGCTGATGTTCTCGCTCCAGTCGATCCTGGGCGCGACGCTGACCATGCCGGGCATCGCCGGCGTGGTGCTCACCATCGGCATGGCGGTGGATTCCAACGTCGTCATCTTCGAGCGCATGCGCGACGAGGCGCGGGAAGGCCGGTCGGCCATTTCCGCCATCGACAAGGGGTTCGTGAACGCGCTCGGCACCATCCTCGACGCCAACGTCACTTCGCTCGCCACCGCCGTCATCCTGTTCCTCATGGGCGGGTCCGGCCCCGTGCGCGGGTTCGCGGTGACCTATATCCTCGGCCTTCTGACCACCATGTTCACTGCCTATACCCTGACGCGGCTGATGATCGCCTATTGGGTGAAGTGGCGGCGGCCGGCAAAGCTGCCCATCTGAAGGTCCGCCGCACATGCCCTTGATCGATTACATTCCGGCGCAGACCAACATCCACTTCATGCGCCTGCGCCACTGGACGTTCCCGTTCTCGGCGGTGATATCCATCGTCGCCGTGGTGCTGTTCGCCATCCATGGCTTCAACCTGGGCATCGATTTTAAGGGCGGCACCCTGATCGAGGCGCAGACCAGCCAGCAGGTCGCCGACGTGGGTGCCCTGCGCGAGCACCTGACTGACCTCGACGTGGGCGACGTGCAGATCCAGGAATTCGGCTCGCCCCGAGACGTGCTGATCCGCGTCGGTGCGTTCGGCACTACCGATGAGGCCCAGCAGGCGATCATCACCAAGGTGCGCGACGTGCTCGGCGCCGAATACAGCGTGCGCCGCGTGGAGACGGTGGGCCCGAGCGTGTCGGGCGAACTGGTGCGTCAGTCCATCCTCGCCCTGGTGCTCGGCGCGGTGGCGGTGCTCGCCTATCTGTGGTTCCGCTTCGAATGGCAGTTCGCCGTGGGTGCCATCGTGACGACGATGCACGACATCTTCGTCACCCTGATGATCTATTCGGCCTTCGGCATTGATTTCGATCTCACGTCGATCGCGGCCATCCTCACCATCATGGGCTATTCGCTCAACGACACGGTGGTGGTGTACGACCGCATCCGCGAGATGCTGCGCCGCTACAAGAAGCTGCCGCTGCCGGAGCTGCTCGACATCGCGGTGAATGCCACCTTCTCGCGAACCATCATCGTTTCCACCACCACATTCTTCGCCACCCTCGCCCTCTATTTCTTCGGCGGCGAGGTGCTGCGCGGCTTCTCGCTGGCCATGACAGTGGGCGTGGTGATCGGCACCTATTCCACCATCTTCGTGGCGGCGCCCATCCTCATCCACCTGGGCCTGCGCTCGTCGACGGTGGCCGGCCCGGCCAAGAGTGAGCCGGAAGCGGTGCTGGGCGTGGACGAGGCGGCCAAGCTCTCCGAGGCGGAAGCCGAAGTGGTGGATGAGCCGGTGCCTCCGGCTCCGGCCAAGGGCGGCAGCAAGGGCGCCAAGGGCGGTAAGCGTCCGCCCGCCCGTCCCGCCAAGGCGTGATGCGGTGGCAAGCCCGCCCGGCGTGCCCTTCTTCCCCCGGCAGGTCACCATAGATGGCTATGGCGACCGCTTCTTCCACTTCGCCAGCATGTCCCATGCGGGCTCCATCCTCGCTTTGCCCTCGGGCATCCGCGCCTGGGTGCCCACGGCGATGGCCGAGGTGGATCCTGCCGCGCTGGCGCCGATCCTCGCCGAGGCCGGCACCTTCGAACTGCTGCTTTTGGGCACCGGCCGCGATCCCGCGCACCTGAAGGAGCCCCTGAAGCAGCTCCTGCGCGAGAAGGGCCTGCGCTTCGAGCTGATGCCGACCGCGAGCGCTGCCTCCACCTACAATGTGTTGCTCGGCGAGGGCCGCCGCGTCGGCGCCGCCCTCATCGCCGTCTGATCCGGCGATGACGGACGCCGCCATCCTCGCCGCAGCTTATGCCTATTGCGCCGAACAGGTGCGGGCGCAGGACCGCGACCGCTTCCTCGCCGCCCTGTTCGCGCCCGAGGACAAGCGCCGGCATCTCTTCGCCCTCTATGCCTTCAACCTGGACGTGGCGCGCGTGCGCGAAGTGGTGCGCGAGGCGTTGCCCGGCGAAGTGCGCCTTGCCTGGTGGCGGGAGGTGATCGAGGGGGAGGGGCGCGGCGAGGTGGAAGGCCATCCGGTCGCAGCGGCGTTGCTCGACACGACGGAGTGCTTCGCCCTGCCGCGCGCCAGCCTGACCGCGCTCGTGGATGCGCGCATCTTCGACCTTTACGACGACCCAATGCCCACGGTTGCGGACCTGGAGGGCTATGCGGGCGAGACCGCTGCCGCGCTGCTCCAGCTGTCCGCGCTGGTGCTGTCGCCGCAGGCCTCTGCCGGGGCCGGCGACCTCTCCGGACACGGCGGGGTCGCCATCGCCATGACCGGGCTCATGCGTGCCTTCCCCATCCATGCGGCGCGGGGGCAATGCTACCTGCCCCTCGATCTTCTGGCCCGCCACGGCATCGGGCGGGAGGAGGCGGTATCCGGTAAGGTCTCGCCGCCGTTGCTGGCGGCGCTGGCCGAATTTCGCGGCATGGCGGCAGGGCACCTTGCGGCGGCGCGGGGGGCGGCGGAGCATCTTGACCCTTCGGCGGCCATCGCCGCGCCCTATCTGCCGCTGGCGCTGGTAGCGGGTGATCTTAAGGCGCTGGCGCGGGTCAGCGACCCGTTCAGCGCCGTGGCCGGGCTTTCGCCCTTTCGCCGCCAGTTCGCGCTCTGGCGCGCGGCGCGGCGTGCCGCGGCCGGGAAGGTGTGGTTCTGAAGCTGTCCGTCACGCCGCCGGGCGGGTGATCCGGTCCGTCAGGTTGAGCCGGCCACGGGCGATTTCCGCCACCTGGAGGCGCACCGCCTCCGAGCCCGCCAGCGCATCCAGCATCTCGATCTGGTTGCGGGCGATGAGCAGCAGCAGGTCGTCGCGAACCGCACCGTCGGCACCGTGGGGCAGGGCGTCCACCAGCTGGAGCTGGTCGAGATGGGGCCGGTCCGGGAGCGCCTGCGCCAGATGCGCCCGCAATGCCTCCACCGTCACCGGCGCGCGCGCGGCAACGAAGGCATAGAGCCCCACCTTGCCCCCCAGGGTCTGGAAATCCGCCATGTGCACCTCGGCTACGGCCGGATGGGCGGCCAGCGCCGCCGCGATGCGCGGCGCCACCTGCGTCACCCGCGGGCCGCGCCCCTCGGTATCCGAATAGGACATGAGCCGCCGGGTGACGAAGCGGTAGACCTTCTTGCCCGTGGCCATCCAGATGCGCGTGGGCAGGCTCTTGGTCGCCAGCACCTTCTTCTCGCGCGGCGTGAGCGCCTGCGGGCAATAGGTGCGCTTGTGCTTCAGCAGGTGGCGGATGTCCTCATAGGCCAGCACCCGGCCAAGCTTCGAGCGCCGGCTGATGGGCAGGGCGAGCTGGAAATCCATGAGCCAGGCTTCACCATCGGCCCCACGGAGCCAGTTCTGCTGCTTGGCAAGGTCGTTGTGCACATAGCCCGCGGCATGCAGCTTATGCAGTGCCGAGCGGGCCGAGTGGAAGAAATGCAGGTCGCCGGTGGGCCGCGCGATCTGCAGCGGCGCCCCCTCCACCCAGCCGCGTACCAGAAAGCGGTTGCCCACCGCCAGCAGCGGCGTGGTCACGCCGGTTTTGGTCACCCGCTCCAGCGCCTTGACCTCGAACGCCGCGAGGCGCCGGGCGAGCGGCCCGAGCCAGAGCGACACCTCGTTCCAGCGCCGGCGCACGGCCGGCCAGTCACGCCCGTTCCGGTCGGTCCACACGCCGCGCTCGACGGTGGAGAACACGTCGCGCTTCAGCACCGTGTCCACGGCGAAACGGGCCGGATCAGCGTGGTATTCCACGGGGGGCGGCGGGCTCGAAATGCGCGGCATCGGCGCCTCTTAAGCCGCCCGGGCCGGCGTGTCGAGCCACGCGGCCATGTGGGCCAGCGCCCGCGCGGCCATGGCCTTCTTCTTCGCCAGCGTCTTTTCCGCGCCGCGCAGGCGCTTGCCGGGCTCGCCGCGGGGGGCTTCCTCCAGCGGCGGGAACAGGCCGAAATTGATGTTCATGGGCTGGAAGGAGCGCGGTGCGCCGGCCTCCTCCGCCTCCACATGCCCGCCGGTGATGTGGGCGAGCAGCGCCCCATGCGCCGTGGTGAGCGGGGGCGGCACGAGCGCCTCTCCCCGCCGTTCGGCGGCAGCGAAGCGCCCGGCCATGAGGCCCACGGCCGCGCTTTCCACATAGCCCTCGCAGCCGGTGATCTGGCCGGCGAAGCGCAGACGCGGATCGGCCTTCAGCCGCAGGGTGCCGTCGAGCAGGCGCGGGGAGTTGAGATAGGTATTGCGATGCAGGCCGCCGAGGCGCGCGAACTCGGCATTCTCCAGCCCGGGAATGGTGCGGAAGACGCGCGCCTGCTCGCCATGGCGCAGCTTGGTCTGGAAACCCACCATATTGTAGAGCGTGCCCAGCTTGTTGTCCTGCCGCAGTTGGACGATGGCATAGGCCTTGACGGTCGGGTTATGCGGATTGGTGAGGCCCACCGGCTTCATGGGACCGAAGCGGAGCGTCTCGCGGCCGCGCTCGGCCATCACCTCGATGGGCAGGCAGCCATCGAAATAGGGGGTCTTGGCCTCGAAGTCTCGCATGGGCGCCTTCTCGCCGGCGATCAGCGCATCCACAAAGGCGTGGTACTGCGCCTCGTCCAGCGGGCAATTGATATAGTCCGCCCCGGTGCCGCCCGGTCCCGGCTTGTCGTAGCGCGACTGGAACCAGGCCTTGCCCATGTCGATCGAGTCGAAATGCACGATGGGCGCGATGGCATCAAAGAAGGCCAGCGCCGTCTCGCCCGTCAGCGACAGCACCGCCTCTGCCAGCGCCGGGGAGGTGAGGGGGCCGGTGGCCAGGATCACCTTGTCCCACTCGGCCGGCGGCAGGGTGGTGAGTTCCTCGCGCCGGATCTCGATGAGGGGGTGGTCTTCCAGCGCCTTTGTAACCGCGCGGGAGAAGCCGTCCCGGTCCACCGCCAGCGCGCCGCCGGCGGGCACCTGGTTCTGGTCGGCGGCAGTGAGGATGAGCGAGCCGGCCTGCCGCATCTCGGCATGCAGCACACCCACCGCATTGCCTTCGGGATCGTCCGAGCGGAAGGAATTGGAGCAGACCAGCTCGGCGAGGCCGTCGGTCAGGTGGGCATCGGTGGTGCGCTGGGGCCGCATCTCGTGCAGCACCACGGGGACGCCGCGGGTCGCGATCTGCCAAGCCGCCTCGGATCCGGCGAGGCCGCCGCCGACAACGTGCACGGGGTCGGCTGACTGAGGCATTTGTTCTCCGCTCCGCCGGGGAAGGGGCCTTGAAGGCTGGGGCGCTAGGGACGTGCCGACGGGACGTGCCATGTGCCACAGCCGCCCCGAAGACTTCAACCCCAGCGCCGGATCGAGCGGGCAGTATACGCGCACTGAAAACGAAAATGGCCCCGAACGGGGCCACCATCGACGTCCGGCCGGGAGGCCGGGCTATGTCAGCGTCGTCGGATCAGACGGCGGCGGAAGCGTGCCGGGCAAGGGCGCGGATCTCGCTGCGCGAAACATTGATGTCCGCGAGGCTGCGATCATCGAGCTTGGACAGCTCAGTGACAGTGCGATTATACGTCTGCCACCGGCGGAACTGGCGAGCCAGGAAACCCCAGAGCAACATTGATCTTCTCCACTTTGCGGAAGCGTGTCTTGTGCTTCCGCGACTTTCCCCTCTTAGATACGCCTCCTTGCTGCATTGCCATAGAGCTGATCATGCATTGCAGCATTGCGGGATGTGCATGGAGCTTGGCCGGCTGAGCTTCCGCTGTGGGGAGAAACGAGGACAAGCACCGCGCGATGCCTCTGCTCGTGGCCCGGTGACGCCTACTCCGCCGCCTGCCGTCGCCGCCCCCGTCCACGGGCGGCGGTCTTGGTGAGCTTGGCGCTGTCCTCGATCGGTTCCACGACCTCTGCCGCAGGCTGTGAATCTGCCGCCGGTTCCGCAGATGCCGGCGTCTTCCCGGCAGAGGCGTTGCGGGAGCCGGCCTTCCGCTCCGCTGCCTTTGCCGTCGAGGGCGCCGCCGCAGCCTTGACCAAGGGTCGGCGCGCCAGAACTTCCGCCAGGAAGTGCCCGGTGTGGGACCTCGGGTGCTGCGCCACCTGCTCGGGCGTGCCCGCCACCACGATCTCGCCGCCGCCGTCTCCCCCTTCCGGGCCGAGATCGAGGATCCAGTCGGCGGTCTTGATGACCTCCAGATTGTGCTCGATCACCACCACGGTATTACCCTGCTCCACCAGCTCATGCAGCACTTCGAGCAGCTTCTTCACGTCGTGGAAGTGCAGGCCGGTGGTGGGCTCGTCGAGGATGTAGAGGGTGCGGCCGGTGGCGCGCTTGGACAGCTCCTTGGAGAGCTTCACGCGCTGCGCTTCGCCGCCGGAGAGCGTGGTCGCCTGCTGGCCTACCTTGATATAGTCGAGTCCCACGCGATGCAGGGTCTCCAGCTTCTCGCGGACCGAAGGCACCGCCTTGAAGAACTGCGCGCCCTCTTCCACGGTCATGTCCAGCACGTCGGCGATGGACTTGTTCTTGAAGGTGACCTCCAGGGTCTCGCGGTTGTAGCGCTTGCCCTTGCAGACATCGCACGTGACATAGACATCCGGCAGGAAGTGCATCTCGATCTTGATGACGCCGTCGCCCTGGCAGGCCTCGCAGCGCCCCCCTTTCACGTTGAAGGAGAAGCGCCCGGCGCCATAGCCCCGCGCCTTGGCCTCCGGCAGGCCGGAGAACCATTCGCGGATGGGGGTGAAGGCACCCGTGTAGGTCGCCGGGTTTGAGCGGGGGGTACGGCCGATGGGCGACTGGTCGATGTCGATCACCTTGTCGAGGTGCTCAAGCCCCTCCAGCCGGTCGAACGGGGCCGGGGCCTCGCTGGCGCCGTTCAACCGCCGCGCCACCGCCTTGTACAAGGTGTCGATGAGCAGAGTGGACTTGCCCCCCCCGGACACGCCGGTGATGCAGGTAAACAGGCCGAGGGGTATCTCCGCCGTCACGTCCTTCAGATTGTTGCCCCGCGCGCCCGAAAGCTTGAGCACGCGTTTCGGGTTGGGCTTGCGCCGCGCCGGCACGCCCACGGACAGCTGGCCGGTGAGGTACTGGCCGGTGAGGGAATTGGGGTCGGCCAGGATCTGCGCGGGAGTACCCTGGGCGACGATGCGGCCGCCGTGGATGCCGGCACCGGGGCCCACATCCACCACATAATCGGCAGCGAGGATGGCGTCCTCGTCGTGTTCCACCACGATCACCGTATTGCCGAGGTCGCGCAGGTGCTTGAGCGTGTCCAGAAGGCGCGCGTTGTCGCGCTGGTGCAGGCCGATGGAGGGCTCGTCCAGCACATAGAGCACGCCAGTCAGGCCCGAGCCGATCTGCGAGGCAAGGCGGATGCGCTGGCTCTCGCCGCCCGACAGGGTGCCGGAGGCGCGGGCGAGGGTGAGATATTCCAGCCCCACATCCAGCAGGAAGATGAGACGCTCACGGATCTCCTTGAGGATCCGGCCGGCGATCTCGTTCTGCTTGTCGGTGAGCGCGCCGGGCAGGGCCTCGAACCAAGCGGACGCCGCCCGCACCGAAAGCTCTCCCACCTCGCCGATATGCTTGCCGGCCACCTTCACCGCGAGGGCCTCCGGCTTCAGGCGGTAGCCTGAACAGGCCTTGCACGGGACGGTGGAGAAATATTTCGAGATCTCCTCCCGCGCCCAGTCGCTGTCGGTCTCCTTCCAGCGCCGATCCAGGTTGCGGACCACGCCCTCGAAGGTCTTGGAGGTCTCGTAGGCGCGCATGCCGTCGTCATAGGCGAAGGTGATCTTCTCGGTGCCCGAGCCGAACAGCAACACCTCCTTCGCCTGTTCCGGCAGGTCGGCGAAGGGCACGTTGAGCTTGAAATGATAGTGCTTGGCCAGCGCGTCCAGCGTCTGGCCATAATAGGGCGACGTGGACTTTGCCCATGGCGCGATGGCCCCCTGCTTCAGCGAGCGCATCCGATCCGGCACCACAAGGTCGGGATCGATGGTCTGCTCCACGCCGAGCCCGTCGCAGGCCGGGCAGGCGCCGAAGGGATTGTTGAAGGAAAACAGGCGCGGCTCGATCTCCGAAATGGTGAAGCCGGAAACCGGGCAGGCGAACTTCTCGGAGAACAGGACGCGCCGCGGCGCCCCCGCCTCGTCCTTCTCATCGGCATACTCGGCCACCGCGATGCCATCCGCCAAAGCCAGCGCCGTCTCGAAACTGTCGGCGAGCCGCGCGGCCAGATCGGGCCGCACCACGATGCGGTCCACCACCACGTCGATGTCGTGCTTGAACTTCTTGTCGAGGGTCGGAGCCTCCGCGATCTCGTGGAAGGCGCCGTCGATCTTCACCCGCTGGAAGCCCTTCTTCATCCACTCGGCGAGTTCCTTGCGATATTCGCCCTTGCGTCCGCGTATCACAGGGGCCAGCAGATAAAGGCGCGTGCCTTCCGGAAGGGCCAGCGTGCGATCCACCATCTGGGAGACGGTCTGGCTCTCGATGGGCAGGCCGGTGGCCGGGGAATAGGGCACGCCCGTGCGCGCCCACAACAGGCGCATGTAATCGTAGATCTCTGTCACCGTGCCCACGGTGGAGCGCGGATTCTTGGAGGTGGTTTTCTGCTCGATGGAAATGGCCGGGGACAAGCCATCAATCTGGTCCACGTCCGGCTTCTGCATCATCTCCAGGAACTGCCGTGCGTAGGCCGAGAGGCTTTCCACATAACGGCGCTGGCCTTCGGCATAGATCGTGTCGAAGGCCAGCGAACTCTTGCCCGAGCCGGAGAGCCCGGTGAAGACCACCAGGCTGTCGCGCGGGATCTCGAGGTCCACGTTCTTGAGGTTGTGCTCGCGCGCGCCGCGCACCGTCAGGGTGCGCGCGTCCCGGCGGCCGGCGGTATCAGGGGCGGAAACCGCCCGCGTGGGAAAAGCGCGATCAGACATGGATTTCCGCTGGCGCCCGCGGGCGCTGAAAGGTCAGGACAAAGGCGCGGTCGCCTGAAACAGGGCGCCAGGGGTGAATACGCGATCTGCGGGGTGAAGGATGAGCGCCGGACAAGGCTTGTTGTCGCACTGCGCATCATGGAGCGCGCCGGGCCGATCGCACCTAACGGAACGGCACGAGACCTCCGGCGGAACGGTTGAGAAATACGATCGCAGCGTCTCGGCTTCGCTCATGGTCATTGCTCGAATGTAAGCGGTCGCGTGCAATGCGGTAGGGAACATATCAGGAACTTTTTCACTCGACCAGCCAAAAATCCGGCACGGGCACCGCGTCCCGTTGAAACAAGGCGCTTGCGTCCGAGCGGCCAAAGCGATAGGAACACATCATGAACATTTTGCGCTCACTTTGTGTGGGGCGCGCGTTCACGCGGTTCATCATGGGGAAAAGTCGGCTTTGGGCTGGCCTGCCGCGCCGCGGGCGGTAGGGTGCGGGCTGATGACAAACGACCACGAACGAGGAGCAACGGGATGGCCGGCAGCGTCAACAAGGTGATCCTGGTCGGCAACCTCGGCCGTGATCCGGAAATCAAATCTTTCCAGAACGGCGGACGGGTCTGCAACCTGTCGGTCGCCACCTCGGAAAACTGGCGCGACAAGGCGTCCGGCGAACGCCGCGAGCGCACCGAATGGCACCGCGTGGTGATCTTCAACGAGAATTTGGCGGGTGTGGCCGAGCGTTTTCTGAAGAAGGGCTCAAAGGTCTACATCGAGGGCCAGCTTGAGACCCGCAAGTACGAGAAGGACGGGCGGGAAACCTACACCACCGAGATCGTGCTGCGGCCCTATCGTGGCGAGCTCACCCTGCTCGACGGGCGCGGCGAAGGGGCTGGAGCGGGCGGCGACGACTATGCCGCCGGCTCGGACTTCGGATCGGCAAGCCCCATGGGCGGGGGGTATGGCGGTGGCTCAGGGGGCAGCCGGCGCATGTCTGGCGCCCCGGCTGGATCCTCGGGCGGCGTCGCCGGTGGCGGGCGCCCGGCGGCCGATCTCGACGACGAAATCCCGTTCTGAAGCCTCCTGGCGCTCAGCGGTACTGAGCGGGGACGGACAACATGATGGGCAACGGTCGAAGCTCATTCTTCCGGCGTCTTCTGACCGGCCGAACGCACAAAATGGTGCCTTTGGAGCTTCTCTGGGACGGGTCCGCTGACCGTACCTGAAGGTGGGTTCGACGCAAAAGGGTCAAATTGTCGGCGTGTCCCGCAGCAAGTCTTCGACAAGCCATTGAGATTAAAAGATAAAAAAACGTTGCGTCGTAGGGGTTTCGCTGGCGTCGCAGGGGTGAATCGGCTAGAAGGAAGCACCGCGTTCCACGATTGAGAGTGCTGACTTTTGGCCGATTCCGAGACGCCGAAGCCCGGCGGCGAGCCGCCGTCCGACATCAGGCCCGTTTCTATCACGGAGGAGCTGTCGCGCTCCTACCTCGACTATGCGATGAGCGTCATCGTCGCCCGCGCGTTGCCCGACGTGCGCGACGGCCTGAAGCCGGTGCATCGGCGGATCCTGTTCTCCATGCACGAGAACGGGTACGAGTGGAACAAATCCTATCGCAAGTCGGCCCGCGTGGTGGGCGATGTCATCGGTAAGTATCACCCCCACGGCGATCAGTCGGTCTATGATGCCCTCGTGCGCATGGCGCAGACGTTTGCCATGCGCCTGCCGTTGGTGGACGGCCAGGGCAATTTCGGCTCGGTGGACGGCGACGCCCCGGCGGCCATGCGCTACACCGAGGTGCGCCTGGAGAAGGTGACGAACGCCCTTCTCGACGATCTCGACAAGGACACCGTCGACTTCCAGGACAATTACGACAATTCCGAGCACGAGCCGACCGTCCTCCCGGCCAAATTCCCGAACCTGCTGGTCAACGGCGCCGGCGGCATCGCGGTGGGTATGGCCACCAACATCCCGCCGCACAATCTTGGCGAGATCGTCGACACCACCGTCGCCCTGCTCGACGATCCGACGCTGGAGCCAGAGGCGCTGCTGGATCTGTTGCCCGGCCCGGATTTCCCCACCGGCGCTCTGATCCTGGGCCGCACCGGCATTCGCCAGGCCTATCTGACCGGGCGCGGCTCCATCCTGATGCGGGCCAAGGTCGCCATCGAGAACATCCGCAAGGAGCGTGAGGCGCTCATCGTCACCGAAATTCCCTATCAGGTGAACAAGGCGACGATGATCGAGAAGATGGCCGAGCTGGTGCGCGACAAGCGCATCGAGGGCATCGCCGAGATCCGCGACGAGAGCGACCGCGACGGCATGCGCGTGGTCATCGAGATCAAGCGCGACGCCCAGGCCGACGTGGTGCTCAACAACCTCTACCGCCTGACCCTGCTGCAGACATCGTTCGGCGTGAACATGGTGGCGCTGTCTGGCGGCAAGCCGGGCGTGCTCACGCTGCACGACGTGCTCACCGCCTTCATCGCCTTTCGCGAGGAAGTCATCAGCCGGCGCACCAAGTTCCTGCTGCGCAAGGCCCGCGACCGAGCCCACGTGTTGGTGGGCCTTGCCATCGCCGTCGCCAATATCGATGAGGTGATCCGCCTCATCCGCACCGCGCCGGACCCGGCGAGCGCCCGCGAAGCCCTGATGGCGCGCGACTGGCCAGCCAAGGACATGGCGCCGCTGATCGCGCTCATCGCCGATCCGCGCCACAAGCTCGGCCCGGACGACACCTATCGCCTGTCCTTCGAGCAGGCCCGCGCCATTCTCGACCTGCGCCTGCAGCGCCTCACCGCGCTCGGCCGCGACGAGATCGCCGAGGAACTGGACAAGCTGGCTGTCGAGATCGCCGATTATCTCGACATTCTCGCCAGCCGTCCGCGCATGCGCGCCATCGTCCGTGCCGAGCTCATCGCCATCAAGGAAGAGTTCGGCACGCCGCGGCGCACGGAGATCGTGGAAGGCTTCGGCGACCTGGAGGACGAGGACCTCATCCAGCGCGAGGAGATGGTGGTCACCGTCTCCCACGCCGGTTACATCAAGCGGGTGCCGCTCTCCACCTATCGGGCGCAGCGGCGCGGCGGCAAGGGCCGCTCGGCCATGCAGACGCGGGACGAGGATTTCGTCACCCGCTTGTTCGTGGCCTCCACCCACGCGCCGGTGCTGTTCTTCTCCTCCAAGGGGCAGGTCTACAAGCTGAAGGTGTGGCGCCTGCCGCTGGCGGCGCCGCAGGCCCGCGGCAAGGCACTCATCAACATCCTCCCGCTGGAGCAGGACGAGCGCATCACATCGGTGGTCCTGCTGCCGGAGGATTCGGACGAGAACGAGCGCCTGCAGATCATGTTCGCCACCACCGGCGGCACCGTGCGGCGCAATGCGCTCACCGATTTCCAGCAGGTGAACCGCAACGGCAAGATCGCCATGAAGCTCAACGAGGGCGAGGCCATCGCCGACGTGGGGCTGTGCACCGAAGATGACGACGTGCTGCTGACCACGGCGGCGGGGGCCTGCATCCGCTTTCCGGTCACCGATGTGCGCGTGTTCAAGGGCCGCGACAGCGTGGGCGTGCGCGGCATCCGGCTGGAAGATGGCGACACCATCATCTCCATGGCCATCATCGGCCATGTGGATGCGTCGGCCGAGGAGCGCCTCGCCTATATCAAGCGCCGCCGCGCGCTGGCGGGCGAAGCCACCGAGGCCGGCGACGTTGAGGCGGAGGAGGGCGCCAGCGGCAACGGCCATCTCGGCCAGGACCGTTACGCCGAGATGGGCGCC
The DNA here is from genome assembly GCA_000017645.1 of Xanthobacter autotrophicus Py2. NCBI lineage: Bacteria > Pseudomonadati > Pseudomonadota > Alphaproteobacteria > Hyphomicrobiales > Xanthobacteraceae > Xanthobacter > Xanthobacter versatilis. The sequence continues at coordinate 4,790,072 of CP000781.1, forward strand.
AAGGAGCAGTTCATCCTCACCGTCTCCGAGAACGGCTACGGCAAGCGCACCTCGTCTTACGAGTATCGGGTGACCGGCCGCGGCGGCAAGGGCATCGTCGCCATGGCGGTGAACGAGCGCAACGGCCGCCTCGTCGCCTCCTTCCCGGTGGAGGACCAGGACCAGATCATGCTGGTGACCGACGGCGGGCAGCTGATCCGCTGCCCGGTGGACGGCATCCGCATCGTCGGTCGCGCCAGCCAGGGCGTCATCGTGTTCGACACGGCGGAGGGCGAGCGTGTCGTCTCCGTGGAGCATATCAGCGACGATGCCGGAGCCGAGAACAGCGACGGCGAGGAGCCGGGCGAGGCAACCGAAGCGTAAAGCCGACCGCCGCTCCGGCATCGTGCGATGCTGGAGCGTAGCTGAGCCCATCGTTGGTCAGCGCGCCAATGGCGATCGGGCTGCCGCCGGAACGGGGGATGGCGATGATATCTGCGGAAAGCCTTGCCCTGTTCGTGGTTGCCTGCGTCGCTCTTGCCGCGACGCCGGGGCCGAACGTAGCGCTCATCGTCGGCACCAGCCTCAAGCACGGGCGGCGAGCCGGCATCCTCACCGCCACCGGCGTCAATGTGGGGCTCATCGCCCAACTCGCGCTCGTGGCGGCGGGCCTCGCCTATGTGGTGGAAACCTTCTCCCGCAATTTCGACCTCGTGCGCTATGCGGGTGCGGCCTATCTGGTCTGGCTCGCCGTGCTGCAATGGCGCGGGGCGGGAGCCGGTCGCGAGGCTCCCATGCCATCGGCCCGCGCCGCCTTCGGGCGGGGGCTGGCGGTGGCCTTCGCCAATCCCAAGACCCTGCTGTTCCACGCGGCCTTCCTGCCCCAGTTCATCACCGACAGGGCCGATCCCGTGCCGCAGATCGCGCTGCTGGCGGCGGTGTTCGCCGCGATCGCGCTGGTGGGCGACGTGCTGTGGGCCGTGGTGGCGGACAAGGCCCGCGCGGCGCTCGCCGGCCGCTTCACCCGCATCGCGGATCGGGTCTCAGCCGGCATTCTCGTGGGCGGGGCCGCATTGCTGCTGGCGGCGGGACGGCGTTAAAGCGCCGACCCCTTGCCTCACCGCGTATGCTGCTCGGCGAAGGCGGCGGCCGCGCCATAGAGGCCGGGCTGGGGATGGGTAATGAGGCGGACCGGGATGTCCTCCATCCGCTGCGCGAACCGGCCCTTGGCTGAGAAGCGGCTGGCGAAGCCGGACTGCGGGATGAGGTGGGCGATGCGCGGGGCGATGCCGCCGGCGATCACTACAGCCTTGGCGCCCTGCACCAGGGCGATGTCGCCGGCCACCGCGCCGAAGCTCAGGCAGAAGCGGTCGAGGGCGGCGGCGGCGAGCCCATCCTTGCCCTCGGTGGCAAGCGCCCACAGGGCCTTGTCCTCCAGCTGGTCGATCTGACACCCCTCGATTGCGGCCAGCGCCTCATAGATGTTGACGAGGCCCGGGCCGGAGACGATCCGCTCCACCGACACGCGCGGATAGCGCTGGCGCAGGCGGTGCAGGATCGCCTCCTCCAGGGAATCCAGCGGGGCAAAATCGATATGCCCGCCCTCGCATTCGATGACGTTGTAGCGGCCATCCTGACGCAGCACATGGGCAACGCCGAGCCCCGTGCCGGGCCCGATGATGCTGATGACCCCAGTCTCGGGCAGCGGCCGGTCAGACCCGGCGAAGTGCGCAAACCCCTCCTCGCCGATCTGCGCCACCGCATGGCCGATGGCGCCGAAATCATTCACCAGCGTCCAGGTGTCCACGCTGAGCTTTTCCGGGATCAGGTGCTTGTGGATGACCCAGGGATTATTGGTGAGCTTCAGCACGTCGCCTTCCACCGGGCAGGCGATGGCGATGGCCGCCGCCCGGGGCAGGGGCGTGCCCACGGTCTCGGCGAACGCCTGCCAGGCGAGCTGGAAGCTGGCATGGTCTGCGGCATGCTTGATCACCGGCTCGCCGAGGGACACCACCCGTCCGTCCGCGACCTCCGCATGGGCGAAGCGGGCATGGGTGCCCCCGATATCGACAGCGACGATCTCCACGCCCGGTGTCCTTTCGCGATGGCTTGTGAGCCTGTGAATGACGGTACCCGATCCAGCCGCGCCGATGATGCGATGCTCTTCCTACATCGCGCGAGGGGCACGCGGCGTTCCGCTTGCCCATTTACACGGGAGTGCGGCGGATGGCACCCGTTCCCGCCGCGCCGGCGGGTTCGCCCTGTGGGAGCGTATCCACCGTAGCCGCCGGCCGGGCCTCCAGCCCACGGCCAAGCCCTTGCTCTTATGGCGCCGCCGGTCATGATGGCCAGGCTTTTTCGGGGAGAATGCGCCGTGGATGCTGCTGTAACGGTCCTCGTGGTGGGCGCCGGCCCAACCGGGCTTCTGCTGGCTGCGGAACTCCAGCGGCGCGGCGTGGATTGCCTCCTCATCGACGCCCATGAGAGCCCGCTGGACTGGGACCGCGCCACCGTCGTGCACCCCCGTTCGCTTGAGATCTTCGATGCCCTCGGCATTGTCGAGCCGCTGCTGGCGGCCGGGGTCAAGCAGCGGCTGGCGCGCATTCATTCCGATGGCAGCGTGCTGGGGGATATCGACCTCGCGCTCTGCGGCAGCCGCTATGCCTTCAATCTCGGCGTATCGGAGGAGGTGACGGAGGCGGTCCTGACCGACTACCTGACCGGTTTGGGCGGCACGGTCACCCGCGCGACCCGCCTCGTCAGCCTGGAGGAGCGCCCCGACGGCGTGCTGGCGACCATGGAGAGCGAGGGCGCAACCACACAGGTCCTCGCCCAATGGGTGGTGGGATGCGATGGCAACCGCAGCACGGTGCGGACGCTGGCGGGCATCGCGCGGGACGGGCACGACATCGCCGAGCCCTGGGCGGTGTTCGACACCACCGTGGGCGGCTGGACCCAATCCTATGAGGCCAATTACGCCTATCTCGACGCCATTCCGGTGATTCTGACCGCGCTGCCGGACCAGCGCTGGCGGGTCTATCTGCGGCCGAGTTCCGATGCCTCCGACCTGACCGCCGATGCCGCGATCACCCTCGGGCGCTACGTGCCCGGCCTTCGGTTCGAGGACGTGGCCAACCCGACGCGCTTCCATTGCCACACCACCGTGGCGCGCAGCTTCCGGGTCGGGCGCCTGCTGCTGGCCGGGGATGCCGCCCACACCTGCAGCCCGGCCCAGGGCCACGGCATGAATACCGGACTGCAGGATGCCTTCAACCTGTCGTGGAAGCTGGCGCTGGTGTGCCAGGGCGTCTGCCCCGACACCCTGCTCGATAGCTATGACGCGGAACGCCGCCCGGTGGCCCAATTGGTGACGGCCTCGGGCGATGCTGCCGAGAGCCTCCAGAGCGTGAAGGATCCCGACGAGCGCCGCGCCCGCGATGCCGCCATCCGCGCCGTGTTCGCCGACCCCACCTCACGCCATCACGAGGCGGTCGCCGAGGCGGAGCTGGACATCGACTATGGCGGCTCGCCCATCGTGATGGGTGACCGGCACACCGCGCTCGCGCCGGGCCAGCGGCTTCCGGACCGGATCGCGGCCCGGGCCGCCGATGGCGGAGCCTGCATGCTCAATGATTTCGCCAATCGGCCGGGCCACACCGCCATCCTGATTGGTAGCCCTTCGACGCCGCAGGAGGAACTGGCGCAGGTCCACGACGCCATCCGCTCCCGCCCCGGCCTTGCCGTGCTCGAAGCCAGCTTCGCGCTGACCGCCCGCCCGGACGGTGCCGACGGACACGGGCGCGTCGAGCCCGCCGTGGCGGACCGGCTGGGGGTCGGCGCCATCACGCTCCTGGTCGTCCGGCCCGACGGCCATGTGGGCCTCCGGGCCGATGCGAACCATGCGGATGCCCTCGAGACTTATGGCGCGCTGCTGGGCGTCTGAGATCTGATGTCCGAAGGAGCGGCAATCGCGGCGGAGGGGCGGGGGGCACATGGGCACGTTCGAGGTTCTCGATCCCCGCTTCGGCAGGCTGGTCATCGCCTCGGCCCGGCTCGAGCACCTGTGGACCGGAGGGCGATGGCTGGAGGGCCCGGCCTATTTTCCCGCCGGGCGCTTCCTCATCTTCTCGGATGTGCCGAACGACCGCCTCATGCGCTACGACGAGACCAACGACGTGGTTTCGGTGTTCCGCGCGCCCTCCGGCAACGGCAATGGCAACAGCGTCGACCTGGAGGGCCGGCTGGTCACCTGCGAGCAGCAGGGACGCCGCATCACCCGCACCGAACATGATGGGAGCATCACCGCCCTTGTGACCCATTTCGAAGGCAAAAGGTTCAATTCGCCCAATGATATCGTGGTGAAATCCGACGGCAGCGTGTGGTTCAGCGATCCCACCTACGGCATCGACAGCGATTACGAGGGTGATGCCGCGCCGTCCGAGCTTGGACGACAGAATGTCTACCGCCTCGATCCGAGCACCGGCGCTCTCGCAGCGATGGTGACCGATCGCCTGCAGCCCAACGGCCTCGCCTTTTCCCCGGACGAGCGGACCCTGTATGTGGCCGACACCGGCGCGAGCCACGCGCCCGAGCATCCGCGCTCGATCGTGGCCTATGAGACGCGGCCCGATGGCACCGCCGCCAATCCACGCACTTTCGCCACCCTGCCGGACGGCTTCTATGACGGATTTCGCTGCGACAGCTTCGGCAACATTTGGACGTCGGCCTACGGCGGCCTGCACTGCTACGCGCCGGACGGCAGCCTGATCGGCACGCTCGCGATTCCCGAGGCCGTTTCCAACCTGTGCTTCGGCGGGCGCAAGCGCAACCGGCTGTTCATCACCGCCCAGACCTCTCTCTACGCCATCTATGTCAACGCACAGGGGGCGTTGCGCCCGGGGGTGTGAGGGTTTTTGTTCTTGATTTGTTCCATCACCCGGTGCAGCCTGCCATCGTCGCGAGGAGAGAGTCGGCCATGGCAAAGAAGACATTCTACGTGGTCCAGCCGTTCGAGCTGGGCAAGCGCGGCGCCCTGCAGGCCGGGCGGGCCATGGAAGCCCGCACGGCCGCCGACGCCGAACGCATCGCGCGACGCATGGCGATCGTGAATGCCGGCGCCATCGCCTTCTCACGGGATGTCGATCCCGACTCGGACGATGCCGACCCGCCGGTCCTGATCGCCAGCTTCGGCCAGGTCCCGGACAGCACGCTGGAGGCGGCTTAGGGCGCCAACAAGGGCGCAATGTCAGACGAGCTCGCTTGGCTTGGCAGGCCTCATAGTTCATTGAATTATAATGAAAATTCTGGCGGAAGGGGTGGGATTCGAACCCACGGTGGGCTTCCACCCACGGCGGTTTTCAAGACCGCTGCCTTAAACCACTCGGCCACCCTTCCGAAGAGGCATCCGGGGCGTAGATGCCCGGTCCCGAGTCCGGCTGAAGCCCTCATCTAGCCCAGCCGCCGGCACCCGTCGAGGCCTCCACGAAAGGCGCGTTCCATTAACCATGGCCGCGGCTTCGCCCCATTTTCGCCGTCATTAGCCATGCTTTTGGCGGAGAATGCGGTTGTCCGGCTCAAGGATGGCGCGCGCCTTGAAGACATCCCGGCCGGGTTTCGGCGCAAGCAGGAGACCCGGGCATCGATGAAGAGGGGACCGTCGTTGCACTTCCTACCGCGAATTCCGGCTGCGTTGCATCAGTCCTGCCCGCCCCGCGCGGGCGCGGCAACAGCCGGGAGCGGTGCGGGAGCGAAGCTGGCGGCGGCGCTCGCCGGTTGCCTTGCCGTGGCAGGCTGTGGCTCCATTGAAACCCTCGGCAGCAAGATCGATCCGCTCTATGGCGTCTCGGCCAGCCCCCGCGTGGTGGCGGAGGGCGATCCGGTGCCGCGCGGCGGCGGCGGATACAAGGTGGGCAAGCCCTATACCATCGCCGGGCGCACCTATGTGCCGGCTGAAAACCCCAACTACACCGCCGAGGGTCTCGCCTCCTGGTATGGCAAGGACTTCCACGGGCGAAAGACCGCCAACGGCGAGATCTTCGACATGGGCTCCATCTCGGCGGCTCACAAGACGCTGCCGATGCCGTCCTATGTGCGTGTCACCAATCTGGCCAACAAACGCTCCATCATCGTGCGCGTGAACAATCGCGGTCCCTATGTGGGCGACCGGTTGATCGACGTGTCCTATCGCGCCGCCGACATGCTCGGCTTCGCGAAGTTCGGTGTCGCCCGGGTGCGGGTGGACTACATGGGCCGCGCGCCCATCGACGAGGACGACGACATCAAGCTGGCCTCCACCCTGCGCACGGACGGCACCCTCGCGGACCTGAAGGGCACGTCGCCGGTCATGGTGGCGTCCGCCCGTCCCTTCGTGCCGGACGTGCCATCGGTTCGCGCCGTTCCGGCCTCCGCCCCGCCCAGCGCCGAGGCGCCGATCCCGCCCTCGCGGCCCTATGACCTCGGCACCTCCGGAAGCCCGGCGTCCAACGCCGGCTCGGTGGCCGTGGCCAGCGCATCGGGCTGGTCCTCCGGTCCGGCCCCCGTCAGCGGGCTGGGCTTTGCCGGCGTGCCCGCCGAAAGCGCGCGCTGAACCGCATTTTCCTGCCCTAGTCCGCGCCGGGGCTTTACCCGTCTCCCGACCTTGGATGATGATCGCCGCGCACCGCCGGCTGCGCAGGCGAGTCTCGGCCGACGAGTCTTGCCTGCGGCGGCCTTGGCCGGTTCGGGATAGCCAGGTGGATCAACATGCTGCCGAAGCTGCGCTTCGCCCTTCTTTTCGCAGCCCTCGCCTCGCTTGCCGGCGCTTCGAGCGCGCGGGCGGCTGACGGCTTTCAGACCCAGGCGCCCTCCGCCATCCTGGTGGATTACGAAACCGGGACCATCCTGTTCGAGAAGGATGCCGACCGCCGCATCGCCCCCGGCACCCTCGCCAAGGTGATGACGGCTGACGTGGTGTTCTCTCAGCTCAAGGCCGGCAAGATCGCCCTCGACACCCCGTTCACCGTGAGCGTCAACGCCTGGCGCCGCGGCGGAGGCCCCTCGGGCGGGGCGGCCATGTTCGCCGAGGTGAACAAGCCGGCCCCGGTGGGCGAGCTGCTCGCCGGCATGCTGGTGGTTTCGGGTAATGATGCGGCCATCGCCCTGGCGGAGGGCGTCGGCGGCACCGAGACCGAGTTCTCCCAGCAGATGACGGAGCGGGCCAAGGCCATCGGCATGGCCAATTCCGAGTTCCGCAACGCCACCGGCTTTGCAGATCCGGGCCAGTTCTCCACCGCCCGCGACCTGTCGGTGCTGGCCCAGCATGTCATCCGCACCTATCCCGACTATTACCCGGTGTTCGCGCGGACCAGCATCGAGTGGAGCCGCATCAAGCAGCGCAACCGCAACGTGCTGCTGGATGCGGGCATCGGCGCCGACGGGCTGCAGATCGGCTGGGTGAAGGATGTGGGCTACCATGCCCTCGGCTCGGCGGTGCAGAACGGCCAGCGGCTCATCGTGGTAGTGCTGGCGGCCAAGACCGAGAAGGAGCGGCTCGAGGAGGCCAAGAAGCTGCTGGAGTGGGGTTTCCAGTCGTTCCGGCAGCGGGTGATCTTTACCGCCGACCAGGAGGTGGGCCGCGCTCAGGTGTTCGGCGGCGCCTCCGGCACCGTCGGGCTCGTGGGGTCACGGCCGGTGACCGTGCTCACCCCGCGCTCGGGCAATGAGCGTATCACCGCCCGCGTGGTCTATAATGGGCCGCTGCTGGCGCCGGTGACCAAGGGCACCCAGGTGGGACGGCTGGAAGTCACGCGCGGCCAGACCAAGGTGCTGGAAATGCCTCTTTATACGCAGGAGGACGTGCCGGTGGGTTCGCTGACGGATCGCGCCCTCGACGGCGGGCTGACGCTGATGGGCGACAGCGTGCGCGATCTGGCCAAGCGCGCTCTGGCGAAGATTCACAAATGACCCAGGGGCGATTCATCACGCTGGAAGGCGGGGAGGGGACCGGCAAGTCCACCCAGGCCCGCCGCCTCGCGGCGCATCTGCGCACCCTTGGCCACACGGTGGTGGAGACCCGCGAGCCCGGCGGCTCGCCGGGGGCGGAGGCGGTGCGCCATGTGCTGCTCTCTGGAGCGGCCGAGCCGCTGGGGCCGGTGGCCGAGGCGCTGCTGTTCGCCGCCGCTCGCACCGACCATGTGCAAACGCTGATCCGTCCGGCGCTGGCGGCGGGCACCATCGTGATCTGTGACCGCTTCATCGATTCCACCCGGGTCTACCAGGGCGCGGTGGGCCAGGTGGCGCCGCCCCTCCTCGATGCGCTGGAAGAGATGGCGACGGGCGGCACCCGGCCGGACCTCACCCTGATCCTGGACGTGCCGCCGGAAACCGGGCTGGCCCGCGCCGCCGCGCGCGGCAATGGCGATCCGGACCGGTTCGAGAAGGAAGGCGCCGCCTATCATGCCGCCGTGCGCGAGGCCTTCGTCGCCCGTGCGGCGGCGGCCCCCGCGCGCTGCGTGCTGGTGGACGCGACGCCCGATCCGGACGCGGTCGCGGCGCAGATCGCCGGCATCGTCGCCGCCCGCCTCGGACTTCACGCCACGGCCGAGGCGTCCTGATGGCGCAGGCCGTGAGCGAGATCGTCTCCGGCGATGTCCTGCCCGGCGCGCCACACCCGCGCGACCAGGCGCGGCTGTTCGGCCACGGGGTGGTGGAAGCCGACCTGATCGGCGATTTCCGCGCCGGCCGGTTGCCCCATGCCCTGCTCATCGGCGGGCCGGAAGGAATCGGCAAGGCGACGCTGGCCTATCGTCTCGCCCGCATGGTGCTGTCCGGCGGACCTGAGGCCGGCAGCCATTCGCTGGATCTGCCCGTCACCCATCCCGTGTTCCGGCAGGTGGCGTCCCAGAGCCATCCGGACCTTTTGGTGCTGCACCGGGTGCCGGAGGCGGGGGAGGAGAAGATCCCCACCGTCATTCCGGCCGAGATGGTGCGCCGCGTGCGTAGCTTCTTCGGCGCCACGGCGGCGGCCGGGGGCTGGCGCGTCTGCATCGTGGACGCGGTGGACGAGCTCAATCCGTTCGGCGCCAACGCGCTGCTGAAGACGCTGGAGGAGCCGCCGCCCAGGGCGCTGTTCCTGCTCATCTCCCACGCTCCGGGCCGGGTGCTGCCCACCATCCGCTCCCGCACCCGCCTGCTGCGCATGCGCCCGCTGGGCAGCGCCGACGTGCTCGCTGCCCTCGATCACCTCAAGGAGGAGATGGCGGATCTCGACGCCGCCACCCTGCCATCCGCCGCCGAGGCCAGCGGCGGCAGCGTGCGCCGGGCCATCGTGCTGGCGCGCGGGGAGGGGATGGAGGTGCGCTCCGCCACCCTGAAGGCGCTGGAGCAGTTGCCCCGGCCCCGTCCGGAAGACCTTCACGCGCTGGGTGCCCGCCTCCAGGGTGACCGCTCCGACGGGCTCGACCTCTTCATCGAGGCGGTGAGCGACTATGTGGCCGCCCGCGCGACGCAGGGTGACGAGCCGCGCCATCGCCTTGTCCGCCTCGGCGAGGTATGGGAGAAGGTGCGGCGCAGCGCGCGCGAGGCGGATGTCTTCAATCTCGATCGCAAGGCGCTGGTGTTCCGTGTCTTTGCCGATCTCGCCGAAGCCGTGCGCTGAGAAGCCGCCGCGACGCGCGGGGCCGGAGCCCTTTTCCGAGCAAGCCTGTTTCGAGCGCCCGATGTCCGCGAAGCCCCCCTTCTACATCACCACCGCCATCGCCTATCCCAACGGCGTGCCCCACATGGGCCACGCCTATGAGGCGATCGCGACCGACTGCATCGCGCGCTTCAAGCGGCTTGACGGCTATGACGTGCGGTTCCTCACGGGCACGGACGAGCACGGCATCAAGATGCTCCAGACCGCCCAGAAGGCCGGCGTCACCCCGCGTGAGCTGCTGGCGCGCAACGTGCCGCGCTTCGAGGCCATGGTGGAGGCCTTCAACCTCTCCATCGACGACTTCATCCGCACCACCCAGGAGCGGCACCACGCCTCCAGCCAGGCCATCTGGGCCAAGATGGCCGCCAACGGCGACATCTACAAATCCACCTATGCCGGCTGGTATTCGGTGCGCGACGAGGCCTATTACGCCGAGGACGAGACCCAGCTGAACGAGCAGGGCATCCGCCTCGGTCCCCAGGGCACGCCGGTGGAATGGGTGGAGGAGGAAAGCTACTTCTTCCGCCTCTCCGCCTATCAGGACCGGCTTCTGGCTTACTACGCGGAAAACCCCGGCTTCATCATGCCGGAGGCCCGGCGCAACGAGGTGGTGAGCTTCGTCTCCGGCGGCCTCACCGACCTCTCCATCTCCCGCACCACCTTCGACTGGGGCATCCCGGTGCCCGGCGACGACAAGCACATCATGTATGTGTGGGTGGACGCGCTGACCAACTACATCACCGCGCTCGGCTATCCGGACACGGAGGCGGAGCTGTTCAAGCGGTTCTGGCCGGCGAACCTGCACGTGATCGGCAAGGACATCATCCGCTTCCACGCGGTCTACTGGCCGGCCTTCCTGTGGTCGGCGGGGCTGGAGGCGCCGAAGCGCGTGTTCGGCCACGGCTTCCTGTTCAACCGCGGGGAGAAGATGTCCAAGTCGGTGGGCAATGTGATCGACCCGTTCGATCTCGCCGCCACCTACGGCGTGGACGCCATCCGCTACTTCTTCCTGCGCGAGGTGTCGTTCGGGCAGGACGGCTCCTACAGCCACGAGGCCATTGTGGCGCGCATGAATGCGGACCTTGCCAACGATCTCGGCAACCTGGCCCAGCGCTCCCTGTCCATGATCGCCAAGAATCTCGATGGCGTGGTGCCGCAGCCCGGCCCGCTGTCGCCGGAGGACGAGGCCATCCTCGCCCTCGCCGACGGCATGCTGGAGAAGAGCCGTGAGGCCATGGAGGGCCAGGCCATCCACCACTATCTCGCCGCGGTATGGAATGTGGTGGCCGAGGCCAATCGCTATTTCGCCGCCCAGGCTCCGTGGGCCCTGCGCAAGACCGATCCCGCCCGCATGGCCACCGTGCTGTGGGTGACCGCCGAGCTGATCCGCGAGGTGGGCATCCTGGTGCAGCCGGTGATGCCCGAAAGCGCTGCCAGGCTGCTCGACCTCGTGGTGGTGCCGGCGGACGAGCGCGGCTTCGACCGGCTGGGCGCCGGCCACCGGCTGCCGGCCGGCCGCGTTCTGCCCGCGCCAGTGGGCGTGTTCCCGCGCTATGTGGAGCCGGAAACGGCCTCGTGAGCGCAAAACCGCGCGACGGGATGGATGGCGGACCCTAAAGTGTCCTATACGGGGCTCTGGTCATGCCGATGCGATCGGGATCCATTTCGCTCATGCGCTCCATGGGCTTAACCTGATCCGGCAGTTTCAACCCAAGACGCGCCGCGAGCGCGCGACAGCGGAGGCAGCGGAAGCCGTGCGGATGACGGGCGCAAAAGGGATCTCGGCGGTGGCCCTCGTGCTGCTTATCGCGGGCTGCGGCGGCGAACGGTACGACCGCGCCCCGCCCCAGGCATCCCTGGACCCCATCCCGCCCATGATGCCCGCCGAACAGGCCCCCCTGCCGGAAGGCCCGGCGGTTCCGCGTATCGAGGTGAAGCTGCCGAACGCCGATTCCACACTGGTACGCGCGCGTATTTCCACCTCGCGCCGGGCGCGGCAGTACAACATCACCGTGGACCAGCCGTCCCAGCTCGTCGCCGAAAAGCGCCTGACGCCGGACGAGGCCCTGAAGCGCACCAACGGCCAGAGCCAGGATGCGGCGTTCCGGCTCGACTACATCTTCAACACCTCCGGCGGCACCGTCACCGTCTCGCTCGAAGCTTCCATCGTCACCAATCCTGGACGGCCGGGTGAGCAGGTGCATCCCATCACCATGCCGGCCAGCGATGCCGACGCGCTCAAGCAGGAAATCTCCGCGTCCGGCTGAGGGATTTCAGCGCGGCCGCTCGGTCCCCGCGAGGCGCTCGACAAGGATAACGGTGGCGAGCGCCGCCACCGTCTTCACCACCGCACCGGGAAGGAGCGGCAGGAGGCTCTTCTCCAGCGCTACTGCCGGTCCGACCTTGGTGGCGAGCCAGCCGGCGCCGATCAACATCAGCAGCAGATGGCCAAGGGCCAGGACCCCGAAGAGGGGCAGGGGCTTAAGCCGCGCCCATGTCTCCTGCAGCCAGCCCACCAGCAGCGCCGTCAGCAGGAAGCCGACGATGAAGCCGCCTGACGGCCCGGTGAGCATGGCAAGCCCGCTGCGGCCGCCGGAAAACACCGGCAGGCCCATGAGTCCGGCAAACAGATAAATCGCCACGGTCAAGCCGCCGAACCGCCAGCCCATCAGCGCAGCGAGGGTGATCAGCACATAGCTTTGCAGCGTGATGGGCACCGGCTTGATCGGGATGGAGATCTGCGCGCTCCAGGCCAGCAGGGCGACGCCCACGACCAGCCCGGCTACCGCCCAGGCAGCGGAATAATCGGCGAGACGGGCGAGAGCGGGACGGAAGGGGAGGACGGGCGATGGCATGTGCGAGACCAGTTGCGGCAACGCCCGCACAAAGGCCGAAGCGGCGGCCTCCGTCAACGCCGTCACCCGGGGTATCAGGCCCGCGCGGCGCCAAAGCGCGGCCGCTCGCCTGACCCACCCCACCTCGACGTGGCGGGGGGATGCGCTTATGTGAGGCCGACCTTTCGAATGTGAATGCCATGCTTGTCGACAGCCATTGCCATCTCGATTTTCCCGACTTCGCCGCCGAACTGCCCGACGTGGTGGCCCGCGCCGGCGCGGCCGGGGTGTCTCATCTCGTCACCATCTCCACCCGGGTGCGGCGGTTTCCGCAGATCCTCGCCATCGCCGAGCGGTTCGATCAGGTGTCCTGCTCGGTGGGCACCCATCCCCACCAGGCGGCGGAGGAGCTGGACGTGACCCTGGGCGAGATTGTCGCTCTCTCCCGCCATCCCAAGGTGGTGGCCATCGGCGAGGCCGGGCTCGACTATCACTACGACACCAGCCCGCGCGACGCGCAGGAGCAGGGTTTCCGCACCCATATCGCGGCGGCGCGGGAGACCGGCCTGCCCCTGGTCATCCACGCCCGCGAGGCGGACGAGGATGTGGCCGCCATCCTGGAGGAGGAGAGCGCCAGGGGCGCCTTCCCCTTCCTGCTCCACTGCTTCACGGCGGGGCCGGATCTGGCGCGCCGGGCGCTGGCGCTGGGCGGCTACATCTCCTTCTCCGGCGTGGTGACCTTCAAGAAGAGTGAGGACCTGCGCGCCATCGCCGCCATCGTGCCGGCCGACCGCATCCTGGTGGAGACCGATTCCCCCTTCCTCGCGCCCACGCCCTACCGCGGCAAGCGCAACGAGCCCTCCTTCGTGCGCGAGACCGCCAAGGTGCTGGCCGAGGCGCGGGGCGAAGCGTTCGAGGACTTCGCGCAGGCCACCACGCGGAACTTCTTCACCCTTTTCTCCAAGGCGAAAAGCCAGCCCTGACATCACGAGGATGCGCCCGGTGAACCACGATCGTTACGACGACGCCTATATCCGCACCATCCTGTCGCAAGTGCGGACCATCGCCATCGTGGGCGCCAGCGCCAATGCGGCCCGGCCGTCCTATTTCGTCATGAAATACCTGTCCGAGCGCGGCTATCGCGTGTTCCCGGTCAATCCGGGGCAGGCGGGCAAGACGGTGGCGGGCCTCACCTTCGTGGCGACGCTCGCGGACGTGCCCGAGCCCATCGACATGGTGGACGTGTTCCGCGCGCCGGAGCACGTACCGGCAGTGGTGGACGAGGTGCTCAAGCTCAATCCGCTGCCCAAGGTGCTGTGGACCCAGCTCGGCGTGCGCAATGACGAGGCCGCCGCCAGGGCCGAAGAGGCCGGGCTGCAGGTGGTGATGAACCGCTGCCCCAAGATCGAATATGGCCGCCTCTCCGGCGAGATCGGCTGGACCGGGGTGAATTCCCGCACCATCTCCTCGCGCAAGCCGCTCCGGCTTGGGGAGGGGGTGCAGCGGCTCTCCATCGCTCCGCGTGGACCTAAAATCTCATAACATCCGTCGATTTTCTGTATTAAATAAAAATCCACGCCGGGCTATCACGGATCGGCGTCAGCCACTGGGAGAATGCGCTTATGACCGACGAGACCAGCACGCCGCCGCACGAGCCGGGTTTTGCCACCCTCGCCATCCACGCGGGCGCGCAGCCGGACCCGACCACGGGCGCACGGGCAACCCCTATCTACCAGACCACGTCCTTCGTCTTCGACGACGTGGACCATGCCGCGGCACTGTTCGGCCTCCAGACCTTCGGCAACATCTATTCGCGCATCACCAACCCCACCAATGCGGTGCTGGAAGAGCGCGTGGCGGCGCTGGAAGGCGGCACGGCGGCGCTGGCGGTGGCCTCGGGTCACGCGGCGCAGCACTTGGTGTTCCACACGCTGCTGACGCCGGGGGATGAGTTCATCGCCTCCCGCAAGCTCTATGGCGGCTCCATCAACCAGTTCAACCACGCCTTCAAGAGCTTCGGCTGGAACGTGGTGTGGGCGGATCCGGACGACATCTCCTCCTTCGAGAAGGCGGTGACGCCGAAGACCAAGGCCATCTTCACCGAGAGCATCGCCAATCCCGGCGGCGTGGTCACCGACATCGCCGCCATCTCGGCGGTGGCGAAGAAGGCCGGCGTGCCGCTCATCGTCGACAACACGCTGGCGACGCCCTACCTGTGGCAGCCCATCAGGCACGGCGCGGACATCGTCATCCATTCGGCCACCAAGTTTCTGGGCGGACACGGCAATTCCATCGGCGGCGTGATCGTGGACGCGGGCACATTCGACTGGTCCGCCACCGATCGCTATCCGTTCCTCTCCAAGCCGCGGCCGGAATATTCCGGCATGGTGCTGCACGAGACCTTCGGCAATTTCGCCTTCGCCATCGCGGCCCGGGTGCTGGGCCTGCGCGATCTAAGCAGAGATTCCCCGTCTGGCCAACGAATGCGGCCTGCGCTGCTGGTTGCGGGCGTGGACGGCGGCATGGATGGCGTGGTCGAGCGCGTCGCTATCCTTGAAAGTCTGGTGGGCGAGATGGTGCGCCTTGAGGTCGCGCCAGACCGCTTCGATGTCGTTGAGCTCGGGCGCGTATTTCGGCAGCCATTCAACGGTGAGCCAGTGGGCGCGGGCGGCCAGGGCGGCGCGGGAGAGCTTGCTGGTGTGGATCGGTCCGTTGTCCTCGACCAGCACGACGGGCCTGGCGGCGCGGCCCGGCTTGGGGCCGTACGCCTCATCGAGTTGCTGGAGGTGGGCGACGAAATCGCTGCTGCGCTTGGTCGGGCTGGTCTGGACGATCAGCTCCCGGGTGGCATGGTTGAGCGAGCCGAGCATCGCCACATTCTTGGCCTGACCCGGCGCCGGCACCCGCAGGTCGGCGCCGGACTTCGCCCAGGCACGGGCGAGGTAGGGATGGGTCAGCGCCTCGCTCTCGTCGCCATACAGCAGCACGATGTCGCCTGCCGCGGCCTGCTGCTGGCGCAGTCGTAGGCGCAATCCGACCCGATCGATCTCGTCCGCCTTCTGGCGTCCCTTCAGCGTGTGCCGAGGCCGCCGCCAGCGGAACTTTTTTTTCGCAGCGCCTTGGACAATTGCGAGCGGCTGATCCGCACCCCTTCGCGGGCCTCGATCTCGGTGCGCAGCCGGGCAATGGTCCAGTTGGGCCGGTCCGCCACCGGCGCCTCCAGCAAGGGCGTCGCCACGCGCAACGCCGCCTCGCTCTTCAACGGGGCTGGACCCGGCGCCACCCGCGCCCGCAGCGCAGCAACACCACCGCCCGCATAGTCGCTGCGCCACAGCCGCACCGTGTCTTCGCGGACGCCAAACGCCTCCCCGATCCGCGCGCTGGTCCAGCCCGCCAGCGTCAGCAGCAACGCCCGCGCCCGGTCCGCCTCGCCGCGCTCACGCGATGCCGCCAGGGCTTCCAGCGCCAAACGCTCATCGACACCTGCTGTCACCGGCGACTTGCCCGCCATCACGCCCACCTGCGAATCGACCACATCAGCGAATCGCAACATCATCCGTTGGGCAAGCCCCAGGAACCTGCTTAGGCCCGGCGCTGTCGCCCTTCAACGCCTTCCTCATCCTCACGGGCATCGAGACGCTGGGGCTGCGCATGCAGCGGCACAGCGAGAATGCGCTGAAGGTGGCCGAATATCTCGCCGCCCACCCCAAGGTGGAATGGGTGAGCTATCCGGGCCTTGCGAGCGACCGCTACCATGCCCTGGCGAAGCAGTATCTGCCCAAGGGGGCGGGCGCGGTCTTCACCTTCGGCCTGAAGGGGGGCTACGAGGCGGGCGTGAAGCTGGTGTCGAGCGTGGAGCTGTTCTCGCACCTCGCCAATATCGGCGACACGCGTTCCCTCATCATCCATCCGGCCTCCACCACCCATCGCCAGCTCACCGACGAGGCCAAGGTGGTGGCCGGCGCCGGGCCGCAGGTGGTGCGCCTCTCGGTGGGCATCGAGGACGTGGCCGACATCATCGGCGACCTGGAGCAGGCACTGGCCAAGGTCTGAGGCTGCAGGAGCATTTTCGCGATACAGTCCGTCGCGAAAATGCTCCATGCTCCAGTTCGTTGCAGACCACGTCATCCCGAAAAACAGGAAAGCCTGGATGTGCACCCGTGTTGTCTATCTCGGGCCCAACGGAAATAACCTGACGGCCAGGTCCATGGACTGGAAAGACGACATCGGCACCAATCTGTGGATCTTCCCGCGGGGCATGGTGCGCGACGGCAAGGCTGGTCCGAACTCCCTGACCTGGACGTCCAGATACGGCAGCGTCATTGCGTCGGGCTACGACATCGCCACCACCGATGGCCTGAATGAAGCAGGATTGTCGGCCAACCTGCTGTGGCTGGTGGAATCGGAATATCCAGCCCTCGACAAGGCCAGGCCCGGGCTCTCCATCGCAGCCTGGGCGCAATATGTGCTCGACAGTTTCGCCACCGTGAAGGAGACCGTCGACGCCCTGAAGGATGAGCCGTTCATCCTTGTAACCGACGGCGTTCCGGGCGAAAAACGCCTTGCCACCCTGCATCTGTCCATTTCCGACAAGAGCGGCGACAGCGCGATCATCGAATATATCGGCGGCCGCCAGGTCATTCATCATGATCGCAGCTATCAGGTGATGACCAACTCCCCGGTCTTCGAAAAACAGCTCGCGCTGAACGAGTATTGGCAGCAGATCAGCGGCACCGTGATGTTGCCCGGAACCAACCGCGCGGCGGATCGCTTTGCCCGTGCTTCGTTCTATGTGAATGCCATTCCGAAGGTGGAAGATCCCAAGGTTTCCCTTGCGGGGGTGTTCAGCGTGATCCGCAACGTGTCGGTGCCATTGGGCATTTCGACACCCAATGAGCCGAATATTTCCTCCACGCGCTGGCGCACCGTGGCCCACCACCACCAGAATCTCTATTTTTTCGAATCGGCGCTGGCGCCGAACATCTTCTGGATCGATCTCGCTCAGGTAGACTTCTCAGCGGAGACTGGAACGGTCCGCAAGCTTGATCTGGGACCCAACCAGGGCAACATTTTTTCGGGCGAGGTGAGCAGCGCTTTCGCGCCAAGCGCGCCCTTTGCCTTCCTCGGACCCGGCGCCGGGCCGACGCCGCCTCAGCCCGAACCCTCGGGGCCATAGACTTCGCGGGTGAGATCCAGCCACGCGCGGGCGGCGTGGGACAGGTAGCTGCCCTGCCGCCAGACGATGGCCATCTGCCATTCGGTGCCCGGCTCATCGAGCCGGACGAGGGCGATGGAGGGCGTCGCCCGCTGCTCGGCGATGGTGCGGGGCAGGAAGGCGACGCCGAGGCCCGCCCCCACCAGTTCCACGATGAAATCGATCTGCCCGCTGCGCGCCGCGACCTGCGGCGCAAAGCCGTTGCGGGCGCAGGCATCCTCCAGCACCTGGTTGAGCGAGAAGCCGCCCTCGAACAGGATGAAGGGCGAGGCCGCAAGCGCTGCGATGCCGATGCTTTCCGCCCCGGCCAGCGGGTGGGTCCTGGGCAGAACGGCCATCAGCGGCTCGTGCCGCACCGGCTGGCCGTCGAACCCCTCGCGCGCCGGCATCAGCGCGCCGGCCAGTTCCACCTCGCCATCCAGCAGCATTTCCTCCAGCCGCTTCGAGCCGTGCTCGGTGAGGCGGATCTCGATGCCGGGATAGCGCGCGCGGAAAATGGCAAACAGCGGCGCGAACAGCGTGCTGGCGCCGAGTGGCGGCAGGCCGAGGCGCAGGCTGCCGCGCCTCAGGCCCCTGAGGTCGTCCAACTCCGCCACCAGCCCCTCCCGCTCCGCCAGCAGGGTGAGGGCGCGGCGATAGACGATCTCCCCCGCCGCGGTCAGCTGGCTGCGATGGCCGATGCGGTCGAGCAGGGGAACGCCCAGCTCGTCCTCCAGCTGCTTCACCGCCTTGGATACGGTGGGCTGGGTGGAAAACAGCGCCTTGGCGGCGGCGGAAAATCCGCCCTGCCGCACCACCTCGACAAAGACCCTCAGGGAGCGCAGTTCCATACTATGCGATTATGGAATGAAATGAATTCAGTCAATTCATTTTCATCATGGTGCATCGCATACTATGTTGCCGGCAATGGCACTTCAGGTGCTGAACGGTGTTTGCCCATGTCTGCCCCAATGTCTGCCCCCAAGCCTACTTCGACGACTTCACAGTCCTTTTCTCGCCTGCCCGTGTTGCGCAACATGCTGCGCAGCATGCGCATTACGCTGCATCGCAGCATGATCCTCCAGATCGCGGTTCTCGCCGGCTTCTGGGCCGTCGGGGAGGCTACCGTGCGGCTCACCCATCTGCCTTTGCCTGGCGGCATTGTCGGCATGGTGGTGGTGCTGGCGCTGCTCGGCACCGGCCACATCCGGCCCGCCGTGGTGCGGCGCGGGGCAGGGTGGCTGCTGGCTGAAATGCTGCTGTTCTTCGTTCCGGCGGTGATGGCGATCCTCGACCATGGCGAGCTGATGGGCCTCGTCGGCCTCAAGATCGCCGCGGTGATCCTCGCCGGCACCGTCATGGTCATGGGTGGCACCGCGCTGGCGGTGGACCTGTGCTACCGCTGGCGCATGCGTTCGGCGACGCCGGAGGTGGGCCATGCTGCGTGATCCGCTGTTCGCCGCCCTGTTCTGGTCGGCCGTCACCATCGGCTGCTATGCGGCGGCGCGGCTCATCGCCCGGCGCTGGCGCTTCTGGTGGACCTCGCCGTTGCTCCTCACCCCGGTGGCGGTGGGCATCGTCGCGCTTAGCCTGCACACGGGCTATGCGGACTATATCCGCGGCACCCATTGGCTGGTGCTGATGATGGGGCCGGCGACTGTGGCCTTCGCCATTCCCATCTATGAGCAGCGCGCGCTCATCCGCCGCCAGTGGCCGGTGCTGCTGGTGGGCGTGCTGGTAGGCTCGACGCTGGCCATGTCCACCGCCTTCCTGCTGGCGGACCTTCTGGGCCTGTCGCACACGTTGCAGCTCAGCCTGATGCCGCGCTCCACCTCCACCCCCTTCGCCATGAGCGTTTCCAGCGACATCGGCGGGTTGCCGGATCTCACCGCGGTGTTCGTGATCGTCACCGGCATCTGCGGCGCGGCCCTCGGGGAGCTGGTGATGAAGCTGATGCCCCTGCGCTCATCGCTGGCGCGCGGCGCCCTGTTCGGCATGGGCGCCCATGGCGCCGGCGTCGCCCGCGCCCATCAGATCGGTGGGGAGGAGGGATCCATCGCCGGTCTGGTGATGGTGCTCGCCGGCCTGTTCAACGTGCTGATGGCGCCCGTGGTCTCCGCCTTGATGGCCTGAGGGTTGGCGCCGGATCCTCACAGATTGAATCAATCTGAGAGGACCCGGCTACAGCATTCGGGGAAAACAGGATTTTCCAGGCCTCACCCCTTCACCAGCCGCAGCTTGGGCGTGGCCGGTTCCACCTGCCCGGAAAGCCCGCCCAGATGCAGCGTCGCCACCACCAGCACCAGGGTAGCACCGAACTGGTGGGCCAGCGCCAGATCGATGGGCACCTGGTGGATCAGCGTCAGGATGCCGAGCGACGCCTGCGCGGTGACGAGCGCGAACAGCACCCACGCCCGCTGTGCCACAGCGCCACCCGCCCGCCGGGCATCCAGCGCATGGAGCAGCGTGAGGGTCCATAGGGCATAGGCGATCATGCGGTGGTTGAACTGCACCGTCAGCGCATTCTCGAACAGGTTGCGCCAGAACGGGTCCGCCGCCGCCAGCTGGGCTGCCGGGGGAATGAGGTGGCCGTCCATGAGCGGCCACGTATTGAAGGCCATACCGGCATCGAGCCCGGCCACCAGCCCGCCGGCGAAGATCTGCACCAGCACCAGCGCCACCAGCGCCCAAGCCGTGGCCCGCAGACGCCCACCCACCACCTGACGCGGCTCCGGTGACAGGGAGCGGGCGACCGCCACGATGGCGGACAGGATGATGCAGGCCAGCGTCAGGTGGATGGCGAGGCGGTACTGGCTCACTGAGACCCGCGCCGTGAGGCCCGACGCCACCATCCACCATCCTACTGCGCCCTGAAGGCCGCCCAGCAGGAACAGCACCAGGCACTTTGCCAGAAGGCGCCCGCGCAGCACGCCACGCCAGGCGAACCAGAGGAAGGGCAACAGGAAGGCAAAGCCGATGAGGCGGCCGAGCAGGCGATGGCCCCATTCCCACCAGTAGATCCGCTTGAAAGCCTCCAGCCCCATGCCCTTGTTGAGGATCTCGTACTGGGGAATAGCCTGGTACTTGTCGAACTCGGCCTGCCAGTCGGCCTGCGAGAGTGGGGGCAGGGCGCCGGTGACCGGTTTCCACTCGGTGATGGAAAGTCCCGATTCGGTCAGGCGCGTCGCGCCCCCCACCACCACCATGGCGATGATCAGCGCCGCGACGGCATAAAGCCACAGGCGCACGGCGCCAAGACCGGGGCCGCGTCGGTCGCGGGTGAGTGTGATGGCCTCGACGTGCGGCATGTGTCCCTCAGTTTCCCTGCGATCCCGGGGCTGGATCAGGATCGGTGAGGCCGATCCGCGTCCTCTCCCGCGATGCGCGCAAGACGAATGATCGCATGTTCCTGCCGGCCGGACAGGGGGCCGGCGGGGATGTGCTCTGGCCCCTCAGGTTCGATCCGTTATAGAGGGCGCCTATGGCGCGCAAGGGCGCGGGTGCCGCATGCCCAGGGGTGCAAGCCCTGCGCGGCCGCGAGACGAGGGAGACGAAGTCCATGCCCCAACGCATCCGCAAGCTCATCGGCACGGTGCTGCTGCTCCTGCTCGTGGTGTTCTGGGCGCTCTCAGCCATGGCCTTCGCTCAAGGCCGCGTCACCGAGCTCGGCTGGTTCCTGCAGATGATCTGCTACACCCTGCTCGGGGCGTTCTGGATCGTCCCCGCGGGCCTGCTGATCCGATGGATGGAGCGGCCAGACCGGAAGGTCTGACACATAAACTCCATTTCTTTCAGTATGATACGCCTGACATCTCAAGCTGACCTTGAAGTCGGCCTGGCAAATTTGCCGCGCCGCACAATCAAATGGACGGTCGTTTTCAGCCTTATCATTAGTCGGCTGAATTGAATAATTCGCCGGCTATTGATTTGGTTGCAGTCTCACGCGGCGCCGGCATAGCGCAGCGGCGCTTCGCGGCGGCGCGCGGCAACCGCCGCTGCCTCAATGGTCGGCAGCGGCTGTGCGTCGCCCTTGTCCTCATCGTCCGCGTCCCGTGGCTCGGCGAGGCACAGCATCACCACCCGGGCAAAGCGCTGCTGCGCCAGAGCGTCGAAGCTTTCCACCGCGGCGGTGGAGGGGGCGGTGTCAGCGGTCAGGCACACTACCAGCGGATCGAGGGCAGCAAGCCGGTCGCCGCCATCGGCACCGGACAGGCTCGGCGCGGCGACGATCACGTAGTCATAGGTCCGCGTCAGCGCCCCCAACACCAGGGCGAGGCGCTCGGCCCCCACCACGAACGACCCGCCACGCGCGTCCCGGCCGGGCGGGATCACATGGGCGCGGGAGCGGGCATCGCGATGGATGGTCTCGCCGAAGCCGGCCACGCCGAATAGCAGTTCACTCATACCCGGCGCGAAGGAATCGGGAACGAGCCGGGCGAGGCAGGCGGAGCCGCCATCGAGCGCCACCAGCGCCACGCGCGCCTCCTCCGACAATCGCCGGGCGAGGGCGATGGCGCAGGTGGCCGATGCCTCCGGCAGATCGTCCGAACTGAGGATGACGAGGGGGGAGGCACCGGACCGTGTCAGTTGCACCGCAAGCCGGGCCACGGCCGGCTCGATCTGGAGCCCGCCATCCGGTCCCCCGAGCCAGGCGATGCGATGGCTGCCCTTGAGTTCCAGCGGAAGGTCGGTGCCGTTCAGCGGCCCCTGGGCCTCGGGCGCGGCGGTGGCGTTGCGCTGGGCGATCAGGAGGGTCGCGGCGGCGGCGAGTAGCAGGGCAAGCGCCAGCGGGCGCGGCGGATCGGGCAGGAATGCCACGCGCGCCGGCTCCCCGCGACGCAAGGCGGGAAGGACGGCCGGCTCATCCGATGCGGCCCGCGTGGTCGCATCCAGGGCGAAGAAGGCGGCCACATAGGCGTCGGCGGCGCGCAGCGCTACCCCCGGCATCGGCGCGGACAGGGAGAGACTCAGGCCGCGCCCGCCGTTGATGGTGGTGACAGAGAGATCGTCGAGCAGCCGCCAGGCGGCACGCACGGCTTCCGGGCGGTCCTGCGCCTCGGCGCGGGCGCCGCCAAGCTGGCGCCACAGCCCCTCCGCCAGCCGCGCACGGTCCTCGGGTGCGAGCCGGCCGGCGGCGGCATAGGCCAGCTCGCGGGAGGCGAGCACCTGCGCCACGCCGCGCGAGGCGGCGGCGGGCGGCTGGGTGCCCACGTCGAAATCGATGGTGGCGGTGGCGGTGAAACGCAGGGGAAAGAAGCTCGCAGCGACGGCCAGGAGAAGGGAGATCCACGCCACCTGCCAGAGGCCGGGGCGCCAGGCGCGCGCCTTTGCCCACCGCGCGGAGCGGGCTTCAGCCTCATGCGTGTACGCCACGTCGGTGTGCACCATTGGGCCGCTCTCCCCGGAGCCGGACCCGACGCGGCTCACAAGCCACCCGGACCGTCCCGAACCTTCGAGGCAGGGACCGTTTCTCCGGCCAGAGGTGTGAGCACCCCGTCGGAACGGCCCCACGCTGGCGGCGCGAGTCGCACCAGCCTGCATCGAGTTGAGCGGATTATGGTTGATGGTTGGTAAACAAGGCTGTCAGAGCCGTTCGCGCGGCAGGCCCGTCACCGGTCCTCCCAGCTGGGTGCACGCTTGGCGAGTACTGCGGAGATGCCTTCGTCGGCATCGCGGGCCAGCATGTTCTCGGCCATGACGCGGGAGGCATAGGCATAGGCGTCGTCGAGGCCCATCTCCATCTGGGTGTAGAAGGCGGCCTTGCCGAGCTTCACCGGCACCTGGGACTTCTCGGCGATGCGGCGGGCGAGGGCCTGCGCAGTGGACAGGGCGTCGCCGGCCGGCACCACGCGGTTGACGAGGCCCATGCGGCGGGCCTCCTCCGCCTCCACCCATTCGCCCAAAAGCAGCATCTCCATGGCGTGCTTGCGCGCCAGGTTGCGCGAGAGCGCCACCATGGGGGTGTGGCAGAACAGGCCGATGTTTACGCCCGGCGTGCAGAAGCGCGCCTTCTCGCCCGCCACCGCGAGGTCGCAGCTCGCCACCAGCTGGCAGCCGGCGGCGGTGGCCATGCCTTCCACGGCGGCGATCACCGGCTGGGGCAGGCGGACGATGGCGGTCATCAGCGTGGCGCAGCGCTTCAGCACATCCTCGAAATAGGCCCGGCCCCGGTCGGCATCGCCGCGGTGGGCCTGGATCTCCTTGAGGTCGTGGCCGGCGGAATAGACCGGGCCTTCCGCCGCCAGCACCACCGCGCGCACGGCGGTGTCCGCCGCGATGGCCGCGAGGGCGGAGGTGAGCGCCGCCATCATCGCCTCGGAGAGGCTGTTGCGCGCTTCCGGCCGCGCCAGGGTGAGGGTCAGGACCCCACCGTCGCGGCTGGTCGTCACGACGGGGGCCGCCGCGCCGGCGACGGGGTGGGCCGATGGCTCAGCCGACATGGGTTTGCGCCCTCTTCTGTTTAACCTTCAGGGTACTATCCTATGCATAAGACGCGACCGGTGCGAGCCGGGCCAAAGCGCAGTCAGGGGCAGGAGATGGATGGCATGGACGCGGCGCGCGGTGCGGTGATGTCGGTGAAGGAGCTGGAAGCCTTCCTCACGCTGGAGTTTCCCCAGGCCTTCGGCCCGGGCAAGCCGCACCATGTGGAGAGCGTCGGCCGCAACGTCGCCACCGTCCGCCTCGATGCGGACGAAAGCCACCTGCGGCCCGGCGGCACCGTGTCCGGCCCGGCCATGATGGCGCTGGCCGATGTCGCCATCTATGTGGCGCTGCTGGGCCAGATCGGGCCGGTGGGGCTCGCCGTGACCACCAACCTCTCTATCAACTTCCTGCGCAAGCCGGCGCCGGGGCCCATGTTCGCCGACGCCAAGCTGATCAAGCTGGGCAAGCGCCTTGCGGTTGGCGAGGTGGGGCTGCGGGGGCCGGGCAGCGACGAACTGGTCGCCCATTGCGTCGCCACCTATTCCATCCCGGATCGGCCGGGAGCCTGATCCCCGTCAAGGACGCCGCCCGCGCCGCCGGTTAGGCATGAGCGCAAAAAGGGAGGCGGCCATGGCGACCATCCTGATCATTCAGGGACATCCCGATCCCGGCGGCGGCCACCTATGCCACGCGCTGGCGGACGCCTACGCGGCCGGGGCGCAGGCCGCCGGCCATGCCGTGCTGCGGGTGGATGTCGGCCGGCTGGACATCCCGCTGCTGCACAGCCAGCACGATTTTCTCCATGCCCCGCCGCTTCATGCCCTCGCTTCCGCCCGCGCGGCGCTGGCGGAGGCCGAGCATGTGGCGCTCTTCTTCCCGCTGTGGCTCGGCGGCATGCCGGCGGTGCTCAAGGGCTTCCTGGAACAGCTGCTGAGGCCGGGCTTCGCCTTCGATTATGTCGAGGGCGGCGGCACGCGCATGCTGCTGGAGGGCCGGTCGGCCCGGGTGGTGGTCACCATGGGCATGCCGGCGCTCGTCTTCCGGCTGTGGTATTTCGGGGCAGGGCTCTCGGCGCTCACGCGCAACATCCTGGGCTTCGTAGGCTTCTCCCCGGTGCGCGCCACCGTGCTCGGCGGTGTCGAGGCGGCAGGCGATGCAAAACGCCAGCGCTGGCTTGGCCGGATGGAGGCCCTCGGCCGCGCCGGCAGATAGAGCAAGGCTATGGGATTATAGGGCGTTTTTTGATGGTGTTATTACACCATTTTTATAGTGTGTTGTTTTATAACGTGTTTTACTGCCATTGAAACGTTGACGGACACGCGGGGCTCCACTAGAAGCCGTTCATCGCCGGATCGCGATTGGCCGCAGGGCCGTCGCGACCGGCCTTCTTATTCGGAAGCATCCCATGAAGACGTATTCGGCCAAGCCTGCCGAAATCGAGAAGAAGTGGGTGGTGATTGACGCCAGCGGCCTCGTCGTCGGCCGGCTCGCGACTATCATTGCCATGCGCCTGAAGGGCAAGCACCTGCCCATCTACACCCCCCACGTGGACTGCGGCGACAACATCGTCGTGGTGAACGCGGAGAAGGCGGTGTTCACGGGCCGCAAGAAGGACCAGAAGGTCTATTACCATCACACCGGCTTCCCGGGCGGCATCAAGGAACGCACCGCGAAGTTCGTGCTCGAAGGCCGCTTCCCGGAGCGTGTCATCGAGAAGGCGGTGGAGCGCATGCTCGCCCGCGGCCCGCTGGGTCGCAAGATCATGGGCAACCTGCGTGTCTACAAGGGCCCGTCCCACCCGCACGAGGCCCAGCAGCCGGTCGCCCTCGACGTGGCGGCGCTCAACCGCAAGAACGTGAGGAACTGACATGGCCGAGGTTCTCCAGTCCCTCGACGCTCTCGGCGCGGCCAACGTTGCCGCCGTCCAGCCCGATGCCCCCGTCCATGTCCAGAAGCTGGACAAGTACGGCCGCGCCTATGCCACCGGCAAGCGCAAGAACGCGGTGGCCCGCGTGTGGGTTCGCCCCGGCACCGGCAAGGTCACCATCAATGACCGGGACATCGAGGTGTATTTCGCCCGTCCCGTGCTGCGCCTCATGATCAACCAGCCCTTCCAGGCGGCTGCGCGTGAAGGCCAGTACGACGTGGTGTGCACGGTCTCCGGCGGCGGCCTCTCCGGCCAGGCCGGCGCGGTGCGCCACGGCATCTCCAAGGCGCTCACCTATTACGAGCCCGAGCTGCGCAGCCCCCTCAAGAAGGGCGGCTTCATCACCCGCGACAGCCGCGTGGTCGAGCGCAAGAAGTACGGCCGCGCCAAGGCCCGTCGTTCGTTCCAGTTCTCCAAGCGCTGATCGCTCGGAACGCTTCGACAGACATGCGAACGGCGGGACCTCTGGTCCCGCCGTTTTCTTTTGCGCGCCGCGTGGTGCCTGGGCATTCCAATCAGTGCCGCCGAAACGGAAATGGCCGGGACAAGCCCGGCCATGCGCAAACACTCTGGAATAGGACCACGCCGCCCGGACGGGCGGGCCGCGTCAGAAGCTCGGGGTGTCGCCGTCGAGGGGGCTCCACTGGCCGTTGACGGTGGGGTCGCCGGGCGGGCCGGAGCCGTAGCCGCCCGAGAGATCCGGCGGGAACACATAATCGTTGTTGCGGTCGTTGCCGATCTTCACGTCGGGCCGGATGGCAGGGCCGGGACCGGGATCCAGATAATTGCCCTGGGGGATGACCGGCAGCTGGATGACACGCGGCGACACCTGGATCCGCTGGCCGGACGAATAGGTCTGCGCCGAAGCCTGGACGGCGGCCGCCGCCATAATCGCCAGCAGCATCGCTCCCGCGGTGCCGTTCGCTCCCCAGCTCACATGCGCCATGATACCGTCCCGCATCCCGCCGAGCGACACCGCCGGCTGCCGCCTTGAAGCACGTTCCCGGCGGGGTGTGAAGGGGTGTGCCGCCGCCATCGCGATGGCATCGGAGGAAGACACCAAAGGCAATTGCCCAAGCTGCGCCGTCGCTGCATCTTCGCGTCGAAGGGGGAGGCGGGTTAGGTCCGGTGGGTCCCCCCGTTGCGGAGGTCTCCAATGATGCGGTCACGGCGCATGGTGACGCGCCTCCTCGCCGGAATGATCCTCGCGGCCAGCATGGCCGCCATCGTGGAGGCCCAGGCGGCGCCGGCCCGGATCATCCTGCTGCGGCATGGCGAGAAGGCCGGCCCCTGGCAGCTATGCGCGCTGGGGATGGAGCGGGCGCGGGCACTTTCGGCCTATTATCTCGGGCGCAACGCACAGAAGTCCCTGTTCCGGCCAGGCGAATCGCCGAAGGCGATCCTCGCCATCTCCATGCATACGCTGGATACCATCTTCCCCGTCGCCGAGAGCTGGGAGTTGCCGGTCACCTTCTACAGCGCCATGCCCGAGCCACGGGGCGACGGCTTCCACCTGAGCGTCGAGCGGCTGAACCAGCGCACCCGCGAAGCGGTGCGGGACATTCTGGCTAGGCCCGAATGGGCCGGGCAGACGCTGGTGGTGGACTGGGAACACGACCACATCGCCAAGACCAAGCTTGACCGGGACCACCTCGCGGCGGCCCGCGACGCGGCCAAGGACCGGAGCGAGCCGGTGGAGCGGATCACCATCTACGATCTGCTGCACCTCGATCGGATCAAAGGCGTGCCGTACACGTGGCCGAGCGACACCTACGACTATTTCTGGATCATCGATTTCGATGCCCAGACCGGCCAGCCCTCCGCCTTCACCATGGTGAAGCAGGAGTTCGGGCCGCCGTTCGCCGCCGTGCCGCACAACGACTGGGGGACGCCGGAAGGCGGCTCGCCGGCTTCACGAGCCGGCTGCACCTGAGACCTCCCGGGGCCACAGACCGGCCAGGGGAGCCGGGACGCGTGACGGCGTGCGAAGGCCGCCAGGCACCGCCCGTGTCGGCCTCCGCACCAACTGTCCGATCCGCGACAGTCCGCACTTATTTCTTGTACTTGCGGAGCATCATCTCGATGGCGGTAACGGATTCCGACACGTTCAGCCAGTTTTCCGCCTGTTCGTCGTTCTTGAATTCCCGGCCGAGATTGATGGGCTCGTCGTGTCCCGTCACGTGCAGGAAACAGGCCCACTTGCCGTTGGGCAGTTGATCCACGGTGACCTTATGGTCGGACATGCTGCGATCCTCGCCTGCGCTGTTTGCGCTGTGTTTGCTTCAGGGGCGGCGGAGAAATACTGGACAACCGTCGCCCGGCCAGCCCGATGCAATAGGCCTGCCAGAACAGGGCGATCGACGGCTTGACCCCCGCCTCCGCCGGGGCCACCACTGAGGCAGGTCGGGAGGGGAGGGCGAGATGGACGAGATGCGCGCGCGGCTGGAAAGCCCCGAGACCTTCGAACCCCTGCTGCGCCTTGCGCTGCGGTTCGGGACGCTGGCGCTGCTGCTCATCTGGTGCTTCACCATCATGAAGCCGTTCCTCAACCCCATCCTGTGGGGCCTCATCATCGCCATTGCGTCTCACCCGCTGTTCGTCCGGCTCCGGGCGGCGGTGCACGGCCGCACCGCCGTGGCGGCCACGCTCTACGTGCTTCTGGCCCTCGCGCTGCTGGTGCTGCCGGCCTATCTCCTCGCTGATACGCTGATCGTGAGCCTCAAGCTTCTGGCCCACCACCTCGCCGACGGAACCCTGCGGGTGCCGCCGCCGCCGGATTCGGTGCGCACCTGGATCCTGGTGGGCGACCCCATTCACCGCTTCTGGCTGCTCTCCTCCACCAATCTCGACCAGGCTTTCGCCTCGATCACCCCGGAGCTGACCACCATGGGGCGCTCCATGGTCTCGGGGGTGTCAGATGTGCTGGTCGGCTTCCTTGAATTCATCATCGCCATCTTCGTGGCGGCGGCATTCATGGCCAATGCGGCGAGCGGGCAGCGGATCGCCGGGGATGTCGCCATCCGGCTCGCGGGCGAAGGCGGGCGCAGCTATGCGGATCTCGCGGTGCGCACCATCCGCAGCGTCACCAAGGGCATCATCGGCGTCGCCCTGATCCAGTCGCTGCTGGCGGGCCTGGGCTTCCTGGCGGCGGATATCCCGGCGGCGGGATTGCTGGCGCTGTTGTGCCTGATCATCGCCATCGTGCAGCTGCCGCTGGTGCTGGTGCTGCTGCCGGTGGTCATCTACGCCTTCACCATTCTCGATCCGGTGCCCGCCGTGGTGTTCGCGGTATGGTGCACGGGCGTATCGCTGATCGAGCACGTGCTGCGGCCGCTGATGCTGGCGCGCGGGGTGGATGTGCCCATGCTGGTGGTGTTCATCGGCGCCATCGGTGGGCTGCTCACCTCCGGCGTGCTCGGCCTGTTCGTCGGGCCGGTGGTGCTGGCGCTGGGCTACACGCTGGTGCTGGCCTGGCTGCAGGCGGCGCCCCGTGGCGCGGGGACCGGCGTGGATATCAAAAGCCTTTGAAGCCCCTCCCTTCGTCCGGGAACGGCGATCCGCCGGCGCGAGGGCCGCGCCGGCGGATATGCGTCGGTCAGTGGCCCACCACCGGCGCGATGACGCTGGGAACCATGCTTGTGAAGGGCGGCAGATAGGCCTGGGCCATGATCAGCAAGCCGACCAGCACCGCCAGCGCGATGGAGTGGAAGAACACATAGCGCAGGATGGAGCCTTCATGCCCGTACCACTTGGTGGCAGTGGAGGCGACGACGATGGACTGGGCGTCGATCATCTTGCCCATCACGCCGCCGGAGGAGTTGGCGGCAGCCATCAGCACCGGGTTCAGGTGAAGCTGCTGCGCGGTGATCTTCTGCAGGCCGCCGAACAGCACGTTGGAGGCCGTGTCCGAACCGGTCACCGCCACGCCGACCCAGCCGAGCAGGGTGCCGAACAGCGGGTAGAACCAGCCGGTATGGGCGAAGGCAAGGCCCAGCGTGGCGTCGAGCCCCGAATAGCGGGTGACAAAGCCCAGCGCCAGCATGCAGGCGATGGTGAGCAGCGAGTAGCGGATCATGTACAGCGTCTTGCCGTACATCTTCACGAGGCCCGCCGGGCTGTAGCCGAGCACGAGCCCGGAGACGATGCCGGCGAGCAGGATGCCGGTGCCGGTGGCTGAGACCAGGTTGAGATTGAACACCGCCGCCTCGGTATGGGGCGCGGCCACCACCGGGGGAACCTTCTGCACCAGCTGATGCAGGCCTTCCACCGGGAACTTGGCCAGCCAGATGCTGTCGAAGAAGGCCTTGGCCTCGGGCACGCCCCAGATGAACACGAACACGGAAAGGATGATCCAGGGCAGCCAGGCCTTGAACACCGCGCCGGGCTTCTGAGCCTCGGTGACGGGCATGTGGCCGGTGTCCTCGATGTCCTTGGACGACCAATCGCGGGGCGCTTCGGTCATGGGGCGCTTGGGCTGCCAGACCCGCAGGAACAGGGCCAGGGCGACCATGGAGGAGATGGCGGCCACCACGTCCACCAGCCACGGGCCGTGGAAGTTGGAGACGAGATACTGCGGCACCGCGAACGACAGGCCGGCCACGAGCAGCGCCGGCCACACCTCAAGCATCTTGCGGAAGCCGACGAAGGCCCAGATCAGCCAGAACGGCACGATCAGGGAGAAGAACGGCAACTGCCGGCCGATCATGCCCGAGAGCTGCTGCAGGTCGAGCCCGGTGACGGCGGCGAGGGCGATCACCGGCGTGCCCAGGGCGCCATAAGCCACCGGCGCGGTATTGGCGATGAGCGAGAGGCCAGACGCGGCGAGCGGCGAGAAGCCAAGGCCGATCAGCATGGCGGCGGTGACCGCCACCGGGGTGCCGAAGCCGGCTGCGCCCTCGAAGAAGGCGCCGAACGAGAAGGCGATGAACAGGAGCTGCAGGCGCCGATCGTCCGAGATGCCCCGGATGGAACGCTGGAGAACGTCGAACTCCCCCTTCTCGCTGGTGAGCTGGTACAGGAAGATGACGTTGACGATGATCCAGCCGATGGGCATGAGCCCGAAGGCGGCACCGTAAAGGGCGGACATCCCCGCCATCTTCGCCGGCATGCCGAAGGCCAGTACCGCCACCACGAGCGCACTGGCGAGGCCAAGCAGCGCCGCCAGATGCGCGCGCATCTCGAAGATGCCGATGGCGCCGAGCAGGACCACGACCGGTATGGCCGCGAGCAAGGTGGACAGCAACATGCTGCCCATGGGGTCATAGACTTGAGACCAGATCATCGGGTGCCCCTCCAGCCTCAGGACAAGCGGGGGCGTTCGGACCCGCGATGCGGTCCGTGCCTTCTTTGCTGCCTCTGAGCGGTGTTATCGGTATGTGAGTATGGCGAACGACCACAGGCGCACCGCGGTCAATCTTTTCCTCCGGATATGGTAGTCTGGTCTTCTAATGAACCAGTATCGTCATTTCGGTAAAATACTTTGACCATGCGTGTCAACTGGAGAAATCTCTTTCACCGCCACAAAGCGGCGGCTAAAATCAGTTCAAATCGCAAGAAGGCCGCTAAACTCTTGATTCTCCTCAAGCGGCAGAGCAGATGGGCAGGATGACCAAGGACGGCATCAAGGGCGCCAGCGCCGCCGAAAGCACCGCGCGCCACATCGAGGAACTGATCGTCGAGGGTGCGCTGCGCCCGGGGGAGCCGCTACTTCCGGAACGGGAGATGGCCCTGCGCCTCAACGTCTCGCGCCCGACCTTGCGTCAGGGCATGAAGATGCTGGAGGACAAGGGCCTGCTGGTCGCCGACACCAATGGCAGCCGGGTTGTGGCCCCGCTCGGGATCAGCTTCACCGACCCGCTGATCGATCTCCTGTCGTCCGGCGAGGCGGTGACGGACGACTATCTCGAGCTGCGCGCCACCCTCGAGCGCATGGCGGCCACGCTTGCGGCCACTCGCGCCAACGATGTGGACCGCGCCATCCTGCGGGAAGCCATGGAGCGCATCGACCGCGCCCATGGCGAGGCCGATGCGGGCGACGAGGCGGAAGCCGACGTGGACCTGCACCTGGCTGTCTACGAGGCGAGCCACAATCTGGTCCTGCTCCACATCATGCGCGCCCTGTCGGGCATGCTGCGCAAGGGCATCTTCCACAACCGCGAAAAGCTCTATGCCCGGCCGGAGGTGCGCGACGTGCTGCGCGACCAGCACCGCGCCATCTACGAAGCCATCATGGCCCGCGATCCGGAAGCGGCTGGCCGCTGCGCCGAGGCACATATGAGCTATACCCAGCGCGTCATTGCCGAGATCGCGGCCGCCGATGCGCGCCTCGAAATCTCCCTGCGCCGCATCGAGGGCGGTGGCATCGCCTCACGCGCCGGCAAGGCACGCAGCTGAGATCGCGCGGCTGAGATTCTGCGGCTGAAGCGGTTCGCGCCCCGATTTTGGCACCGCACGCGCCACGGCGCGATCGGGCGTGCCCCTGTCGGCCGTCCGTTGCTCTCCCCAAGATGGCGAATCGGGATTAAGGTCACATCGCTCGCCTGCCCGTGTATTTAGGTACCTCGCGCAAGTAGACCGACAAAATCACCGACACCTGCGGCTGTTTCGCGGGCGATGACACTTCCCACGCCACATACACCATCCGGTGTAATGGCGTGATCTGGGAAATGCCCGACCAAAAACGCCGCTGGGATGTTCCGAGGATCTGGGGAGGACCGACATGTCGCGCGCCCGTGCTGCCCGCATCGTTTCGCTGCTGTTGCTCGGTCTCCTATCTCCATGCGTTGCGCGCACCCAGGAGGGCGGCATTCCGGTGGGCGTCGTTCCTGCCGCGCTCAAGCCCATCTCCGACGCCATGGAATTCGTCGGCCGCGTGGAGGCGCCCGAACGCGTCGAGATCCGCGCCCGGGTGAAGGGCATGCTGGAAGCCGTCTTGTTCAAGGAGGGCGAGACGGTGAAGGAGGGCGCACCACTCTACCGCATCGAGAAGCCGCTGTTCCAGGCGGATGTGGAGAATGCCGAAGGCAACGTGGAGCGGGCCAAGGCCGCCCTGAGCCTGGCCAAGATCCAGCGCGAGCGCGCCGAGGAACTGGTCGCGAAGAATGCCGGCACGGTGGTGGCCCGCGACCAGGCGGTGGCGAACGAGGAATCCTCCAAGGGCGCGCTGCTGTCCGCCGAAGCCAGCCTCCACACCACGCAGATCAATCTCGGCTACACCGACATCGTCTCCCCCATCACCGGCCGCATCGGCCGCTCGGCCGTC
Organism: Xanthobacter autotrophicus Py2; assembly: GCA_000017645.1. Taxonomy (NCBI): domain Bacteria; kingdom Pseudomonadati; phylum Pseudomonadota; class Alphaproteobacteria; order Hyphomicrobiales; family Xanthobacteraceae; genus Xanthobacter; species Xanthobacter versatilis. The sequence continues at coordinate 4,823,363 of CP000781.1, forward strand.
ACCCGCGGCCACATCGTGGGTCCGGAGAGTGGCGTGCTCGCCACCGTGGTGAGCCAGGATCCCATGTACGTCACCTTCCCCGTCAGCCAGCGCGACTATCTGGAGGCGCAGAAGGACGAGGGGAAGGTGGACCTCGCCAACGTGGAAGTGCGCATCAAGTTCTCCGATGGCGCGGTCTATGGCGAGGTGGGGCGGGTGAATTTCGTGGACGTGTCGGTCAACCGCACCACCGACACCATGATCCTGCGCGCCGACGTGCCCAACCCGAGCGGCAAGCTGGTGGACGGCCAGCTTGTCCGTGTGGAGCTGAAGGCGGGGACGCCGGAAGAACGGGTGGTGATCCCGCAGGCGGCGCTGATCGCCGACCAGGCCGGCGTCTATGTGTTCGTGGTGGAGAACGGCAAGGCTGTGGTGCGCCGGGTGAAAACCGGCGCCACCCAGGGGCCGAACATCATCATCACCGACGGCGTGAAGGCCGGCGAGCCGGTCATCGTGGAGGGCTTCGAGAGCCTGAAGCCCGGCATCGCGGTGCGCGCGATCCCGACGGCCATCGGCCTGAAAGGCTGAGCCATGCTCTCCTCCGTCTTCGTCGACCGCCCGCGGCTCGCCATCGTCATCGCCATCGTCACGACGATTGCCGGCCTGCTCTCGCTGCTGGCCATCCCGGTGGCGCAGTATCCGGATATCATCCCGCCGCAGGTGTCGGTGACCACCGCCTATCCCGGCGCCTCCGCCGAGGTGGTGGATTCCACCATCGCCCAGCCCATCGAGGCCCAGGTGGTGGGCGTAGACAAGCTCATCTACATGAAGAGCGTGTCCGGCGATGACGGAAGCTACACGCTCACCGGCTCGTTCGAGCTGGGCACCGACCCGGACATCAACACCGTCAACATGAACAATCGCGTCCAGGTGGCGCAGTCCAAGCTGCCGGAGGATGTGAAGCGCCAGGGCGTGGTGGTGAAGAAGAAGTCGTCGGCGCTGCTTGGCGTGCTGGCCATTTCCTCACCAAAGAAGACCTGGGACCCGCTCTATATCTCCAACTACGTCACGATCAACATTCTCGACGAGCTGAAGAGCATTCCGGGCGTCGGCGATGCCGCGCTCTGGGGTCCGCAGGACTATGCCGTCCGGGCCTGGGTGAAGACCGACCGGCTCACCGGCCTCGGCCTCACCACCCAGGACATCGTCGCCGCCATCCGGGGCCAGAACATCCAGGCGGCGGTGGGCCGCATCGGAGCACGACCGGTCTCCGACGACCAGCAGTTGCAGCTGAACCTGCGTACCAAGGGTCGGCTGTCCAGCATCGAGGAATTCGAGAAGATCGTCCTGCGCACCAACGAGGACGGCTCGGTGCTGCGCCTCGGCGACGTGGCGCGGCTCGAGCTGGGCGCAGCCAACCTCGACCGTGAGACCCTGTTCAACGGCGGCCCGGCGGCGGTGCTGGCGCTCTACCAGTCGCCCGGCGCCAACGCCATCACCACCATCAACGCCGTGCGCAAGCGCATGGATGAGCTGTCGAAGGCCTTCCCCGAGGACCTCGCCTGGAAGGTCACCTACGACCCCACCTCGTTCGTGGTGGAGACCATCCACGAGGTGCAGAAGACCCTGATCGAGGCGTTCATCCTCGTGGTGCTGGTGGTCTACCTCTTCCTCGGCAGCTTCCGGGCGACCCTGATCCCGACGCTCGCGGTGCCGGTAAGCCTCATCGGCACCTTCATCGTGCTCAACGCCATCGGCTATTCGGCGAACTCGGTGTCGCTGCTGGCCATCGTGCTCGCCATCGGCATCGTGGTGGATGACGCCATCGTGGTGGTGGAGAATGTCGAGCGCGTGATGGAGGAGCATCCCGAGTTCACCCCCGCCGAGGCCACCAAGCGGGCCATGGCGGAAATCACCGCGCCCATCATTGCCATCACCCTGGTGCTGCTCTCCGTGTTCGTGCCGGTGGCCTTCATTCCCGGCATCTCCGGCGAGCTGTTCCGGCAGTTCGCTGTGACGGTGGCGGTGGCCATGTTCCTCTCGGCCATCAACGCGCTCACCCTTTCGCCGGCGCTCTGCGCCATCCTGCTGAAGCCTTCCCACGGGCCGAAGAAGGGCCCCATCGGCTATGTGATGCGCGGCATCGACAAGGTACGCGATGCCTATGGCGCGGCGGTGGCGCGCCTCGTTCGCTTCTCGCTCATCGGTCTGGTGTGCGTGTTCGTGGCGTCCGGCGGCATCTTCGCCCTGTCCAAGATGACCCCCACCGGCTTCCTGCCCGAGGACGACCAGGGCGCCTTCTTCGTGGTGGTGCAATTGCCTGGTGGGGCTTCCGTGGGCCGCACCACGGAGGTGATCCGCAAGGCCGAGGCGCTGTTGAGAGAAGAGCACACGGTGGAGGACTTCACCTCCGTCATCGGCCTCAACTTCATCGACAATTATTCCCAGCCCAACGCCGCCTTCATCGTCGTCACGCTGAAGCCGTTCGAGGAGCGGCATGGCGCGGAGAACGGCGCCGCCGCCATCCTCGCCCGGCTCGGGCCGAAGATGCGCGCCATCTCCGGCGGCTCCGTCGTGCCGCTGGGACCGCCGCCCATCGTTGGCCTCGGCACCGGCGGCGGCTTCAGCTTCGTGCTGCAGGATCTGCGGGCAGGGGACCCGAAGGCGCTGGCGCAGGTGCTGCGCGGCCTGCTGGTGGCCGCCAACCAGGACCCGCGCCTGACCCGCGTGTTCTCCACCTATTCCGCGTCCAACCCCTCGATCCAGCTCGACATCGACCGGGACAAGGCCCAGGTGCTCGGGGTGCCGCTGGACAGCGTGTTCCAGGCGCTCCAAACCTCGCTGGGCGGGCTCTATGTGAACGACATGAACCTCTACGGCCGCACCTGGCAGGTGCAGGTGCAGGCGGAGGCGGAGGATCGCAAGAGCATCGACGACATCTACCGCATCCATGTGCGCAACGACAAAGGCGAGATGATCCCGCTGCGCTCTATCGTCGAGGTGCGGGTGGAGATCGGCCCGCCGGCGTTGATCCGCTACAACAACAAGCGGGCGGTGACAGTGCAGGGCGCGCCGGCGGAAGGCGTCTCTTCCGGCCAGGCGCTCGCCGCCATGGACGAGGTGGCAGCCAAGACCCTGCCGCAGGGCTTCTCCGGCGCGTGGACGGACACCTCGTTCCAGGAGAAGCGGGCGGAGGGCAAGACCGGGATCATCCTCGCCTTCGCCGTGCTGTTCGCCTTCCTGTTCCTGGTGGCGCTGTATGAGAGCTGGTCGATCCCGGTGCCGGTGCTGCTCTCGGTCACCGTGGGCATGCTCGGGGCGTTCGCGGCCATCGTCGTCGGCCGGCTCACCCTCGACCTCTACGGGCAGATCGGCATGATCGTGCTGATCGGCCTCGCGGCCAAGAACGGCATCCTCATCGTCGAGTTCGCCAAGGAGCGGCGCGAGCACGGGGAGGATCTGCTGCAGGCCGCCACCGAGGGCTCCCGGCTCAGGTTCCGTCCGGTGATGATGACCTCGCTCGCCTTCATCCTCGGCCTCTACCCGCTGGTGGTGGCGACGGGGGCGGCGCAGATGGCGCGGCAGAACGTGGGCACGCCGGTGTTCGGCGGCATGATCGCCGCGTCCTTCCTCGGCATCTTCGTCATCCCTCCGCTCTATGTGCTGTTCCAGGGCATCCGCGAGAAGCTGCGCCCCGGCTCCCGGCCGAAGGTGCAACCGACGCCGGATGCACCCGCCGCTCATGGGGAGTGATACGCGGGCACGGCCCGGCCTGACGAACGTCTGCCGCGAAGGCCGCTCGCTGCGGCTGCTGCGCTGGCTTGGCTGAGGGCACCGGTTGGAAAAGCCTCCCGCCCTGTGCCAGCATGGCCAGGCATTGTTTTCCCGGCGAAAGCAAAGGGCGAGATGACGACGCCGTCGCAAGGCCGCAGGAGGAAGGTGGACCGGTTCGGCGAGCGCCTGCGCCTGCGCGGTTCAACCTTGTCGCCGGGCCTCAAGGCGGTGGCCGACTATATCAACGGGAACCGCCGCACCGTTTTGGGCCAGTCGGCGCTGGAAATCGCGGCGCAGACCGCGACCTCCGACGCCACCGTCATCCGCGCCGTGCAGGCCCTGGGCTTTGATGGGCTCAAAGATCTGAAGCGCACGCTGGCCGGGCATCTCGGCGCGGCCATCTCGTCAGAAGACAGGATGACCACCACCACGCAGACGCTGGAGCGCGATATCGACGCCTCCATCGACTTCGTGCGTGACGGCCACGTCATCGGCATCGCGGAAGTGACCAGGCCGGAAAACCGGCGGGCCCTCTTTGCCGCCATCGAGCTGATGCGCGGGGCGAGCGGCATCGGCCTGTTCGGCATCGGCGCGGCAGCCTTCCTCGCCGACTATGCCGCCCGCTTGCTCATACGCAACGGGCGCCACGCCTATGCCCTCAACCGCACCGGCATCAGCCTTGGCGAGCAACTCCTTGCCATGAGGCGCGGCGACGTGCTGGTCATGATGGGAGAGGCCAGCGCCCCCTGCGAGGGCGCCGCCACGCTGGAGGAGGCGCGGCGGCTGGAGGTGCCCGTGATCCTGCTGTCCAGCGCGGCCTCCCCCGCCTTCGGCCAGCGGGCGCAGGTGGTGCTCCAGGTGCCGCACGGCACGTCGGAGACGGAGCCGCTTCAAGGCCTCATGCTCGTGTGCCTTGAAATGCTGGTCATCGGCCTTGCCGCCACCGAGCCTGACCGGTCCCTGAAATCGCTGGAACGCCTGCACACCTTCTATGAGGACATCCGCCGCCCGCCACGCGGCGGATAGGGCGCTCAGCCGATGGTGCCGCCGGCGACGAAGCAGGTCTGGCCGGTGATGTAGCCGGCTTCTTCAGACGCGAAGAAGCAGATGGTGGCGGCCACTTCCTCCTGCGTGCCCATGCGGCGCAGGGGCGTGCCTGCGAGGATATCCTCGTACATCTCCTTGCCCCATTGCTTCTCCTGCTCGGACAGGGGCGTGGGATTGCGCGGGATGGCGCGGGTGCCATTGTCGATGGCGCCGGGGGAGACCGCATTCACCCGTATGCCGTGCTCGGCCAGTTCCAGCGCCATGCAGGTGGTCATGGCATGCACGCCGCCCTTGGCCGCCGAATAGGGCACGCGATAGATGCCGCGGGTGGCGTTGGAGCCCACGTTCACGATGGATCCCGCCTTCTGGCGCATCATCACCGGGATGACGGCGCGGCAGCTCCACAGGGTCGGCCACAGGGAGCGGCGGATCTCCTTCTCCATCTCCTCCGGCTGGTATTCCCAGAACGGCTTCGACCAGATGGTGCCGCCCACATTGTGGACCGCCACGTCGATCCGGCCATAGGCATCGAGCGCTGCGGCGACACTCGCCAGCGCGCCATCGAAGGTTTCAAGGTCGGCGGACAGGGCACGGGCTGTGCCCCCGGCCGCCTCGATCTCCGCACGGACGCTCTCGTTATGCTCGGCCGAGCGGTCCACGATCAGGAGCTTCGCCCCCTCGCGCGCCAGCCGCAGCGCCGTGACGCGGCCGATGCCCTGCGCCGCGCCGGTCACCAGGGCGACCTTGTCGGCAAAGCGCTTGTCTGACACCTGTGGTCTCCTCTTGAAAAGGTGCGGCCGCCGGATCGCGCCGGCGGCCATTTCCAGTCAGTGCGCCGCCGAAAGCGCGCCTTCCGGCTGCGCCGAGGGCCGCGAGCGGATCAACGCCACCGCCAGCGCCGCGATGGCGAGCGGCACGGCGATGCCGAGATAATAGCCGGGCACCCCGCCCATCTGCAGGAACCATCCACCGGTAGCCGAGCCAACGATGGCGCCGGTGCGGCCGATGCCGATGGCCCAGCCGGTTCCGGTGGCGCGCAGCTCGGTGGGGTAGATGCCCGAGATGAGGTAGTTCAGCGCCAGCTGCTGGCCGCCGACGCCGAAGCCCGCCGCCGCCACCAGGATGAACACCGCCGTCCAGTTGGTACCGGCCAGCGCCAGACCAATGCAGATGGCGATGCCCAGGGCGAACATGCCCAGCAGCAGCAGCCGTGCGTTCACCTTCGGCAGGACGAGGGAGAGCGGGATGGCGCAGATGATGAAGGCGGTGTTCACGGTCACCGTGCCGAAGGCGGCGGTGGCGGCGGGCAGGCCGGAGGTGGTGAGCACTGTCGGCAGCCACAAAAGCAGCATGAACCAGGCGATCCAGTTGAACAGATAGGTCGCCCACACCGCGATGGTGCGGATGCGGTAGGCGGGGGCGAACAGCGCCGCCACCGAGCCCTTGGCCACCTTCTCGGCGGGCACGAACTGGGTTCCGGCCGGCACCGGGCGCTTCAGGATCTTCTCCACCAGTGACCGGCTTCGCTCCAGGTCGCCGGGCTTGCCGCGAGCAACCAGAAGCTGGGGTGATTCCGGCAGGACGATGAGGCAGACCACCAGCATCACCAGCGGCAGCGAGCCGCCCACCAGATAGATGCCCTGCCAGCCGATCACCGGCATCCAGCCGGAGGCGAGCAGGCCGCCCAGCACCGCGCCGAGCGGCAGGCCCAGCAGCACACCGGTGAGCACGGTGCCCCGCGCGCGGCCGGGGGCGTATTCGGCGGACAGCGCCAGCAGCACCGGGGTGGCGCCGCCCATGCCGAGGCCGGTGAGGAAGCGCAGCATCACGATCTGCGTGGGCGAGGTGGCAAACGCGATGGCCAGGGAGAACACCCCGAACAGCAGCATGGCGCCGAGGATGGCGGTGCGCCGCCCGATCTTGTCGCCGATGGAGCCCAGCGCCATGGCACCGATGGCCATGCCGAGGGTGCCCGAGATGAAGATGTAGGTCATGTCCGCCGGCGCCATGCCGAACGCCTTGGCGATGGCAGGCCCGGTATAGGCGATGCACTGCGTGTCGAAGCCGTCGAGGGCGGCCACGAAGAAGCACATAAGAAAGACCAGCCATTGGCGTCCGCGTATGGGCTCGCCGTCGAGCAGGTCCTGGATGCTTTGTTTTCCACCCGCCATTGTATCCTCCAAGGGGTTCTTGATCTTGCGGTTCTGGGCTGTGTCGGGATCAGGCGAACCGGCGCGGGTCGGACCGCGCCGGGTGTCTGAAGCGCATGATGCCTTGAGGTCAGGCGGCTTCCGCGCGCGGGCGCTGCACCTCGGCGGAGGGCAGGGCGAGGGCCTCCGACCTCAGCTCGAAATCGAAGGCGATGCGCGCGAACGGGGCATTCAGCCCGGCCTCGGCGATGGCGTCGGGGTCCTGGTTGCGCTCCACGGCGGGGATCAGCCCATCGCGGGTGGCGAAGGCGAAGTCATCGTGGAGATAGGGATCGCCGTCGATGTTGATCTGCGTCGTGAGCTTGCGAAAGCCCGGCGCGCTCACGAAGAAATGGATGTGCGCCGGACGGTGCCCGTGGCGGCCGAGCTGCTTCAGCAGCGTGTCGGTGGAGCCTTCGGGGGGCACCGCATAGCCCGATGGCATCGTGGTGCGGAAACGGTAGCGGCCATCGGCGTCGGTCTCGATGGTCCGACGCAGGTTGAAGGGGCTCTGGCTCTTGTCGAAAAAGGAGTAATTGCCCCGCGTGTTGGCGTGCCACACCTCCACATGTGCGCCAGCTACCGGGCGGCCGTCGGTGTCGCGCACCTGCCCGTGCATGATGAGGATCTCGCCCTCTTCCGAGCCGTCGTCGAGCCGCGCCTCGCCTTTGCACAGGGGCGCGCCGGCCACATAGAGCGGCCCCTCGATGGTGCGCGGGGTGCCGCCGGTAAGGCCGGCAGCTTCCTCCGCTGCGTCGAGCCGCACGTCGAGAAAGCGCTCAAAGCCGAGGCCAGCGGCAATCAGGCCATACTCGTCGTTGCGGCCGGCCTGCGTCAGGTAGTTGACCGCGCTCCAGAACTCGCTCGGCTCCACGTCATATTCGTCGATGACGTAGAACAGGTCGCGGACGATGCGGTCCACGATCGCCTTCACGCGGGGCGTGGGCTCGCCGCGGGTAGGCGCCTGCATCTCCTTCAAGAGGGCATCGATGGCGGCTTTTTCCATGGGCGTTCTCCTTATGGGGCATTTTTATGCGCCGTGCGCTGGGGCATCGGTCGAAAGGGCAGGGGGTCTCAGGCCCCCACGGACTGGCGAACGGGGCTGAGGCGGGGGGCCGGGCGGTCGCGGCGGAAGAAGTCCACCCGGTCCATGTCCAGCTCCACGCCGAGGCCCGGCGTGCTCGGAACGATCAGGGCGAAATCGGCATAGGCGAGCGGCGTCGCCAGGATCTCCTCGGCCAGTAGCAGGGGGCCGAACAGCTCGGTGCCCCAGGTGAGCGTCGGCAGGGTGGCGCAGAGCTGGGCCGACGCCGCGGTGCCGATGCCACCTTCCAGCATGGTGCCGCCATAAAGCTCGATGCCCGCCGCGTCGGCGATGGCCGCCACCCGCTGGGCCTCGAACAGGCCGCCCGACTGGGCGATCTTCAGCGCGAACACCCCGGCGGCACGGTCGCGCGCCAGATCCATGGCCTCGGCCGGGCCCTGAAGGGCTTCGTCGGCCATGATGGCCGCGTCGAACCGGCGCGTCAGGCGGGCGAGGGCGCCGCGCTGCTCCCGGCTAACCGGCTGCTCGATGAGATCGACCCCGGCCGCCTCCAGCGCGGCGATGCCGCGACGGGCCTGATGTTCGCTCCAGGCCATGTTCACGTCCACCCGCACGCTGGCACGGTCGCCCAGGGCCGCCTTGATGGCGGCCACATGGGCCACGTCCGCTGCCACCTCGCGCTTGCCGATCTTCAGCTTGAAGATGCGGTGGCGGCGGGCCGCCAGCATGGCCTCGGCCTCCTCGATGTCCGTCGCGGTGTCGCCGCTGGCGAGGGTCCAGGCCACCTCCAGCGTGTCGCGCTGGCGACCGCCGAAGAACTCCGACACCGGCACCCCGAGGCGGCGCCCGTGGACATCGAGAAGGGCGGTCTCCACCGCGCAGCGGGCGAAGCGGTTGCCCTTCACGGCCCGCTTCACGCTGGCCATCAGCGCGGCCACCCGGGTGGCGTCGGCGCCGAGCAGCAGGGGGGCGATATAGGTGTCGATGGTGAGCTTGATGCCTTCCGGGCTCTCCTCGCCATAGCTCAGGCCGCCGATGGTGGTGCCCTCGCCGACGCCGACCGTGCCGTCCGAGCACGACACTTTCACCAGCACCAGCGTCTGGCTGCGCAGGGTGTGCATGGACAGGTGATGGGCGCGTATGGTTGGGATATCGACGATAAAGGTCTCGATACGGTCGATACGCACTGCGACGCCGGTCTGCATCCGTGGAGTGTCCTTATGTTCGGCATAAGGAAAATCACGCCGACGGGGCGCGCGTCAAAGACAGTCTCGGTCGGTTTGCATACCTAATAGGTCTGGATATGGAACTGCGCCACCTCAGGTATTTCACAACCGTGGCCCGCGAGCGCAGCTTCACCCGCGCGGCGGAGAAGCTCCACATCGCCCAATCCCCCCTGAGCAGGCAGATGCGCGAGCTAGAGGAGGATCTGGGCGTCACCCTGTTCGAGCGGCCGAGCCGCCCGGTGCGCCTCACCGCGGCCGGGCGCTTCTTCAACGAACATGCGTTGCAGATCCTCCAGCGGGCGGAGGAGCTGCGCATCACCACACGGCGCTTCGGCGAGGCCGGGCGACGGCAGTTCCTGATCGGGTTCGTCGGCTCGGTGCTCTATGGCGGGCTGCCGGACGTGGTCCGGGGCTTTCGCGCCTGCTATGCCGGGCTTGAGGTGGCGCTCATCGAGATGAGCACCGTGGAGCAGATCGCCGCCCTGAAAGAGGGGCGCATCGACGTGGGCTTCGGGCGCATCCGCTTCGACGATCCCGCCATCAGGCGCGAGGTGATCGCCGAAGAGCCCCTGCTGGTGGCCCTGCCGCCGGACCACCGGCTGCTCGCCGCAGACGGTGTGTCATTTCAGGACATCGCCGGGGAGCCGCTGGTGCTCTACCCCAAGTCGCCACGGCCGAGCTATGCCGATCAGGTGCTGTCCTTCTTCGGCGACCGGGGTTGCACGCCCGTCATCGCGCAGGAGGTGCGCGAGCTGCAGACCGCGCTGGGCCTGGTGGCGGCGGGCATTGGCATCACTTTGGTGCCGGACTCAGTGCGGCACCTGCATCGCGACGATGTCACCTATCGCCCGCTGCTGGAGGCGGGGATCACGTCCCCGCTCATCATGAGCTGCCGGGCCAGCGATTCCTCGGCCGAGATCGGGCAGATCTTCGACCTCATCCGCAACATCTACCAGCTCAAACAGGAGCTTGGCCGAACGCCGGCATGAGAACACCGGGATGAGAACGTCTCCATAAGGCGGAGCGGGGAAGCCCCCTGCGCCGCCATTGTGACGATGGGTCTTCAGCGCGCCTTGGTGCTGCGGCCGACCGGCTTGGAGACGCCCACGCCGTCTTCGCCGCCCTTTCGGAACATGTCCGACGCGGTGAGGATGATGAGCGACACCAGGGCCACGGCAGTCGCCGTCAGGGCATAAATGATGAGGAACGGATAGCCGAAAAAGTAGACGAGCGCTGCAAAGCAAACCACAAGATTTGCGATGAAATAATATTTGGCGTCCGGCGCTCCATAGATGGCATCTTTCAGGAACCACCCGAAGACGGGAACACGAAGAGCGACGCGCGCGGCAGTTTCCATGATCGAATCCGAATATGCGTTGACTTGATCTACATTCCAGGTGCGGAATTTGATCTAGCGCAAAAATGGCCGATCCAGCTACCGGCATCAAGCGGCCTTGGCGCCGCAGCCGCGGCTCGAATGCCCGGTTTTGCAGGTTCTTGAGCGCGGCAAAACGTCGTGCAGGGTCCGTGGGCCGGTCACGGCTTCTCAATACGGGGCCAATTCCCAAGGAGGCCATACTTGGACCCTGCCGGGAACCAACACCCCGGGCTACCCGTTCGTTCAACGCGGTGCTTGTGTCGGAGTGTGCAGGATGGCGACAGCGCGGGCCAATTGGAAAGGTTTCATCAGGTTCGGAGACGTCACGTTCGCGGTGGCGCTCTACACCGCCGCGTCCTCCTCCGAGCGCATTGCCTTCAACACGCTCAATCGGTCGACCGGAAATCGCGTGCGTCGGGAATTCGTCGACAGCGAGACCGGACAACCGGTGGAGCGGGACGACCAGGTCAAGGGGTACGAGATCGACAATGGCGGCTATGTCGTGCTCGAACCCGACGAAGTCGCCTCCGCCGTGCCGGATAGCGACAAGACGCTGCGGATCGAGGCCTTCGTTCCCTGCGATGAGATCGACGACGTCTATTTCGACAAGCCGTATTATCTCGCGCCCGACAAAATGGGCGCCGACGCCTTCAAGCTGCTGCGCGACGGTCTGCGGCAGGCCAAGGTCGCCGCCCTGGCGCGAACGGTCCTGTTCCGGCGCCTGCGGACAGTCCTGATCCGTCCCCATGGCAAGGGACTGGTCGGAACGACGCTGAACTTCGATTACGAAGTGCGGTCTTCCGCCGAGGCCTTCGAGGGTCTGCCGGAGATGAAGATCGAAGGAGAGATGCTGGACCTCGCCAAGCACATCATCAATACCAAGAAGGGCACGTTCGACGCCAAGGCCTTCGATGATCGCTATGAGGCCGCCGTCGCCGAACTCGTGAAGGCGAAGATCGAAGGCCGGACCCTGCCGAAAAGGAAGGCGCCCCCGCCCTCGAAGCCGAGTGACCTGTTGGAGGCACTGCGCGAGAGTGCTGGCGTGACTTCGTCCCGCAAGCCAAGGCGCACTGCCGCAAAGGCCGACGCCGGCGAGAGCCCCCCGAAGGCGAAGCGTGCCTCCCGGACCAAAACCTCCCGCTCTAAAACATCACGCTCCAAGCGAGCCGCCTGATCGGAGGCCGTCATGGCGTTGCGTCCCTACTGGAAGGGTTATCTCAAGCTCTCCCTCGTCACCTGCCCTGTCCAGATGATGCCGGCGACGTCGGAGAGTGAAAAGGTGCGTTTCCACACCCTGAACCGCCAGACCCACAACCGCGTCGTCAGCCATTACGTGGACGCGGTCACGGGTAATGAGGTCGGGGAAGACGACGAAGTGAAAGGCTATCAGCGCGGGGAAAACGACTACATCATCCTCGAAGACGAGGAACTGGAGAACGTCGCGCTCGACAGTACGAAGACCATCGACATCGATGTCTTCGCGCCGCACGCTTCCATCGACTGGATCTGGCTCGACACGCCTTACTACCTGTCACCGGACGACCCGGTCGGCCAGGAAGCATTCTCGGTGATCCGGGACGCCATGGCCGCCGAGCACATGGTGGGGATTTCCCGTCTCGTGATCTCGCGCCGCGAGCGCGCTGTGATGCTGGAGCCGCGGGGCAAGGGCATCGTCCTTTGGACGTTGCGCTATGGCGACGAGGTCCGGGACGAGGCGGACTATTTCGGCGGGATCGACGATGAACCGTCCGATTCCGAGCTGATGCCGCTTATCGAGCAGTTGATCCGGAAAGAGACCCGCCACTGGGACAGCAAGCTGGTGGCCGACCCGGTGCAGGACAAGCTGCTTGAGATCATTGAGGCCAAGCGGAAGAAGACCAAGCGGCCGGCAAAGACCAGGTCCTCTGAGCCGAAGGCCATGCCCAATAATGTCGTCAATATCATGGACGCCCTGCGCAAATCCGTCGCGGCAGAGACCCGGACAGGCAAGCGTTAGTGGCAGGCGCAGCCAGTCTATTTCGCCACGGCTCCGACACTCGTGACCATCCATTTCTCCAGCCAAGCTGAAACGCAGGCTACGTCCCGGCGTTTCAGTTACGGGAGCCAATCCCGAACCAGGAGAAACGCATCATGGGCAATCCCAACGACCGCGATCAGGATCGCAATCGCCAGCAGGGTGGCCAGTCGGATCAGCAGAAGCAGATGGGCCAGAATGATCCAGCCAAGCATCAGGATCCCCACAAGCAGCAGTCGCAGTCCGGCGCCGGCGGCAAGCAGCAGGGTGGCGAGCGGCAGGACCAGAAGAGTCAGCACGGCAAGACTGACGAGGATCGTCCCGGCCAAAATCGGGACAATCCCTCGCGCCGGTGATCTGTCGTAGCCGACCGACCCCGCTCCTCCCGTAAGGAGCGGGGTTTTGCCGGTCCTGTGCCGACGGTCACATCTTTAAAACGGAGAATTGGAATGGACACGGACAATCGGCGCCGATCGGCGCCCGACCTACAGTTCCCGCCGGGCGAGCCCGGTGGCAAGGATCAGACGAATGCGATCGGCGGTCAGCGTCCTCCGCTGGACGGCGAAGTTTCACCCCGCGAAGCGCCCACTCCAAAGTCTAAGGCCGCCGTCAGCCAGCGAAAAAGCGGGGGCATCGATCGGAATGAACCCCAGGGCTTGCCCGGCCGCCCTGTCGGCGGCGATGAGGAGGGCGGCGACCCGGAACAATCCGCAAAGCCGTTCCCCTGCGAGCGGAGTGGTAACCTTGGGCGCCCCAATCCCAACGAGGACAAGGACTCCAACGTGGAGCAGCTCAAGGCCAAAGACCGCGTCGCCCATGCCAATTCCGAATGGCCGAACGAGGCGCAGGGCGCAGAGCGCGTGGACCCGACCGGAGAGACCCGGGCCGGAGAACGGCATTGAGATCGCCGTCCCGGCGGTTCACGCCGCCTTCATGGCCTTGCCCAGCCGCCGGATGGCCGGCTCCAGCGGGCGCTCGCCGTCGCTGTAGTCATCCCAGGGCGCGCTTTTCGCCAACAGCCCGGGAACGGTGCGGAGCGTGAAGCGCCTCGGGTCGAGATCGGCTGTGACCTCGTCCCAGGTGAGGGGCATGGAGACGGTGGCGCCGGGCCGAGCGCGGGGAGAAAGCGGCGCCACGGCGGTCGCCATGCGATCGTTGCGCAGATAGTCGAGGAAGATACGGCCTGTCCTCAGGGCCTTGGTCATCTTGATCAGATAGAGCTCCGGATTGTCGCGCACCATCTGCAGGCAGACATCCCGCGCGAAGCCCTTGGCCTGCGGCCAGGAGAGCGGATTGCGCCTGGACACCGCCAGCGGCGTGACGACATGCAGGCCTTTTCCGCCGGTCGTCTTGCAGAAGCTCACCAGGCCGAGTGCATCGAGCCGCTGGCGCATCTCCCGCGCGGCTTCGACGACCGTCGAGAACGGCACGTCCGGGCCAGGGTCGAGATCGAAGACGAGGCGACCGGGCACTTCCGGATGCTGGGGCACGCAATTCCAGGGATGCAACTCCAAAGCGCCCACCTGGGCGACGGCGGCCAGCCCTTCCACGCGATCGATCTGAAGATACGGCTTCTTGTCGCCGAAGACGGTCACGAGTTCCAGCAGGCTGGACGTTCCCGGCATGGCGTGGCGCTGGAAGAATTGCGTGCCGCCGATCCCATCCGGCGCCCGGATGATGGAGCACGGCCGGCCCCGGATATGGTCGATCAGCCAAGGGCCGACAGCTTCGTAATAGCGGGCCAGATCCTCCTTGGTGACTGGCCGGCCGTCGTTGGCGTCCGGCCAGAGCACCTTGTCGGGGCTCGAGATCAAGACACCCATAACGTCGACCTTGCCGCCGCGGCGGGCTGACTTCGACGGCTCGGTGCTCTCGGACGACTTGCGCGGCGCCGGCTGCGGCACCTCAGCGGTCTCGGGCGCAGCCGGCGTGTCGGCCTGCACCTCGTCCGCCGGCTTGTCCTCACGCAAGGCCTTGAAAGAGGCCTGGCGGACGAGGCCGTCGGATGTCCAACCGGCGAACTCGATCTCGGCGACAAGTTCGGGCTTGAGCCAGACCACGCCGGGCTCCTGCTTCGGCGCGCAGATGCCGGTGAAGGGCGATTTCGCCCTCTTGACCGCCTGAAGTTTCGGCAGGAGGCCCCTGACCTTCGCCGCGCTGTACCCCGTCCCGACGCGCCCCACATAGACGAAGCTGTCGCCACGGTGGACGCCAACGAGGAGCGAACGGAATTTTCCGGCGGTGGTCGCGTAGCCACCGATGACCACCTCATGTCCCGCGCGGCACTTGGACTTTGCCCAGGTGTCCGTTCGCCCGGAGACGTAGGGCGCATCCGCCCGCTTCGACACGATGCCCTCAAGCGAGAGGCGGCAGGCCGAGCGCAGCACCGCCTCGCCGCCGGTGTCGAAATGCTCGACGAACCGCAGCCGGGCATCCTCGCCGGCACCGATCAGGAACTGCTGCAATCGACCCTTGCGCTCGGCCAGTGGCAAGGACCGCAGATCCTCGCCCCCTTCGAACAGGAGGTCGAAGGCGAAATAGACGAGTCCATCGGTCTTGCCCTCGGAAAGGGCTGCCTGAATCGCCGCGAAATCCGGGGCGCCGTTGTTGTCCAGGGCGCAGATCTCGCCATCAATGATCGCGTCCGGCAGCTTGCCGGCGGCTCGCGCGATGGCCGCAAATCTTGCGGTCCAATCGAGACCCTTGCGGGTCTTCAAGGTCACCTTGCCGTCACGCACCCGCATCTGGACGCGGTAGCCGTCAAACTTGATTTCGTGAAGCCAACCGGCCGCAGAAGGCGGGCGCTCCACGGTCTGGCACAGCTGCGGGGCGATGAAATCGGGGAGATCGGCGGTCGCGATCTTGTCCGGCGTCTTGCTTCGCCGTGCCGGCGCCTTGCGCGCCTCGGCCGCGAGGCCTGTGCGACTGTCCCAGACCGCATCGGACTCAACCTTGCCTCCCTGCACCATGAAGACGCTGGGCTTGCGCCCCTTTCCCGTGGCGATGGCCGCCATGGTGCGGCCCGACGCGACGGACGTGTCGTAGTCGTCGAGGATCGCAGCGCCGTTCGCCGCGACCGCGAAT
This sequence comes from Xanthobacter autotrophicus Py2, assembly GCA_000017645.1. Classification (NCBI taxonomy): domain Bacteria; kingdom Pseudomonadati; phylum Pseudomonadota; class Alphaproteobacteria; order Hyphomicrobiales; family Xanthobacteraceae; genus Xanthobacter; species Xanthobacter versatilis. The sequence goes on from CP000781.1 coordinate 4,839,099, forward strand.
GCGTCGCGATGCTTCATCAGGAGCCAGTTTGTGCGCTTGCCCCGGTCGCGGTCATTGGCCATGCGAACCAGCACGAAGCTGCCATGCAGCCGCTCCCCGTCGAGGGTGAACTTGAGATCGCCCTGCGCCAACGCCTGCTCGGGGCTCATCTTGCCTTCCGGCTCCCAGTAGCCCCGGTCCCAGAGCATGACCGTGCCGCCGCCGTATTGGCCCTTGGGGATCGTCCCTTCAAAGTCGCCATAGTCGAGCGGATGATCTTCCACTTCCACGGCGAGGCGCTTGTCGTGGGGGTCGAGGGAAGGACCGCGGGTCACCGCCCAGGACTTGAAGACGCCGTCGAGTTCCAGTCGGAGATCGTAGTGCAACCGCGTGGCGTCATGCTTCTGGATGACGAAGCGGCGGCGGTTCGAGGCGCTCGCTGTCGCGCCGCCACTCGGCTCCTGTGTCAGTTGGAAATCGCGCTTCGCCTTGTAGGTAGAGAGCTTGTCCGTCGCCATGGTTGACCTCGGGCCAGAAAGCACATCAGTCCTCGACCGGAAATGTCGGGGAGAAGAAGTGGCGTCACTCCGGCCCCGCCGGCTTCGAGCGCGTCCGACGCCCCAACAATTGCCCCAGGAGCCGGGGCTTTGATTTATGCGGAATGAGGGCGATGTCGGTGATGAGCTTTGCCCCGCCCTTGCGCCGCTCCAGCACGATCTTGCGGCTGTGGAAGGCCTCGAGTTCGGCACGGTGCGCGACGCTGATGATGGTCGCGTCGGGAAGCGTCGAGGTGACGAGCTCCATCATGTTGTCCTGACCCTTGTCGTCGAGGGCCGAAGTGGCCTCGTCCAGAACGATGATGTCGGGCCGGTGCAGCAGCAGGCGGGCGAAGGCCAGCCGCTGCTTCTCGCCGCCAGACAGAGTCTGGTCCCAGGGGGCATCCTCCTCGATCTTCTCCTTCAGGTGATCGAGCCCGACCTTGTGCAGGGCGTCGCAGATTTCTTCAGGGGTCCAGTCTTCGGCCGCGCCCGGATAGGTGGTTGCCCGGCGCAGCGTTCCCGAGGGCACATACGGTTTCTGCGGGAGCATGAAGAGGCGGGCGTCGGCATGGAAATTGACGCTGCCGCTGCCCCACGGCCAAAGCCCGGCGATGGCGCGCACCAGCGTGCTCTTGCCGCTGCCCGAGGCGCCGGCCACCAGCAGCCGCTCGCCCGGCTCGATGACGACCTCGGTCTGGTCCACCACCGCGGTGCCGTCGTCGAGGGTCACCGAGAGGTCGCGCAGGGTCAGCATGGCATCACCGTCCGTCTCGCCCCGCCGGATGCGGCCGATGCCGTCCCCGCTCTCCGCCCGCTCCAGCCCGTCAAGGGACATCATCAGGGAGGCGATGCGGCGGGCGCAGGCATTCCAGTCCGCAAGACGCGGATAATTATCCACCAGCCAACCGAACGCCGTCTGCACGATGGTGAAGGCAGACGCCGCCTGCATCACCTCGCCGAGCGACATCTGGCCTTCGAGATATTTCGGCGCGCACAGGAGCAGGGGCACCACGGGCGCGATCAGGCTGGAGCCCTGCGACACCAGCGTGGTGCGCATATACTGCCCGGCGAGGCGCGCCCATTGGCGGAGCACGCCGGAAAAGGTGCTGTTGATGCCCTCCCGTTCCTCATGCTCGCCGCCGAGCAGGGCGATGCTCTCGCCATTCTCGCGCACGCGGGTCAGCATGTAGCGATAGTCCGCCTCCGCCTGGTTCTTCTCCTCGGACACCTCGACGAAGCGCCGACCGATGACCAGGATCGAGCCCGAGGCAATCAGCGCATAGAGCACCGCCGCCACCACCAGGAAGCCGGGAATGGTGATATCGGCCCCGCCGAGCTTCAGGGTCAGCGCGCCGCCGATGGTCCATAGCACCACGATGAATGTCGCCGCCGACAGGAAAGCGGCGGTCACCCCGGCGAGAAAATCGATCGGCGATTCAGTGGCGACCCGCAGGTCCTCGGCGATGCGATATTCGGGGTTCTTGTGGTCGCCGCTGACGAGGTTCAGCTGATAGTAGCGGCCGGCAGCGAGCCAGCGCGTCACTACGGCGTTCGTCAGCCAGGCGCGCCAGCGCCGCTGCATGCCCATGCGCGCATAGACCTGCGCCACGCCCAGCGCCACACTGCCGATGGCCAGGGGAAAGAAAACTGCGGTGAGATAGAACACGGTGGCGGCATCGCGCTTCTCGATGCCGTCGAAGATCGACCTGTTCCAGACGTTGATGGCATACTGGACGCCGACATTGGCAACGATCAGCAGCAGCAGTCCGATGGTAAATACCCACGCCAGGCGATCCCCCTTGGCGCCCCAGTAACCCCGCGCACTGATCCAGAAGCGGGTCAGCAGGTAGGATTTGCGCAGGCGCTCTATTTCTTCAGGGGCGAGCGCGGGATCCGGCTCGATGGCCGCGGGCGGAGGCGGTTCGACGGGGTGACCATCCTCCGCGATCACGCTGTCGAGTTCGGATTCGACAGGCAAGGTTGTTTCATCGGATGGGCGAGGCCTGGCCTCAGCGGTCGTCGTCATGACCGCATCAACGGTCCAGAAAAACGAAATGTTCCGGCTGCGCTCTCACAGGGCTGCATCCCGAGGTCGGCCGTCCCGGAGCCCTCCGCGTGCGCCAAAAGGGCAGCATTTCGCAGCTCCGCGATTTTACGCGTCCAAGTTTTTGATGTTACGAAATTCGTTGGTGAGCCCGTCGGGATTCGAACCCGAGACCCCATGATTAAAAGTCACGTGCTCTACCGGCTGAGCTACGGGCTCACTCGCCGCTGTGGTTAGGATGCCAAGACGGCAGGGTCAAGGCCGGCAGCGGCAGCGCCCTGGGAAAGATGCGCGGGGTGGCGTGGGCTGTGCATATCCCAAGCCCATTGACCGGCAGGCGGCCCGTGCCCACCATGGCCCCTCATTGCTCCTGGAATTGCCATGCCCGTCCATAATCACATTGCCTCCGGCGCCGACGAGATCGCGGCCTGGCGCCAGGATTTCCATCGCCACCCGGAGCTCATGTACGAGCTGCCCCGCACCAGCGCCGCAGTGGCCGACAAGCTGCGTGCCTTCGGCTGCGACGAGGTGATCACCGGGCTCGGGCGCACCGGCGTGGTCGGCATCGTGCGCGGACGCGGGGACGGGCCCATGATCGGGCTGCGGGCCGACATGGACGCTCTGCCCATCACTGAGCAGACGGGCGCCGCCTATGCCTCGCAGGCCCCCGGCGTCATGCATGCCTGCGGCCATGACGGCCACACCGCCATGCTGCTCGGAGCGGCGCGCCACCTCGCGGAAACCCGCGCCTTCTCCGGCACCGCCGTGCTCATCTTCCAGCCGGCGGAGGAGGGCGGGGCCGGCGCCAAGGCCATGATCGACGACGGCCTGTTCGCTCGCTTCCCGGTGAGCGAGGTCTATGGCATGCACAATCTGCCGGGGCTGCCCGTGGGCCGCTTCGCCATGCGGCAGGGCGGTATCATGGCCTCGTCCGACCGCATCGAGATCCTGGTGGACGGCCGCGGCGCCCATGCCGCGCGGCCCAACCAGGGGGTGGACGTCGTGCTCACCGGTGCCGCCATCGTCACCGCCCTTCAGCATGTGGTGTCGCGCAATCTCGATCCGCTGGCCGCCGCGGTCATCTCCATTCCCATGTTCCATGCGGGGGAGGCGGACAATGTGCTGCCGCCCAGCGCGCGGCTCGCCGGTACCATGCGCGCCCTCGATCCCCATGTGCGCGAGGTGCTGCGCGCCCGCATCGTGGCGGTGGCGGAAGGGGTGGCGGCGGCCCACGGCGCCACGGCGACGGTGAGCTTTTCCCAGGGCTATCCCGTCACCCGCAACCACGCGGCGCAGACCGCGTTCGCGGCCGAGGTCGCAGCCGACGTGGCCGGCCTGTCGGAGGTGGACGCCGCCGCCCCGCCGCTGATGGCGGCGGAGGATTTCGCCTTCATGCTGGAGGAAAAGCCCGGCGCCTACATCTTCATCGGCAACGGCCCGTCCGCCGACCTGCACCATCCGGAATACGACTTCGCGGATACCGCCATTCCGTTCGGTGCGTCGTATTGGGTGCGGTTGGTGGAACGGGCTCTGCCGCTCTCGGTCTGAGCCGGTACCGGGCTTTCAGCCCGGAAACGTCAGCGGTTGCCGGGCCTTCAGCCCGGCTTGCGCAGGACGAAGGTGAGAAGGCCTTCCGCCACCGTGCGCTCTTCCAGCGCGGCGCCGGTCTCCTGCGCCAGGTGGGGAATGTCGATCACCGCCATGGGATCGGTGCAGGTGACCACGAGGCGCGTTCCGGCGGCCGCTGCCTTCAGCGCCTTGCGGGTACGCAGGGCGGGCAGGGGGCATTTCAGCCCCCTGAGGTCCAGCTCCACCCGTTCGGGCTCGGGAGGGCGCGCCTTCAAGCCGCCTGGTCCTTCAGCCGCGCCAGGCTCTCGTCCCGGCCCAGCACCATGAGCACATCGAAGATGGGCGGCGAGGTCGGCTTGCCGGTGAGCGCGGCCCGCAGCGGCTGGGCCACGGCGCCGAGCTTCACACCCTGCGCCTCCGCATAGGCGCGCACGGCAGCCTCGGTGGCCGCGGCGGTCCACTCCACCTGCTCCAGCGCCGGCACGAGGCGGGCGAGATGGGCGCGGGCCTCGGGCGAGAGCAGGGCGGCGGCCTTATCGTCCAGCGGCAGCGGGCGCTCCACGAAAATGAACTCGGCGTTGTCCACCAGTTCCACCAGCGTCTTGGCGCGCTCCTTCAGCCCCGGCATGGCGGCGGCGAGCTGGGCGCGGCGCTCCGGGGTCATGCGGGCGAGGCGGTGCTCGGCGTCGGGCAGGTGGGGCACCAGCGCGTCGATGGCCGACAGCAGCTCGGCATCGCTGGAGGCGCGCATGTAATGGCCGTTGAGGCTTTCCAGCTTCTGGAAATCGAACCGCGCGGCGGAGCGGCCCACCTTGTCGAGGTCGAAGAAGGAGACCATCTCCTCGGTCGAGAAGACTTCCTGGTCGCCATGGCTCCAGCCGAGCCGCACCAGATAGTTGCGCAGCGCCGCCGGCAGGTAGCCCATGTCGCGATAGGCATCTACCCCCAGCGCGCCATGGCGCTTGGAGAGCTTGGCGCCGTCCGGCCCATGGATGAGCGGGATATGGGCCATGCGCGGCACCTCCCACCCCAGCGCGCGGTAGATCTGGGTCTGGCGCGCCGCATTGGTCAGGTGGTCGTCGCCCCGGATCACATGGGTGACGCCCATGTCGTGGTCGTCCACCACCACCGCCAGCATGTAGGTGGGATTGCCGTCCGAGCGCAGCAGGACGAGGTCGTCGAGATCCTTGTTGGGGAAGGTCACGGTGCCCTGCACCATGTCGTCGATCACGGTCTCCCCCTCCTGCGGCGCGCGCAGGCGGATGACGGGGTCGCGATCCTTGGGCGCCTCGGACGGGTCGCGGTCGCGCCAGCGGCCGTCATAGCGCGGCGGGCGGCCCTCCTTGCGGGCCAGTTCGCGCATCTCGTCCAGCTCCTGCGGCGTGGCGTAGCAGCGATAAGCATTGCCCTTGGCCAGCATCTCCTCAACAGCGGCGCGATGCCGCTCCGCGCGGGCGAACTGGTAGATGGGATCGCCGTCGCAGGTGATGCCCAGCCACTCCAGCCCCTCGATGATGGCGGCGATCGCCTCCTTGGTGGAGCGCTGGCGGTCGGTGTCCTCGATGCGCAGCAGCATCTTGCCGCCGGTGTGGCGGGCATAGAGCCAGTTGAACAGGGCCGTGCGCGCCCCGCCGATGTGCAGGAAGCCGGTGGGGGAGGGGGCGAAGCGGGTGACGATCTGCGACATGGGGAACTCGACGAGGCTCGGTCCAGGGGGTGGACGGGGCGGGGCAGCGCCCGGGCGGTACGCGGGGTCGACCGGGGCAGGGGCTCCAGCACGAGCCTCACGTCCGAGCGCGCATGAATGCACGCACCCTGGCACGCGGGAGGCGCCCGTGTAGCATAGGCGCCGGGCACAAGGAATACGGCCGCCTTGTCCGGCGGGCCGGGCGCCGGACGCCCACGGATCGGAACGACCCGCAGCGGGGCATCTGGGGCGACATGACGCAGCAGGACCAGCGTCCGGCGCGGACCAGCGGACGGGCCGCCGTTCTCGGCGGCGCGCGCACCGCCGCGCGCCGGGCGATGCCCCCCGGCCTCGCCCGCGTGCTGGATGCCCTGCGCGCCCGCCTCGCCGCGGATCTTGCCGCCGAGGCCGCCTCCGGCCGGTTGATCCTCTGGCTTCCGGCGGCATTCACCCTTGGCATCCTCATCTACTTCGGGGCGGCGCAGGAGCCGTCCCTTGCCGTCGCCGGGGTGCTTTTGGCCGCTCTTTGCGGGGGCGCGGTGCTGCTGCGGGCGCGACCGGTGGCGTTCGGCGCGATGGTGGCCCTTGCCGCCGTAACAGCGGGCTTCACCACCGCGAGCGTGCGCACCGCGCTGGTGGCGCACGAGATCGCCACGCCCGGCAAGGGGCCGGTGCGGCTGTCGGGCTTCGTGGAGCGGGTGGAGCATCGCCCAAAGGGGGATCGCATCCTGCTGCGTCTCGACGCCGGGCCGGTGAAGGGACTGGACAAGGTTCCGCGCCTCGTCCGCCTCACCCTGCGCAAGGGCTGGGCGCCGCCGGTGGGCACCCATGTCACCCAGCTCGCCCAGTTGCTGCCGCCGCTCGGGCCGGCCATGCCCGGTGCCCATGATTTCGGCCGGAACCCCTGGTTCGCCGGCATCGGCGGCGTGGGCTACGGCCTGGGGCGGCCCAAGCTCGCGGAGCCGGCGGAACCACCCTTGTCGGTACGCCTCGCCATGGCGGTGGAGGCCGTGCGCGACAGCCTATCCCGCCGCATCCGGGCCTCGCTGTCCGGCACGCCGGCGGAAATCGCCGTCGCGCTGGTAGCAGGCGACCGTTCCGCGATCGCGCCGGAGGTGGAAGAGAGCATGCGCGTGTCCGGGCTCACGCACATCCTGTCCATCTCTGGCCTGCACATGGCGCTGGTCGCGGGCACGCTGTTCGCGTTCATGCGCGGCGGCCTCGCTCTGGTGCCGGCGCTGGCGCTGGGCTTCCCCATCAAGTCGCTGGCGGCCGTCGCCGCCCTCACCGGCAGCGCCGCCTATCTGGTGCTGTCCGGCAATGACGTTCCGGCGCAGCGCTCGTTCGTGATGACAGCGCTGGTATTGAGCGGCGTGCTGGTGGGCCGGCCGGCGCTGACCCTGCGCACCGTGGGCGTGGCCGGGGTCTGCGTGCTCGCCTTCACCCCCGAGGCGGCGCTCGATCCCGGCACGCAAATGTCGTTCGCCGCCACCCTCGCCCTCGTTGCCGCCTATGAGCGCCTGCGGCCCATGCGCGCCCTGCCGCGACCCGACGGATGGGTCGGGCAGGCCGCCATCTGGCTCGCGGTTTTGGTGGGCGGGACGGCGCTCACCTCCCTGGTGGCGGGGCTGGCGACGGCGCCCTACGGCATCTTCCACTTCCAGCGCGTGGCGCCCTATGGCCTGCTCGCCAATCTCGCCGCCATGCCGGCAGTGTCGTTCATGGTGATGCCCTTCGGCCTGCTGGGCGTGCTGCTGATGCCGTTCGGATTCGATCATCTGGCCTGGCCGGTGATGGGCAAAGGCATCGAGATCATGGTGGCGGTCTCGGACGCCATCGCGGTGCTGCCAGGGGCCGACGGCAGGGTCGATCCGGTCGGCGCGCCGACGCTCGCCCTGTTCAGCCTGGGCCTGACGGCGCTTTGCCTGCTGCGCGGATGGCTCACGGCGGTCGCGATCGTGCCGTTCGCCCTCGCCCTGCTCATGTCCGGCGCGCCGCCGCGGCCGGACATTCTCATCGCACCCGATGCCCAGACGGTCGCCGTGCGCGGGCCCGACGGGCGGCTCTCGGTGCTCGGCGCGCGCAGCCAGCGGCTGGTGGTGGAGCAGTGGATGACGCGGGAGGGTGACATGCGAAAGGCGGGTGCCGAAGGGCTTGCCGCGCTGTTCACCTGCGATCCCCTCGGCTGCACCGCTCCCTTGCCGGGCGGCGGCACCATCGCCGTATCGCGGCGGGCGGAAAGCCTGGAGGCAGACTGCCTGGAATCGCGCATTGTCGTCACACGGGATGTGCCGCCCCGGCGCTGTCCGGCCCAGGTGGTGACGCCTGAAACGCTGCAGCGCACCGGCACATTGGCCTATCACTTCCGTAAGGGAATGAGCAGCGAGGGGGCAAGCGGCGGCGACTGGCAGATTGAGCCAACCCGCAAGCCCAACGTCCAGCGCCCCTGGATGCCGCCCCTGCCACCTGAGCCCGCCCCGCAGCGCCCGGCGACGGACGATCCGGAAGCCGACGCCGCATCGGAGTGAAGCGGCCAAAAGCATCGACGGCTCAAAAAGCTGGGGTGAGAAGCGTCGCTCCAGAGGAGCCGGTCCCGTTGAGCATGGTGACCGCCACGCCCCTCACCCCGTCGCGGCCTCCCCACCGGGGAGGAAGCGGAAATCAGTAGCGGCGCATGAGGCCGATGAGGCGGCCCTGGATGCGCACCCGGTCGGGCCCGAAGATGCGCGTCTCGTAGGCGGGATTGGCGGCTTCGAGGGCGATGGAGGCGCCCTTCTTGCGCAGGCGCTTCAGCGTGGCTTCCTCGTCGTCCACGAGCGCCACGATGATATCGCCGGTGTCCGCCGTATCGCACTTGCGGATGAGAACCGTGTCACCGTCGAGGATGCCGGCCTCGATCATGCTGTCGCCGCGCACCTCCAGGGCGAAATGCTCGCCGCTGCCCAGCATCTCAGGCGGAATGTTGAGGGTGTGGCTGCGGGTCTGGATGGCGGAGATGGGCGAGCCCGCCGCAATCCGGCCCATAACCGGAACGGTGACCACCTGGCCTGCGCCTTCGTCATCATCCGCAGCCGGACGCACCTTGCCGAGGCTGCCTTCGATCACCGAGGGAGAGAAGCCGCGACTGGCGGAGCGGGGCGTGGCGAGGCCGGGGGCGACGCTGTCCGGCAGGCGCACCACCTCGAGGGCGCGCGCCCGGTTGGGCAGCCGGCGGATGAAGCCGCGCTCCTCCAGTGCCGTGATCAGGCGATGGATGCCGGACTTGGACCGCAGGTCCAGCGCCTCCTTCATCTCGTCGAAGGAGGGGGGCACGCCGGTCTCCTTCAGCCGCTCATGAATGAAGCGAAGCAGGTCATATTGCTTGCGCGTCAGCATCTCTCGCCCCCTGCTGGCGCCCGCCTGTGCGCCGCGAAACAAATCATGAACAGTTTCTATCTGTTCCTTTTGTGTTCCGCAAGGGGTGAAGGCAGGGTTAAGACCGCTCAATCATCGAAGGGAATGATCTCGCAAGGGTCTCCGGCCGTGGCGGCAGGCGCGAAGGGCGGGCGGATGAGCAGGCAGTCGGCGGCGGCCAGAACGCTCAGCATGGCGCTGTCCTGGGAGGCGCAGGGCGTCACATGCACCGTTCCGTCGGGGTGGCGGTCCATGCGGGCGCGCATGAAATCACGGCGCACGTCGTTGGCCGGGATGTCCACCGCGAGGCGCGCCGGCGCCGTCAGGGGACCAGGCATGGCGTCGCCCTGAAGCGCGCGCAGCAACGGCACCAGAAATACCATGGCGCAGACGTGGGACGAGACCGGATTGCCCGGCAGGCCGAGCACCCGCACGCCGTCCTTGCCACCGAACATCAGCGGCTTGCCCGGGCGCAGGGCGATCTTGTGCACGAACAGCTCCACCCCCTCGGCGCGCAGCGCCGGCGCCATCAGATCATGGTCGCCCACCGAGGCGCCACCGGAGGAGATGACGAGATCGAAGTCGCCCGAAAGCGCCTGCGCCACCACGGCACGGATGGCGGCAAGGTCATCCCGCACCAGCCCGAGGTCCGTCACCTCCGCGCCGGCGCGGCGGGCGAGGGTGGCGAGGCCGAAGGCGTTGGAAACGACGATCTCGCTGTCCTGACCGGTGCCGGTGCCGGGCAGCACCAGTTCGTCGCCAGTCTGCAGCACCGCCACGCGCGGGCGCCGCGCCACCGGCAGGACCGCATGATCCATAGCGGCGGCAAGCATCACGTCGCGGCCAGTCAGCCGCCGCCCGGCCAACAGGCCCGGCGTGCCCGCGGTGAAATCGCAGCCCTTCTTGCGCACGTTGCGCAGGGCAGCGGTGGGGGCCGTGGTGGTGAGGGTATCGCCGTCGCGGCTGGTGTTCTCCTGGATCACCACCGTGTCGGCGCCCTCCGGCACCACTGCGCCGGTGAAGATGCGCACCGCCTGGCTCGGCCCCACGGCGCCCGCGAATGGCCGGCCGGCCGCCGATTCGCCGATCACGGTGAGGCGGGCAGGGGTCTGTGCGATGTCGCTCCCGCGCACCGCATAGCCGTCCATGGCCGACATGTCGGCGGGCGGCTGGGTGCGGCGGGCGGGCAGGTCCTGCGCCAGCACGCGCCCATCTGCCAGCGCCACGGGCACCTGCTCGACACCCAGGGCCGATACCCCGGCCGTCACGAGGCTTATGGCCTCCTCGACGGTCATGAGGGGCGCCTTCTTGCCCGCCGGCTTCCCGGCGCCCGTTGTCGTGCTCGGTTCCATCAGTGGTTCGGCCTCTTCAGTCCGTGGGCGGTTCCGCGCGGAAATGCCCGCTGGCGCCGCCGGATTTCTCCAGAAGCCGGATCCCTTCAATGCGCATGCCACGGTCGGCCGCCTTGGCCATGTCGTAGATGGTGAGGCAGGCCACCGAGACCGCGGTCAGCGCCTCCATCTCCACGCCGGTCTGGCCCGTGGTCTTGGCCCGCGCGGTGACATGAAGGCCCGGCAGGGCGGAATCGGGCACGACCTCCACCTCCACCTTGGTGAGCATCAGCGGGTGGCACAGGGGGATGAGCTCATGGGTGCGCTTGGCGGCCATGATGCCGGCGAGGCGCGCGACGCCCATCACGTCGCCCTTCTTGGCGTTGCCGGAGAGGATGAGCTCAAGGGTCGCCGGCGCCATGGCCACGCGCCCCTCGGCCAGCGCCTCGCGGGTGGTGGCGGCCTTGTCGGACACGTCCACCATGCGGGCCGAGCCCTCGGCATCGATATGGGTCAGGCTCGCCATGGCCGTCGGTGCGTCCCGGAATCGTTTCGTGCGGGACGGAAGATGGCGCCCGCGGCGGGTCCTGTCCACCTTGGCAAGGCAGACAGAAGATCGCCGGGGCGTTCGCGAGGTGAAAGCGGCCTGCGCGTCAGCGCAGCCGGGTCCAGGTCTGCGTCTTGCAAAGCGGCGCCACCACGCAGCCGCGCAGCTTCAGGGTGTCGTCGCCATCGAGGGTGATGGAGCCGGAATAGGTCTTGCCGTCCTCGGCATTATAGATGCTGCCGCCGCTCCATTCCTTCGGCCCGCCCGAGAAGCCGGTAAGGATGGTGACACCCTTCACCGGACGGCTGCGCAGGGACGCGTTGGCGTTGTTCACGTCCTTGAGGTTGGGATCGGCCTTGATGCCCTCGGAGGAGACAAGGCGGCCGCAAAGGCTGGCGCCGCACTTGGAAATCTCCACCTGGCCACCCCGTGAGGGGGTCTGCCACAGGCCGACAGGGTCGGCGGCCAGGGCCGGGGCGCAGAACAGGCCGGCAATGGCAATGCCGGCGAACAGGCGCAATCTCATGAAAGTCCTCCCTTGGGTGCGGCCCACTTGCGGAACCGTCATGCCCATTAAGGCGGAACTTTACGTATACGGCAAGTCTAGACCGCAAGGAGCTGGGACGTGGCGGAAGCGACATCCTCCTGCCGCATCAGGCTCTCGCCTACGAGGATGGTGCCGATGCCAACCTTCGCGAGCCGCGCTACGTCCTGCGGCGTGAAGATGCCGCTCTCGCCGATGGCGATCCGGTCCTTCGGCACGCGGGGTGCGAGGCGCTCGGAGGTTTCGAGCGAGGTCTCGAAGGTGCGCAGGTTGCGGTTGTTGATGCCGATGAGCCGGCACGGCAGGTCCAGCGCCCGTTCCAGCTCGGCGTCGTCGTGCACCTCCACGATGGCGTCCATGCCATAAGCGGCGGCGGCATCAGCGAGGTCACGGGCGAGCAGGTCGTCCACCCCGGCCATGATGATGAGGATGCAGTCTGCCCCCCAGGCGCGGGCCTCCGCCACCTGGTAGGTGTCGTACATGAAGTCCTTGCGCAGCACCGGCAGGTCGACCGCCGCGCGCGCGGAGCCGAGGAATTCCGGCGCGCCCTGGAAGGAGGGAGTGTCGGTGAGCACGGACAGGCAGGTGGCGCCGCCGCGCTGGTAGGCGCGGGCCAGCGCCGGCGGATCGAAGTCCGCCCGGATCAGGCCCTTGGAGGGACTCGCCTTCTTGATCTCCGCAATGAGCGCGGTGCGCCCTTCAGCCAGACTGGTGGCGATGGCTCCGGCAAACGGCCGCACGCGCGGCGCAGCACGGGCCGCCGCCTCGATCTCTCCCAGCGGACGGGCATGCTTGGCGACGGCAATCTCGTCGCGCTTGTAGGCTTCAATCTTCTTCAAAATATCGGTCATTGGGCCGCCTCCGGCGCCAGTTTCTCAGATACGGCCACGAGGTGCTCCAGCCGCGCGCGGGCGGAGCCGGTGTCAAGGCTGACCCGTGCCATCTCGACCCCCTCTTTCAGGTCCTTGGCCCGGCCGGCCACCACCAGGGCAGCGGCGGCATTGAACAGGGACACGTCGCGATAGGCGCCCTCGGCTCCGTCCAGCACGGTCCGAAGCGCCTTGGCATTATGCACGGCGTCGCCGCCCTTCAGGTCCTCGGCCGGATGGCGCTTGAGGCCCACGTCCTCCGGCATGATGGTGAAGGTGTGGATGCGGCCCTCGTCCAGCACGGCGATGTCGGTGCCGCCGGAGATGGTAATCTCGTCCAGCCCGTCGGACCCGTGCACCACGAAGGCCTTTTGCGACCCGAGCGTCCGCAGCACCTCTGCCAGCGGCACGATCCAGGACTTGGCGAACACGCCCACCATCTGCCGGGTGACGCCGGCCGGATTGGAGAGCGGCCCCAAGAGGTTGAAGATGGTGCGCGTGCCCATCTCCACCCGCGTCGGTCCCACATGCTTCATGGCCGGATGGTGGGAGGGCGCGAACATGAAGCCGATGCCGGCCTCCGCGATGCAGCGGGAGATGCCGGCCGGGTCAAGGTCGATGCGCACGCCCAGCGCCGCCAGCACGTCCGCCGCCCCCGACTTGGAGGACAGCGCCCGGTTGCCGTGCTTGGCCACCGGCACGCCGGCCCCCGCCACGATGAAGGAGGCGCAGGTGGAGATGTTGTAGGAGCCGGAGGCATCGCCGCCGGTACCCACCACGTCCACCGCTTCACTGGGGGCCTCGACGGAGAGCATCTTGGACCGCATGACGGAGACCGCGCCGGCGATCTCCTCCACCGTCTCGCCGCGCACACGCAGGCCCATGAGCAGCGCGCCCATCTGAGAGGGGGTGGCCTCGCCCGACATCATCTTGTCGAACACGTAGGCGGCCTCGTCGCGGGTGAGGCTCGCGCCGGTGGCCACCTTGCCGAGGAGGGGTTTGAACTCGTTCATGTCTCGTCCTCAGCCTCTCGTGCTCAGCCCTTGGCCTTCTGCGCATTGAAGGCGGCCGCGATTTCGAGGAAATTGCGGATCAGCGCGTGGCCATTCTCCGACGCGATGCTCTCCGGATGGAACTGTACGCCATGGATGGGCAGGCTCTTGTGGGCGAGGCCCATGATCAGCCCGTCCGCCGTGTGCGCCGTCACTTCCAAAGCGTCGGGCAGGGTGTCGCGCTCGACCACGAGGGAGTGGTAGCGCGTCGCCTGGAACGAATGGTTGAGCCCGCGGAAGACGCTTTTGCCCTCGTGCAGGATCTCGCTCAGCTTGCCGTGCATGGGGGTGGGCGCGCGCACCACGTCGCCGCCGAACACCTGCCCGATGGCCTGGTGGCCGAGGCACACGCCGAAGATCGGCACGCTCTCGCCGGCCTTGGCGATGAGGTCGAGGCAGATGCCCGCCTCGTTGGGGGTGCAGGGACCGGGGGAGAGCACGATGGCGTCGGGCTTCTCGGCCAGCACCTCCTCGATGGTCACCTTGTCGTTGCGATGGACGGTGACGTTCGCGCCCAGCTCGCCCAGGTAATGCACGAGGTTGTAGGTGAAGCTGTCGTAATTATCGATCAGCGTGACGTTGGTCATGGGCACTCCAGGCCCCGAGGATCTCGGGATTTCCGGGCTTAATGCGTGGCCCGGCGGGTGTGGTCAAGCAAGGGCGGCGAAGGGTGTGCGGGGCGACCCACGCCATCGGGCCGCCACGACGCCGGCCATGCCCGCGTGCCTGATCCGAACCAGCGGTGCATCGGCGTGGCGCGCACCCATCGCCTTCACTGCCCCTTGCCGGCGCGGGCGGCGAAGCGCACCGCCTCTTCCCCGGCGCGGAACAGGGCCTTGGCCTTGTTCACGCATTCCTGCTGCTCGCTCTCGGGCACGCTGTCGTAGACGATGCCGGCGCCGGCCTGCACATACATGCGGCCATCCTTCACCACGGCGGTGCGCAGGACGATGCAGGTGTCCATCTCGCCATTGGCGCCGAAATAGCCGATGGCGCCGGCATAGATGCCGCGCTTGTCCTTCTCCAGCTCGTCGATGATCTCCATCGCCCGCACCTTGGGCGAGCCGGAGACGGTGCCGGCGGGAAAGCCGGCGGCCAGCGCATCCACCGCGTCGAAGCGCGGGTCCAGCGTGCCCTCCACGTTGGAGACGATGTGCATCACCTGACTGTAGCGCTCGATGAAGAAGCTGTCGGTCACCTTCACCGTGCCGATCTGCGACACTCGCCCGGCATCGTTTCGGCCGAGGTCCAGCAGCATGAGATGCTCGGCGCGCTCCTTGGGATCGGCCAGAAGCTCGGCGGCCAGCGCGTCATCCTCCACATGGCTGGCGCCGCGCTTGCGGGTGCCGGCGATGGGACGGATGGTCACCTGCCCGCCGCGCAGCCGCACCAGGATCTCGGGCGAGGAGCACACCACGGAGAAGCCGTCGAAGTTGAGATAGACCAGGAACGGCGCCGGGTTCACGCGCCGCAGAGCCCGGTAGAGGGCGAAGGGCGGCAGGGTGAACGGGCTCTCGAAGCGCTGGGACAGCACCACCTGGAAGATGTCGCCGGCGCGGATATAGTCCTTTGCCTTGTCCACCATGGCGCAGAACTCGTCCGCACTGGTGTTGGAGACCGGCAGAACCTCGCCGTGGAAGGGCTCAGGCGCCGGATGGGCGATAGCTCGCTCCAGCCCCGCCACCACCTGGTCGAGCCGCTCCAGCGCCGCCTCATAGGCCGCGCGGGGGGAGACACCCTCCTTCGGGCGCACCGGGGTGACGGCGGTCAGCTCGTCCTTCACCGCGTCGAACACCACCATGAGGGTGGGGCGGATGAGCAGCGCCTCGGGCACGCCGATGGGGTCCGGCTTGGCGGGGGCCAGCTTCTCCATCTGCCGTACCATGTCGTAGCCGAGATAGCCGAATACGCCCGCCGCCATGGGCGGGGCACCGGCCGGCAGGTCGATGGCCGATTCGGCGAGCAGGGTCCGCAGCGCCTTCAGCGGCGGCTCGGAGCAGGGGACGAAGGCGTCCTTGTCCGCCGCCGGGGTGCGGTTGATCTCCGCCGTATCGCCGGACGCGCGGAAGATAAGGTCGGGCGCGAGCCCGATCATGGAATAGCGACCGCGGGTCTGCCCGCCTTCCACCGATTCGAGGAGGAAGGCGTTGGGGGTGTCCCCGGCGAGCTTCAGGAAGGCCGAGACCGGGGTTTCCAGGTCGGCCACCAGGGTGGTGGAAACCACCTGCGCCTCGCCCTTCAGGTAGCGCGAGGTGAAGAGGTCGAAATCGGTGGGTGCGTTCACGCTGTGGCCCACCTTCAGTTGGTCGCGCCAGCGCCCGTGGCCTGGGCGAAGAGCTTGTCGTTGATCTTCACGCCGATCTCCTTCTGGATGGCGGAAAGATACTGCAGCAACACGTCATTCTCGATCTGGCGCGACAGCTCTGCGGAGGCGCGCGAGGTGTCCATGTCCGGCGGCGGCACCATGATCTTGGTCACCTCGAAGACGACGCGGTCCGGCTCGGTGGCGGCGAGCGCAATGCCGAAGCCGCCTTCCTTTACGTCGAACACGCTGGCGATGCTCTCGGCGCTGAACGGCCCGGCGGCCCGGCCCCGGCGCAGGCCTTCGGCGATCTGGAGCGGCAGGTCGGCCTCCGCGGCCACCTGGGCCAGCGGGGTGCCGGCCTTGGCCTTGTCGAGCAGGGCGGTGGCCTTGGCTTCCACTGCCTTCTCGGTCTCGGATTCGGTCCAGCGGGCGGTGACGGCGGACTTGGCCTCATCGAAGGTGCGATCGCGGGCCGGGGTGATGGCATTGGTCTCGTACCAGACGAAACCGCCGTTCTGCGGCAGCTGGACGGTGTCGGTCTCCACACCCGGCTGGGCGGCGAAGGCGCCGGACAGCACGTCCGCGCCGCCGGGCACGTCGGCCGGGTCACCCGACGGGGTGTGGCCGGAGCGGTCCACCGCGTCGAAGGTCTGGAGCCTGAGGCCGAGCTTCTGCGCCACCTCGGCAAGGGTCGAGCCGGAGGCGCGCTCGTCCTCCACCTGGTCGTGCTTGTCGAGCAGCGCCCGGCGGGCGCGATCGAGGCGCAGGTCGGCGCTGATCTGGTCCTTCACTGCCTCGAACGGCTGGCGGGCGCCGGGCTCGACCTTGGTGACATGCACCAGCACCGTGCCGAAGCGGCCCTCCACCGCGCTCACCGCGCCCTCGGGCATGGAGAAGGCGGCGTCGGCGATCTTCGGATCGAGGATGGCGGACTTCGCCACGAGGCCGAGGTCGGTGTCCTTGGCGGTCAGGCCGCGGGCGGCGGCGATGTCGGCGAAGCTCGCGCCGGCCTTGATCTTCTCGTCGGCGGCCAGGGCATCGGCGGCGGAGGTGAAGACGATCTGCTGCACCTCCCGGCGCTCCGGCGTGCCGAAGCGGGAAAGGTTGCGCTCGTAGTCAGCCTTGGCGTCGGCCTCCGTCACGGTCTCGGCGGCGGCGAGCGTCGCCGGGGTCAGCGCCAGGACACTGATCTTGCGGTATTCCGGCGCGCGGAAGGTGACCTTGTGGGCGTCGAAATAGGCGCGCAGCACCTCGTCCGTGGGGGCGGCGAGGGGACCGGCGGCGGCCGGGGTGACACGCACGTAGGAGGCGGTGCGGGTCTCGTTCTCGAAGCGGCCCACCGCATCGATGAGCACCTGCGGCACCGCGACACCAGCGCCCAGCGACTTCAGCAGCTGGTCGCGCACGGCGCGCTGGCGCTCGGAGGCGACGAAGCGCTGCTCGGTGAGGTTGTTGGATCGCAGCAGCTGCTGGAAATAGGCCGGATCGAAGCTGGTGGCGCCGGGACGGCGGTAATTGGGATTGTCGGCGATCTCGCGCGCGATCTGCTCGTCGGACACGGCGAGGGCGAGGCGGGAGGCCTGCTCGTCCAGCGTGGCGTCGGCGATCATCTGGTTCAGGATCTGCCGGTCGAGGCCGAAGGCGCGGGCCTGGTCCGGCGAGATCGGACGGCCGGCACGGCGGCTGATCTGCTGGAGCTGATCGAGATACTGACGACGGAACGCATCGGCGGAAATTTCGGTTGCGCCGACGCTCGCCACCGAGGTCGCGCCCATGCCGCGGAACACGTCCGCGATGCCCCACACCAGGAAGCTGAGCGTGAGGATGACGAGGAAGATCTTGGCGATCCAGCCGGACGCGCCCTTACGAAGGGTCTGAAGTACCATCGACGGTTCGTTCTCGTTTTGGCCGGGTCCGGCGCGAAGCGGCGCATGATAGTGAGGCCATCCTGCTCCCGCAACGGCGCATCTTGATGCCTTTTGGCCGGGAAAGGGCTCTGATAGAGCGAACCCCGATCAACCTTAAAGGAGAGCCGAACCATGCCCGCTTCCCGCCGCGTCCTGATCGCCGGCAACTGGAAAATGAACGGGCTGAAGAGCTCCCTCGCCGAGATCGAGGCCCTGGCCGCGGGCTATGATGGCGACCTCAAGGCCAAGCTGGACCTGCTGGTCTGCCCGCCCGCAACGCTCCTGATCTCCGCCGCCGAGCGCCTCGCCGGCTCCGGGGTGCAGCTGGGCGGCCAGAATTGCCATCCGGCCCCCGCGGGCGCCCACACCGGCGGCATTTCCGCCGAGATGCTGAAGGATGCCGGCGTCACGTCGGTCATCGTCGGCCATTCCGAGCGTCGCACCAACCTGTCGGAGAGCGATGCGGTGGTGATGGCCAAGGTGAAGGCGGCGTGGTGCTTCGGGTTGCTGCCCATCGTCTGCGTCGGCGAGACCGCCGAGGAGCGCGATGCCGGCGAGGCCGTGGGGGTGGTGACGCGCCAGGTGCACCAGTCGCTGCCGGAAGGCTGCACCGCATCCAACCTGGTCATCGCCTAC